>CAZVPZ010000041.1:0-4377 GCA_964629245.1 uncultured archaeon | reverse complement strand
CTGCGTATCATTCTTCTTCCAGGAATTTCTGTTTCAAGTTTTGAGTGTCCTCGACCACGTCTATGACCTCCCCCTGGCTGAGGAAGAAGACCCGGTCGCACACCTCTTCAGCGAGAGGAATGACATGCGTGCACAGGAAGACGGTTCCTCCCTCCTCGCGGTACTCCCGGAACAGCTTCTTGGCCTCCTCCTGTATAAGCGGGTCGACGTTTATCAACGGCTCGTCGATGAAGACTATCTCCGGGTCGTGGAAGAATGCCTGGACCAGCATCAGCTTCTGTTTCTCGCCCTTCGACAGGTCCATGGTCAGCGGCTCCATCTTGCCCTCGAGACGGAACCTCTCCACCCACTCGTCGACGTCGATTTCACGTTCCCGGACATCCGAGACGAACTCCAGGTATTCCGCGCCGGTGAGGAAGCTGGGTGGGTCCTCCCGCTCCGGCAGTATCCCGAGCCTCGACCTGAGCTCGACGCCACTCGTTCCCGGGTCGAGACCCAGAACGTCAACTTCACCCGAGTCACGTGAAAGCTGGCCGGTAAGGATATTCACAAGCGTGGATTTGCCTGCACCGTTCGGCCCTAGAACGCCGATTATCTCTCCTTCGTGGATCTCCATGTCCACGTCTTTCAGGGCCTCGACATCGCCGTAAGACTTGCTCAGGCCCTCGACCTCTATAACAGGCATAATGCAAGATGCGTTACGGAGGTATTAGAGAGTTTGGGAACCGCAGGACTCGACTTTTTAACCTTCCCCCGAGGATTACTCACCGTGAAAAGGCAGGTGGAACTGGACGGGAGGAGGGTCACGATACTTGGCACCTCCCACATCTCCCCCGAAAGCCAGGGAGAGGTCAGAGACGTGGTGAGGCAGGCGAACCCCGACCTCGTCGCGGTCGAGCTGGATGAGACCCGGCTGAAGTCGCTGAGGGGTGAGGAGGACTGGAGGGATCTCGACGTAGTAGAAGTCCTGAAGGAGGGCAAGGGATTCCTGCTCTTCCTGAACGTCCTGCTTTCCATATACCAGAGGAAGATGGGGCTGGAGGAGGATGTCACACCCGGCCAGGAGATGCTTGCCGCCCTAGAGGCCGCGGAGGAGCAGGGCGTCGAGACCGCGCTCATCGACCGGGACATAAACGAGACCTTCAGGAGGGCGCTCTCCGAACTCAGCTTCCTGGAAAAGCTCCGGCTCGCCGCATTGGTGGTAGTGGCATCTGACGAGGTGGACGCGGACGAGCTTACGGACGGCGACGTGGTCGAGAACCTTGTGCTAGAGCTCAAGGAAGAGTTCCCGTCACTCAGCAGGACCTTTCTCGACGAAAGGAACAGCTACATGGCCGAGCGTCTCCTGGAGCGCGACTTCGACCACGCGGTAGTCGTCGTCGGAGCGGCACACGTGGAGGGGCTCGCCGAGGACCTCGAACAGGGGAAAGGTTACGAACCTTTCAACGAGCGCCGCATCCCCTGGTTCAAGATAATGAAGTATGGACTGCCCGCGTTCATAATCGCGGGACTCGGCTACAGCTTCCTGAAGATAGGCTTTTCTACAGGCGTCGAGGCATCGGCGGCATGGATACTGATAAACGGGATACTCGCATTGCTGGGGTCTGTCGCCGCGGGAGCCCATCCTGTCACATGGGTGGTATCTTTCCTCTCCGCACCCCTCACCTCGCTTGACCCGGCCATAGGTGCCGGGATGGTAGCGGCATATGCGGAGGCGAAGCTGAGACCTCCCAAGGTCAGCGACATGGAGGAGTTCTCAAAACTGGAGAGCTACACCTCCCTGAGGGGGAACCGTGTCGGCGTGGTGCTCCTGACCTTCGTGCTGGTCAGCCTGGGCAGCGCCGCAGCCACGTTCATAAGCGCGGGTTACATCGCGTCGCTGATCTCGCTGGCGTAGCTAGAGCATGTACTTCTCTTCCCACTTCCTTATGCGGCGGCGCCAGCTGTCCCCCTCGCTCTCATCCTCTCCCTCCAGGTAGGGCCGGGACCTTATCCTGTAGCCAGCGACTGCTCCTACCACCATACCGAGAAGGTGGGCCTCGTAGGCGACGCTGTTCGAGCCGGAGAGACCGACTGTGTTGATGAAGATGTAGACGATAAGCACCGCCCACATCGGGAGAGGGACGCCGAGCGCGAGCCCTATCTTCTGGGGCCGGTAGACGGCGAGCGCCGCGAGCAGCCCCATCGCCCCGCCCGAGGCACCTATTATCGCGGAGCCAGGGAAGAAGACGAAGGCGGAGATGTTCGCAAATAAAGCCGCGGCCAGGAATGTGGTGAGCACGGTCGTGGTATCGGTGAACCGCTCGTATATCGACCCGAAGAGTCCGATGAAGAAGGCGTTGTTCAACAGGTGCTCGAAGTCGCTGTGGCCGAAGATAGAGGTGAAGAACTTCCACCAGGGCGACGTTGAGGCGTTGAAGCCAGGGTCGAAACCTGTGAAGACCTGGTACGTGTAGAGCGCAAAGAATATCCCGCAGAGCTTTAGAGCGGTGAAGTCGAAATCTTGGTTGAGGTCGTCCATTTATTCCAGCTGTGAGAGTATTTCGGAGGTTTCGTCGACGCCTATGGATAGTACCAGCCGGGAAAGGCGCGGTCCCTGCTCCCTGGAGAGAAGCACTCGATACGCGGTCTCAAAGAACTCGGAGGTCGCGAGACCGCTCTCGTCCCTGACGTCGAATATCTTCCCGTCCAGTTCGTCCTGAGAGCTGAAGTCATGGGAGCTAAGGAGTTCGGACAGCATTTCCATCGCTTCCTTCTGCTCTCCAGTTAGCTCCTCGTTCACCTTGTCCGGTATCTCCCAGTTTATGCTGTAACGGTACTCCTCTGGCGCGTGCTCACGGGCCCAGTTCTTCGCCAGCTCCAGGCGCTCCAGCACCTTCTCCAGGTTTTCCTCGCTTAACTCTTTCGGGACGTGTCCTGTCCGCTCCAGAGATTCGACGGCCTTGGTCTCCCAGTCTTCCTCGGGAATGGTCTGCGCAACGAAAGAAGCGTGCTGGAACGGCACTCGGACGGGCTGTTCCCCTGGAACATCCACCATCGCGAGCTCATAGACCCGCTGCTGGTGCTTCCTTTTCTTGTCGTTCTCGACCTCCCCGGGATTGAAGTAGTTGTGTTCTATCCTGTCGAACCGGTCGTAGCGCTGAAATATCTCCTCGTCGAACGGTATCTCGAACGCCTTGTTCGGTTTCGTGCCCGAGAACAGGAACCTCACGAGCTCCGGGGTGTAGACCTGTTTCAGGTCTGAAAGCGTGAAGGCGTCCTCACCCTCGCTCCCTGAGATCTTGGAACCGTCCTTTGTGACGAACTCGTACATCTGGTGGACCGGGGGCTCTTTATTATAGACCTCCCTCACTATCTCGTTCGCGGTGTCTCTTGAACCTCCGGCTGCGGAGTGCTCCTTGCCCGCGGGTTCGAAGGCGACGTTCTCGTAACTCCAGCGCATCGGCCAGTCGATCCTCCAAGGAGGCTTGACCGAGTCTTTTTCCGAGAAATCAAGTTCACGGGCCGCGTCGCACTCCTTGCAGTGGTACTCCACGGTTGTGTCCCCGTCGTAACCCTGTATCTCGGTAAAGTCCTTTCCGCACTCCTCGCAGTACACTCTCAAGGGCCACCAGCTGTCCTCCAGCGGTTCTTTCCGGTACCGGTCGAGTATCTCCCGGATTTTTTCGCGGGAGTTCATCGCCTTTTTCATCAGGTCGGTGTACTCGCAGTTCCGGAACATCTCGGTCTGGCGGATGAACTCGATGTCCATGTGCATGTCTTCCAGTTCTTCCTCCAGCCTCGATTCGAAGTGGTCCGCGTAGGAGTCGTGGCATCCCTCCGGATCCGGCACTTCTGTCAGCGGTAGACCGATGTATTTCTCGTACTCGTCGGGAACGTTCGCCGGCACCTTCCTGAACCGATCGTAGTCGTCCCATGAGTAGACGAACCTCACGTCCTCTTCCCGCTCCTGTAAAGACTTGGCGACGAAGTCCACGGTTATTATTTCCCTGAAGTTGCCCGCGTGAACGATTCCTGAGGGAGATATCCCTGCGGCGCAGACGTAGACATCATCCGGGGGGAACTTCTGTGTCACCCTGAATGCCAGCTGGTCGCTCCAGAATAACGGTTCTTCCATAACCATCGAATTGTTTCCAGCTTTTTAATACGCTCATCCCCGGACATCTGTTTTTAAAGCTGGCTGAAAGGTTTACTGAATATGGAAGGTCTGAACCTCCGACTGGTTTTCCTGGCTGCTTTTGTCGCGGGCATCGGCCTTTTCCTCTGGTGGGACCGGGAGAAGGTCAGCAGGCACTACATACTTTTCTACAGGAGAACCAAGCGGGGGATAGACATAATCGACCGGATAGCGAAATCCGCGCCCAGGTTCTGGAACGC
>CAZVPZ010000040.1:0-5010 GCA_964629245.1 uncultured archaeon | reverse complement strand
GCCTCCACCAGATCGGCGAGGTGTTCGTGGGCAACGTTGCCCCATCTTGCGGACTCCCTGATGAGTTCTATCTCCACATCGCTCTTGGATTTCCTCATCCCCGGCACCCAGGACTGTTCTTCCACCTCCACGAAGTTGGAGAGAGGAGGTCCCTCGTAGCCCATGACCCCCGGCGCGCCGTCCATGTCAGCCTCGACCTGCTCCGCGCCCATCTTCCGTATCATCTCCGCCGCTGTCTCGACGGGTTTGCCTCCCGGGTAGTCGAAGTAGTGGTGGACCTCGTCGATGATATCGTTGCTCTCCAGGCGTTCCACCTCGAGCCGCGGCACCGTTACCTCTACCCGCTCTTCATCTACCGCGAGTACGATCGGTCGCTCTGTCTGTATGTGGTCGAAGCCGGTAAGATACTCGATACTGGTGGCGTCGAAGAAGACAGCGGTATCGTCAACCTTTTCCCGTACACGTTCCAGTCGTGTCTCGAACTCTTTCCGGGGAACCTGTGCCATGTATTCCGGTCCGGCCATAGGAGTCTGGTGCCCGATGGATGTTAAGAAACTGTGGGGTCTAGCCGGCGAACTGTTCGTTCTTCTTCCTGAGGTGAGGGTAGCCGCACTTTCGACACGACGTATTATCTGGGTTCCTGGTCCTGTTCCGGGCGTTGCATCTCCTGCAGATGTAGACGTTCTTGAACGTGCGCTCCTCCGCTTCCTCGAACTTTCCTGCCATCGTTTGAAGACCTCTGTGGTTACCGGCGGTGCTTAGATTTATATAATCTAAAAAAGCTCCGCCACCGTCTAGCTTCCATGGAACCGGCCACCGCAGTTTTACTGGGCGCGCTCCAGGGGATCTCTGAGTGGCTCCCTGTAAGCAGTGAGGCAGTCATCGCGCTCTTCATGACCCAGTTGATGGGCTCCGCGCCCGCAGAATCTGTCAACGCCGCGATTTTCCTCCATACAGGGACGATGCTCGCTGCCCTGGCCTACTTCAGACGGGACTTCTTGGGGGTGCTTGAAGACGTTCCCAGATGCACGGAGGAGTTCTTTGACAAGAAAAAAATACCGTCTGAGTACGCGCTCCTGAACTTCCTGTTCTTCTCCACTCTCGCTAGCGGCCTGGTGGGTGGCGCCATCTATCTCCTTGGTATGGATGCGCTTCCGTCGAATCCCGCTGTCTTCACAGGATTCATAGGTTTTGCACTGGTACTCACTGGAATCATCAAGCTGATAGGAAAACCTGCGACGAGAGGATACGCAGATATAAACCTTCTCGACAGCTTCGAGGTCGGTTTTCTCCAGGGGCTGGCGGTCATCCCGGGGATAAGCAGGTCGGGAGCCACTGTTTTCGGCCTGTTTGCCCTTGACTTTGATTCTGACGACGCCTTCAGGCTCTCCTTCTTGATGAGCGTCCCCGCGGTCCTCGTTGCACAGATAGGCCTCAACCTGTTCTCTGGCTTCGAGTTCAGCCCGATGCTTTTACTCGCGGCCGCGACCTCGTTCGTCGTCGGCTACCTCTCAATCGATATCGTCCTGAAAATCGCGGAGAGGATAGAAGTCGCCTACCTCTGCTTCCTGCTCGCCCTCCTCTCCTTCGCCTCTATCCTCATCTGAAGCTATAGTTCAGGAAGTTCCTAGCTATGCGTCCTGTTTCTCCGATTTCCCGGTCGTAAGCAGCCTTCTTGCCGCTCCAGAGCCATGTGCTGAAAGCCAGTTCCTTCCCGAGGGATTCTCCGTAGCCGTCAGTGTAACCGTCCAGGAGGGCGTATGACTTTTCCTTTTCTTGGAGAAGTGCGTCCCGGCTGAACATCAGGTGGTCGACCAGCATGTCCTCGTACTCGGCGTCCCTCTCGAAGTGCTCAAGGTCGATGTTGTACACGGTGTATCCGTCCGGGTTCTCGATTCCGTTCTCCTCCACCCAGATATTCTCGAAATGAGGATCCCTGAGAGCATGCCCGTTGTCGTGGACATCCCGGATCACTTGTCCGACCTCGAAGGATATGTCGTAGAGGTCTTCAGGCGGAGTATCCTCAACCAGATCAGCCAGTGGATCTCCTTTTAGGTACTCGAGTTCCTCGAAATCGTCCTGTGGGTGGTTCCGGAAGTCCTCGTCAAGGTGTATAGGGTAGGGTGCGTTTATGCCCATCTCTTCCTGGTTCTTCAGCGCGTACTCAGAATTGCGTCTGGCCTCTTCCTCAGAAACGGTGTCGGGCTCCAGCAGGATTCTCCAGTCACGATTGCTTTCCCTGAAGTTCTTCCACCTGTTGGCGAAATCGACAACGAAATGCCTTCCATCCTTTTTGCCGTAGAACTTTATTATCCGGTCTCCCGAGCGGCCGACCCAGGTGCCGCTCCTGCTGTTCATCTGCTCCGATTCCACGAACAGTTCCTCGAAGTAGGGGTGGTTGACTGCATCTTCAAGCTCTTTCCTGACTTCAGGTGTTTCTCCACTTTCTCTTCCGGCCGCCATCAAATCACTTGTTATTAGCAAGTAGCGAATATTCAAAAAGTTTTCGTTAGTCTGGTTTCTGCTCTATAGCCTTCCTGACGAACGAGGAATAGTGCTCGCGGAGAACCTCTCCAGATCCCTCCAGTTCTTCCAGCTTCCAGAAGCGGGCATCTTCAGCGTCGGAGCCTGACTTTACTTCTCCGGCTGTCCTCGGGGCTTCTATGCTGTATACCAGTGCCAGCAGGTGGCCGCGGCCTTCCTGGTCGAACAGGCTGGTGCCGAGAAATTCGAGGTCATCCGGGCCAGCTCTGACTCCGGTCTCTTCCTCGAGTTCCCGTGCCGCGCCGACCTTCGGCTCCTCATCGTGCTCCAGGAATCCCGCGGGCAGGCTCCACTGGCCCTTATCCGGCTCAATCCCTCGTTTTACCATAAGTACCTCTCCGTCCTTTACGACCGCGACTCCCGCAACCGGCACCGGGTTCTTCCAGATGACTTCGCCGCAGTCGGGACAGAAGTCTCGCGTCCTTCCATCTATCTGTTTCCTTTCAAGCCTGTTGCCACAGTAAGGGCAGAAGAGTTTCCTTCTGGACATGTGGAAATGTAAGTCTTCCGTGCTTTTAGAACTGATCTCTAACGGGTTTATAACTTTTTAGACTCCAGCGTCTATGTGGGAATGGTAGAACTAGACAGTTATCTCGAGGAGCTCGGCCAGCTCTACAGCGTTGTTGGAGGTGATGAGTTCGAGATATGGTGGAGGACGAAAGAAGGCGAGGGCTTGAACGAGATTGGAATGCATCTCGCCGAGACATCTGAGAGCACAACGAGAAAGGGAGATGGAAAGAACATAGAGCGGAGAGTTCTAGACTACTGGGACGAACTCGAAGACAGGGGGCTTATGGAGAACGGCGAACTCACCGATTTCGGCCAGGACTGGGCGACCCGTACAGAGACCGGGATGTTGCAGATCTACCAGTCCGACATGGTTGCCTTTGACACCGAAGAGGAAGATATAGAGAACGGCGTCTTCTATCCTGATGACCTGCGTTCAATCGGTGAGATATACCGGGTCCTTGGTTCGGAAGACGTGCTGCCGGTGATGACTGTTCTCCAGCAGGACGGCTCCCTGGAAGAACTCAACCTGGAGGATCCAGAGGTTTTCGACCTGATGTACAGGAACGGCTTCCTTGAGGAAAAAGCCTACGAATCGGGGGGAGTAGAGCTGGCAGAAGAGGCCGAACAGGTATACGAGATGGTTGTTGCCGGACCGGGCGGCGACTACGCCTGGGCGGAGTCAAACCTATAGACAGGAAAAGTTTAGAAATCTGGCGCCAATAGCTAGAGCATGACCGAAGACCTCTTTGAAAACGAGTTCAGGGTGGGAACGGTACTGAGAGTAGAGGAGTTCGAGGAATGCAGGAAGCCGAAGATGGCGAAGCTCTGGATAGATTTCGGCGACCGCGAGGTAAAGAGCGCGGCCCAAGTCCTGTACAACCACGAGCTCGGCGAACTCGAGGGACGACAGGTGCTCTGTGCGACCGGCCTCGGTGAGGTCAACATCGCCGGCTTCGTGTCCGAGGCGCTGACCGTGGGCGTTCCGGACGAGAACGGGAATCCCGTGCTTGTCTTTCCAGGCAGCGAGGTCCCGGACGGCGGAAAGCTCTACTGAAAGTGTCAGGGGTTCCATAGAATACGTCGTCGACCAGTACACCGGCGACATACCGGTCGACGGATAGCTACAGTAATTTAAGATTTCAGCGAGATGTTGTAACTGATGACTGGCGAAACAGTGACAGGTTTCGAGTTCTACGAGCTGACAGAGGCGCTTCACTCGGGTGATTTCGGTCCGCGCTACTTCGATCGGGAGTACGGCGGTGAACTCGAGTACGGCGACGTAGCCGGGCTCGGGGGCGAGTTCTGGGAACGTTTCGATACGGTCAGAGAGATCCACGGCAACGGGACCGGTCCCTACCGGTTCGAGAACATCCACGAGGCGGAGCTCTTCCTCTCACTGCATCCCGACCTCAAACAGGGAGAGTTCGCGGAGGACAGGCCTCTCCACCAGCCCGAGATTTCCAATATTCTCCGCGATATGGACGAACACGGCCTTGTCGAGATAACTGGAGGCGGGCGGGGGACACGGTACTTCTACGGTCCGGCCGCCCATCCCTACCTCTACGTCGCGGAACAGGTGGAAGAACTTCTCGAGATAGTTGAGGAAGATGGTGCAGGCGGGCTCGAAATCCCCGAGGACGCGGACAACAGGGAGATACTTGAACTCGGCCAGGAACTACTTGACGAGTCCGCCAACTTCACACTATCTGATGAGGACGGCGGTATAGAAGAAAGGGAAAGCGCGGGAGAACAGATGGACGGTTTCGACGATGACGACGCAGGATACGAGGGCTTTACATGAACCCCGAAAAACAGGGGGGGCAGGATTCGAACTCGAATCCTGTTAGAGCGATGCACCGAATCGGAAGTCGCGGAACACAGCGTTTGAATCCAAACGCTGTTCGAGCACTCTTCGCATACGAGAAGAGCGCGGAGCGCGGGATTTGAACCCGCGTC
>CAZVPZ010000039.1:0-5727 GCA_964629245.1 uncultured archaeon | reverse complement strand
ATCTCCTGCTTCATGCCCTTCCGCTCCCGGATAGCCATTATCTTCTCCTCCTGGAGATTCATGGGCATGGGCTCGAAAACTAAGTCTATCAGCGAGAAGAAGCCCTTGCCGCCGGTCGCGGACTTCAGTGCAGCCTCGAAACCGAACAGCTCTTCGACCGGGAGCTTGCACTTTATGACGCTGGAGTCGCCTTCCTCTTCCATGTCGATTATGTCTCCTCTCCGGTTCGAGACCTCTGTCATCGCGTCGCCCATCGTATCGCTTGGGGTGTCGATCCTCAGTATCTGCTTCGGCTCGATAAGCTGTGGGTTGGCGTTCAGGAAGCCGTTCCTCATCGAGTCCTTGGTCGCGGGTATCATCTGTGCCGGTCCACGGTGGATCGCGTCTTCGTGGAGCTTCGCGTCGTGGAGCTTCACCTTGAAGCCGATGACAGGCTCGTTGGCCAGCGGTCCCTCGTCGCAGAACTCGTGGAACGCGTCGACCAGGTACTCCTGTATCTCCCTCAGGTTCTTGATACCTCTAGAGGCGTTGATGAACATGTTCTCCTCGTAGACCTCCATGATGTTGTCGGCCTCGTCCTTGTCCATGCCCGCTTCTACAAGCGCCTCACGGACCTCTGTTTCATCATCCGCCTGCATCTTGATCTCCGCGTACTCCTCCTTCAGGAATTTGCGGACGTTCTCGTCTACAGGTTCGACCGAGATCACCAGCCGGTTGTGGCGGTTGGGAGACTTGCCTTCGACTTCGTCACTGCTCTCGGAGATCCCCTCCCTGAACACGACGATGGGCTCGGATACCTGGATGTCGATCCCCTGCTCCTCGAGGTACCGCTCTATCTTGGCCTCTATGTGGAGCTCTCCGAGTCCTGATACCAGGGTCTCGCCCGTTTCCTCGTCGATATCTATCTTGATAGTATTGTCCTCTTTTGCACGCTTCCTGAGCGCCTCGATAAGCTTCGGCAGGTCGGAGGTGCGCTTCGGTTCGATTGACTTCGTGACGACCGGCTCGAAGACGTGCTCTATCTGTTCGAAAGGCGCTATCTCGTCCTCGCCTTCCCGGATAAACGTCTCTCCTGTCGAGAAGTCGGGCCCCGTTATCGCCACTATGTTCCCTGCAGGGACCTGATCTGTCATCAGCTTCCTCGGCCCGGAGTAGATACCCACCTGCTGTGCTCTCTCCGTCTTGTGGGAGCCGATGCCGTATAGCTCGTTACCTTCCTCGATAGTACCTGAGAAAAGTCTCGCGGTCACGATCGTTCCCGCGTGCGGGTCGTCCTCCACGTTAGTGACGACGCCAACAAGCGGCCCTTCCGCGTCCTGTGTCTGCATCGCCTTTCCAACTTCGCTTTTCGGGTCTCCCGGCCAGGTCTCTGCGATACGCCTCTGCGCTGCTTCCTGTGGGTTGACCAGGTGTTTCACTACCATGTCGAGCACCACTTCCTCGATGGGAGCCTGCTTTGCCAGCTCCTCGTGCTCACCGTCATTCACCATGTCGATTATGTCTTGGAAGCTGATACCGGACTTCTCCATGTAGGGGACGCTGATAGCCCAGTTCTTCAGTGCGGAACCGAAAGCGACTGTTCCATCATCCACCTTCATCCTCCATTCTTCCGCGGTTTCCTCATCCGCGTATTTCCTCAGCGCGGTGTTGACCTCTCTTATTATATTGACGAACCTCTCCTGCATCTCTTCCGGAGTTAACTGCATCTCCTCGATTAAACGGTCGACCTTGTTGATGAACAGCACGGGTTTCACACCCTCGTTGAGCGCCTGCTTCATGACGGTCTCGGTCTGTGGCATGACACCGTCGACAGCATCGACGAGAACCACCACGCCGTCTACCGCCCGCATCGCACGTGTGACGTCTCCACC
Organism: uncultured archaeon; assembly: GCA_964629245.1. GTDB lineage: Archaea > Nanohalarchaeota > Nanosalinia > Nanosalinales > Nanosalinaceae > CAZVPZ01. The sequence continues at coordinate 3,856 of CAZVPZ010000039.1, read as the reverse complement.
GAAGTCAACGTGGCCCGGGGTGTCGATAAGGTTGATAAGGTATTTCTGGTCATCGTACTCGTGGACCATTGAGATGTTGGCGGAGTAAATAGTGATACCGCGCTCCGCTTCCTGCTCGTCGAAGTCCATGAAGCGCTGCTCGCCCGCGAGCGCGTCAGAAATCATGCCGGCCCTCGCCAGCAGGTTATCTGTAAGTGTTGTCTTGCCGTGGTCGATGTGTGCCGCGATGGCTATGTTCCTTATGTGTTCTGGATCGTTGATTACCTCTTTAATCGCACTCAGTTCTTTCTCATCAGACATTTTCCTCTTTCACCGATTATAACCAAAGAAGCTGATACAAGATTTAAAAGGGCATCGCGAGGGTTTGGCTCATGCTCCCTGCTCAGGTACTTGGCAGGAGCATCACTATCGCGCCAGCTATCAAGAGTAGCCCCAGTACCATCAGGGCTGTAGCAAACATTCCCCGTGCCCTGCCGGGATGTTCATCGGCGTAATCTGATCCCATTATAAGCTTCCTGAAGATGAGGAATCCTGCTACCATCAGGACGGTGAAACCGAAGTATACTAACGTTATCAGGTCCGCACTCATAAGCTACCGGGCTCCTTCTGCCTCGCGCTCGCGCCTCTCCTTTTCGCGAACAGCGCGGACTTCCGAGTCGCCGTTCGCGGCCTTGATTATTTCATCGGCGAGCGCCTCTGCAGCGTCGGTTGAGGTTGCGAGCCGGTTCTCGTAGGCGCCCTGCACGAGCAGTCTCAGTGCGAGGTCAATCCTTCTCTGGGGCGCGGTCAACACCGCCTTCCTCGCTCTGACCCCTCCTCTCTGGTAGGTGACGACCTCCTCCACTGGGGAGGAGTTCTCGATCGCGTCGACCAGCACCTGTAGAGGGTTCTCGCCGGTCTCGTCTTCAACTATCTCGAAGGCTTCCTCTATGACGTTCCAGAGCTTCTGGGAGCTGCCAGTGTTCCGGCCCGAGGTTATAAGGTGTTTCTTCCCGCGGTGGCCAGCCACGTACATCCTGTTCAGCAGCCTTTCAACTATTGGGACATCAGCCTTGTAGAACTGTCTTTCAGTATGTCTTCCTCGCGAACGGGGTGCGAGAACGTTCTCCAGGTTGACGTAACGGAGCAGCCCCTCGTCTTCTATCTCGACCTCTTCCCCATCCCATCTTCCGAAGGTGAGGAGTTCGTCTTTGAGGTCTAGCTTGGCAGGATTGTCTGTCATGATTATCACCGTGTGGGTTTCTCTGCTCTTCCGGCGACGAGTTCTTCGAGTGAAACGCCGTTTACCTTGACCACCTGGTACCTGACGGTCGGAATGTCGCCTTTCGGACCTCCTTTCGCGCCGCCGATTCCCTCGATGAGCACCTCGTCGTGCTCGTCGATGTAGTCGATAGCACCGTCTCCCGGAACGAAGGCGGTCAGCTGTTTGCCGTTCTTTATGAGCTGTACGCGGACGCACTTCCTCAGCGCGGAGTTAGGCTGCTTGGCCTCGATGACACGTTTCTCAAGGACTATGCCGCGGCCCTGCGGAGAGCCCTCCAAGGGGTCTGCTCGCTCCTTGAGCTTGAGCATCCTCCGCTTGTAATCTATATCGCTCCAGCGGAACTCCTGGCGCTTTCTCCTCATCTTGCGTGCGTTGTAGAGACCCATACAAGTCAGGTGCCTGAAAAACTTTTTATACCACTTGGGATTCAGCGCTGGTGGAAGTAGAGGCCCAGAATGAGCTCAAACAGCCCTATGTAGAGCAGTTCAGTCCTGAAATAGGACGCCATGAACAGGAGCGCGGACGAGAGTATCAGTGCCGCGGGAAGTAACTTGATTTCGATGGTTGTCTCGGTCGCGGACCCGTCCTCTTTCTGTTCTCGGGACACGAGTTCGCGGAAGGAGGAGGCGGGTCTCGCAATCAGGTCCTTGTTGGCCATCATGTCGAGGAAGGCCTCATCCGCCAGTTTCTCCGGCGAGTTCTTCTCCCTAAGTAGCTCCTCCCCCACTTCTTGGTACTCCTCAGTAGGCCTGAAATCGGGACAAAGCGTCAGGCCTATCCCCTCGAGCGTGAGCAGATTCTTACCCATCAGGGTGAAGGAAAGGGGGAGGTGGAGGCCGTGTCTCCCGGCGTAGAAGAAGAGATCGAGGAACTCCTGGGAGATGCTGGCTTGTTTTATCTTGCTGTTCTTTATACGGAGCACTTTCTCGTCTATCTTCTCCTCTATAATCTCCAGGTCCGCGTCATCTTCCGTCCATCCGATATCCGTCAGTATGTCGAGGACTTTCTCCGAGTCCTCGTTGAGGGCATATATGAAGAACAGGTCTATCTTGTCCCGGTATTTCTTGCTTATCTGGCCCATCATCCCGAAATCAAGGTATACGATAGTGCCGTCCCCCTTCAGCAGGAAGTTGGAAGGATGGGGGTCAGCGTGGAAGAAGCCGTCCATCACCACCTGCCTGAAGCCCGCCCTTATAGTGGTCTCGGCGAGTTCCTCCGTGTCGATATCGAGTTCCTTCATCTTCTCGGTCTCGGTGCATTTGATACCGTCAACATACTCCATCACGAGGACTTTCTCCGTAGTCAGGTCGGGGTAGACCTCAGGCACCTCGAGCTTCTCCTCGTCCCTGAGGTTGTTCTTGAATATCTGGGCGTTAGATGCCTCGCGTTCGAAATCCAGCTCGTTCCGTGTCCAGGTGGAGAACTCCTGGACCAGCTTGCCTATCCTGATGTCGTGCATCGATTCGAAGTGTTTCTCCGCCTGGTTAGAGAGGTACCGGAGTATCTCCAGGTCCTTCTCTATCTGGTCTTTTATACCAGGACGGCGGATCTTGATTATTACGTCCTCCCCGCTGTCCAGCCTGGCGCGGTGGACCTGAGCCAGGGAGGCGGCGGCGATAGGCTCGTCTTCTATACGTTCGAACTCTTCCGTCCCTATCTCCTCCTCTACTATCTCCATCGCGGTCCCGGAGTCGAACCTCGGTGCGTCGTCCTGGAGCTTCTGGAGTTCTTCGATGTACTTCTCGGGGACGATGTCGGGTCTCTCACCCATTATCTGGCCGAACTTAACGAACGTCGGTCCAAGTTCCTCTATCGTCTCCCTCAACCGTTCGGGCGAAGGCTTCTTCTTCCGGTGTTTCCGGGTGATACCGAGCTTGCCGAGGAAGAATCCGAATCCCTGCCTTGAAAGTATGCCCACTATCTCCTCGAACCGCTCCAGGTCCTCTATCTCCTTTTTGATAGGGTTCATGTCGAGTAATTGTGAACGGTTCAAAATAAGTTTGCCTAAAGCAGCCGTATCAACAGGATCAGGATGACCAGCGGTATCGCAACGTAGAGGAGATATTTCAGGTATCCTCTGCCGAAGCTGATGTCCACCCGCTGGTAGTCGTCGTCTGGCTCGAAATCTATGTTCCCCTCCGCGTTTTCAGGGTCGCCTTCGGGCATCAGACCGGTGTAGCCGCAGTCGTTGCACGTCCACTCGTTCGGGTTTCCTCCCGCCTCTGCGACATATGCTGCGTTAGAAGTGTCCGGCTCCACGTTCTGACTACCACAGTTCGGGCAGAAACGCTCCTCCATATGGATATATGGAACTTCTACCTTACTAAATCTACTCCACTGTGACTTCGTCGACGTTGTGGGTCCTCTGCAGGATCTCTCGGATGGAATCTATCTTGTGGCCGTTCTTTCCAACTACGCGGCCCTTGTTCTCTCTGGAGACCGATATCTCTACCTGCTTACTCTGGCCGTTCTCCTCTATCTCCACACCTCTGATGTCTGCGGGGACTATGTTGTTGAGGAACTTGCCGATGTTCTCACTGTACTCGTAGATCTTGACATCCTTGTCAAGCTTCCTCTGGACCTTCTGGACGA
>CAZVPZ010000038.1:0-6298 GCA_964629245.1 uncultured archaeon | reverse complement strand
ACGGGTGAAACGCTCCCACAGGAGAAAATCCGTATTGAGATCGACATACAGTAGGATAAAACCATGAAAGGACAGTACCTGGCAATCGAGAGCATGATGGCCCTCGGGATGGGTCTAGTCGTAGCTATCGGCAGCATCTCAATCTTCACCTCCTACAAGCAGGAAGTACTCGATAGAGGGAAGGACAAGCAGATAGACATGATACAGTCCGAGATAACCGACGCAGTCTTCAACCTCCAGAACGCCGATTCAGGCCAGATAAGCATAGAACTGCCCGACGACCTAGCCGACAGCGACTACACCATGACATTTGACGAAGGACTGAAGATAAAATCCAGCCAGCGCACCTACGAGTCCAGCTTTGGCGACCTCGAGAACCGGTTCATATTCACAGGTTCCGTCGAGGGAGGTTCAGTAAAAGTATTCAAAAGAGAAAACGAATTTAGCTTGAGGGCAAACTGATGTCTCTGGAAATGGGTCACCTCATAAACCGGCTGAGGAAGGCAAAGCATCCCGAGTGGTTTATGGATGAGGAAGAAGAGGAAGAGATAGAGCACGAGGGCATAAGGCTTCCAACGCCAGGTTCCTACATCCCGGGAATGGTGGAACAGAACGAGGGAGAGGACGGCGGACTTACAGATGTCGATATCTCCTATCCGCTGATCCCGGCAGATCCCGACAAGGGCGATACCGTCTACGCCTGGGCACACATCACCTGGAACGACCAGATAGGAGAGCTGGTCTACAACATAATAGAGCCGGAAATCAATGAGGAGACGGAACGCATTCTTGAGAAGATAAGGGAGATACTGGAGCGCACCTTCGACGTCGACTTCACCGAACTCGAGCAGGGAGACGCCCGGGAATACCTGGCGGACAAGATAGACATGATCGTCGACAAGTACAACATCTCCCTCACCGACCGGCAGAGAGAGGTCATACGCTACTACACACACAGGGATCTCGCGGGGCTCGGTAAGCTCCAGCCATTGATGAACGACAAGGAGGTAGAGGACATCTCGTGTGACGGCACCAACATACCTGTCTACGCGTACCACAGGAACCCCAGGTTCGGGTCGATAAAGACCAGCATAATGTGGGAAGACGAGGACGAACTCGACAGCTTCGTCATGAAGCTGGCACAGCGCGCCGGTCGCTCGATATCAGTTTCGCAGCCACTGCTCGACGGCGCTCTCCCGGACGGTTCACGTGTCCAGGCGACGCTCGCGACAGACATCGCCAGGAAGGGTTCCAACTTCACGATCAGGCGTTTCACAGAGGACCCTCTCACACCCATCCACATGATGGATTTCGAGACAGAGGACGCCCAGATTCTCAGCTATCTCTGGACACTGGTGGAGCACGAGAAATCCATACTGGTCGCCGGTACAACAGGCGCGGGAAAGACATCCCAGTTAAACGCCCTGTCTCTATTCATCCGTCCCGACAAGAAGATAGTATCTATCGAGGACACGCCAGAGCTGAGGCTCCCGCACGAGCACTGGGTGCCCGAGGTCGCAAGAAGCGGGTTCGGATCGAGCGCCGAGGAGGGAGGAGAAGTGTCGATGGACGACCTGCTGAAGGAGTCGCTTAGGCAGCGTCCCGAGTACATCATCGTCGGTGAGGTCAGGGGTGCGGAAGCCTACATCCTGTTCCAGCAGATGGCAACGGGCCACACAGGCCTCTCCACCATCCACGCCGACTCGCTCGACATGCTTATGGACCGCCTGACGACCAAGCCCATCGATCTCTCGCCGTCGCTCATCGAGACACTCGACGCGATAATGCTTATCGCGAGGATCAGGAGAGAGGGCTCCTACATAAGGAGGATAAAGGGTATATTCGAGGTAAGAGGATACGACAAGAACATGGGGATAGACGCCAACAGGGTCTTCAAGTGGAACGCCCAGACCGATGAATACGAGACCGCGAGCAATTCCCTGATACTGCAGGACATAGTCGACCAGTCGGCCATGGATCCGGAGGACATCCAGAAAGAGCTGGTCAACCGCCAGTACGTCCTGAACTGGATGCAGGACCAGCAGATAAAACACTACCGGAAAGTCGGACAGGTCATCTCTCGCTACTACTCTGATCCGAGGTCGATACTTGAACAGATAGACCAGACGTTAAACTCCGAAAAAGACCAAATAGAAGTAGGAGAGAATGCTTGAGAAGTACGCCGCTTTCTGCTACGACCAGATCGGGAGCTACGTGCTTGACTACCTGGACTACTTCCAGGACCTGAGACCCCAGCTATCCAAGGCCAATATCGAAGTTTCTCTACCCGAGTACGTCAGTATGACGATTTTCTCGACTATAATAGTAACCGTCTTCGGTCTATTCGTGATAGGTAGCGTCTGGGCGCTCAGTTCCGGGCTTACAGGCATGATATACAGCCTCGCGTTATCACTGGTGCTGGGCGCCGGGACTTTGATGACCTTCTACCTATACCCCTCCATCATGATAAAGAACCGTGCGTCGAAAATCCAGGATACGCTGCCGTTCGCGACGATGTACATGTCCACGCTCGCAGGTACAGGTACAGCTATAGACCAGCTTTTCAAGGTCCTCTCCGAGGTCGAAGAATACGGTGAGGTCGCGAAGGAGGCGGAGAAGATTGCCAGAGACATCGAGACCTTCAACATGGACATAAGCCGTGCCCTCAGAAGGGCGGCGGAGAGGACGCCCAGCAGGGAGTTCAAGGAACTGATGTGGGGTATCAACCACGTCCTGACCTCCGGCGGTTCGCTCCGTGTCTTCCTCCAGGAGCGCGCCGACAGGCTGATGAACGACTACCGGAGACGCGTGGAAGAGTTCTCGGAACAGCTTTCTCTCCTGGTCGAGATGTACATCACAGTCGTCATCGTCGGTTCGATAGTCTTCACCGCGATGAGTGTTGTGATGAGCACTTTCGGGAGCGGTATATCACCCAACATGATCGCCACCATCCAGTTGCTGTCAATATTCATAGGTCTCCCGCTCATCTCCGGGATGTTCATACTGCTGGTGCAGGGGCTTGCACCAGGTGGTATAAGGTGAGGTGGTCTGATTGATAGACTTCTTTCAGGAGGAAGAGTACCAGCCCGGTTACTCTACCGAGGACAAGGTCGTCTTCTCCTCGATAGCTGTCGGCGGAATCCTGATAGTCACAGGTATACTGCTCTACAACATCGCCAACCCCCAGCTGGGAGGCTCGGTCACGATACTCGGCCTGATAATCGGTATACTGCCCTATGGCATAATATCCTTCCTCAAGAACCGTGCGGTCAGGGAGATGGAGAACCAGTTCCCCTCTTTCCTTAAAGACCTCGCCGAATCGAAAAGGGGCGGCATGACCATCCTGCAGGCATTCGAATCAGCAAAGGAGACAGACTACGGCAGGCTTAACAACGAGATAAACAAGATACACAACCAGCTCACATGGGGGATACCTTTCCCGCAGGTGATGGAGCGTTTCTCCAAGCGTATGAGCGACTCCGCCGTTATCCAGGAACTGGTATCCATCCTCCTCCAGAGCTTCCGGAGCGGGGGCGACATCACGAAGACAATAGAGGCGATAGCCGAGGACTCCACCCAGCTTAAGGAGACCATACAGCAGAAGAACTCCAAAATCAAGCAACAGATCTTCATAATGTACATAATCTACCTGCTCTTCATCGGGATAACGATTGGGCTCTACACAATGCTCGGACAGCTCCTCGGGCTCGGGAGCGCCGAGAAAGGAGCTCTCCAGGGCCTCGAGTTCCTCGGGGAAGGTGGAGGCGGAAGCACCAACTTCTGTGGTCCACAGGTAAGCGTGGCGGCACCACTCTGCCAGATGTCAAAACTCTTCGGCTTCGTACCCGCCAACCTGACCTCCTTCACTAGCGACGTCGCCACAAAGTACAACTACGGCAACATGGCCTACTACAAGTCACTGCTGTTCGCGATGCTCATGGTCCAGGGCGCATGCACCGGGGCGGTCGCAGGGCAGATAGCAGAGGGCTCCCCGAGTGCAGGGGTCAAACACGCGCTGATAATGCTGCCTGTAGCGTTCGTCGCTTTCATGTACGCCGTAGGCCTATCAGGTGTCTGAATGAACCGCAAAGCACAGGTAAACCTCGAGTTCCTGGCAGCAGCACTTGTCTACCTCCTGGCACTCGGAGTCCTTATGACAGTCGGCTCGGGCGCACTACCCGATATCGCGGAGACGACACAGATAGCCTCGCTGAACCTTGAGGCACGCCAAGCCACCACGCAGATGCTCACTACCTCCGGCTACCACGAGTACAGCGGAGGTGGTAGCGACTGGCAGAGCAATGACAACACTATAAACAGTATAACCGCATTTGGCCTGGCGGAAAACGGGCCATCCGGTCCCAAGTTCATGGAACTCGACAGGGACAAGATAGAGAGACTGAAGACGTTTGACCACCTTGTATCCGGAGAATACCTCAACTACTCGCAGTTCAAGACGGTTACAAAGACGGACAACCAGTTCCAGTTCAACTTCACCTGGATGCCCATAGTAAACACCCAAGATTCTTTCGTGAGAGGCAATCCCCCTTCCTCACCTTCCATAATCGAGCCCACCAGCGCCTACTACAGCTCCTCTGGCAACATCGTCCACTACGGGGAAGAAATCTTCAATGGCTCCATATACAGGTTCCTGGTGACCTCGCACGACGGCATATACGACGCGGCATACGTTTCCTCCAACTGGGACTTCACCACAGGCGTGCTGGTCAACCCCGGGGACTCCTTCAACCTGTATGGGGGTCAAGCAGGCTATAGACTGGTCTCCTTCCAGAACAGGAGGAAAGAGAGAGGAGCCATGGTGGTGCTCGGCCAGAACTGGAAAACCTTCGGTCCGCGCGTCGACTCCGACTCGACTGTTATCCGGTTCCAGAGATACGCGGCCCTTGAAGACGAACCCATGAGGATAGAGGTGCTTTCATGGTGAAGAGGAAAGGCATAGGATACACTATCGAGGCCTTCATAGCCGCCATCACCCTCTTCGTGTTCGTGCTCGGTAGCTTTTCCAGCCAGCCACCGCAGAACTGGGACCGTTTCCAAGACCAGATAGCCGCGAAAGACATGAGCCACACACTCAAAAAGACCGGGCACCTCGAAAAGTTCCTCGGGAACGGTGGGACAGGCTCCATTCAGACCGCGGCAGAAACCCTTTCGAAAGGGAGACTGGAGGTCTCCGGAAACGTCGAAAACCTGCCGATACTCGAGTCAAGCATAGGTTTCCACGTCCTCTCAGGAGACGTATACACCGAAAGCCTGGTGGATGTGACAGGAGGAGACAGTTGTGAGGGCGACCTCGAAGAGCTGGAGTCTGAATACACGATAAAGAGAACTGAAGATACAGGTGCCAGCCGGGAATCCTATCACGGAGTGAGGATATACGTCACTGACTCCGACCCCAAGGAATCCGCAGGGTTCAACGGCAACATCGACTACGACAGTTTCTGGGTGGATAACGGCACGGACTGCCAGTTCGGTGCAAGCGAGGGGCCTTTCTTCCTGGATGAATTCTTTCTCTGGGGCAACACGACCGACACCGAACCCGACAACCACTACGACATGAAGGCCATCGATCCCGGTGGCGGGAGCTTCACCGTTTATCCTGCAGACCAGCCGGTCAATTTCAGGGACACGCTACAGGAGCCTGTCAACGGCATTGAATCCGACACAGAGGTCGACACATTCACTTTCTCGGGCACAGGGCTCGGCAGCTACGATGTCCTAGTTTTCAGGGAGGACGCACCTGCTCCCGATGACACACTTTCAGATATAGATGCCAATCTGGGCCGTGTGAATGAATACCTCCAGAACGGTAACTCCGTCCTTCTTCTCGCCAACCTTCAGGAGGCCGATCTCACCAACTACAACTTCCTGGACCAGACCGGTTTCAGGTGGATAGACCTTCCAGTTCTCACAAGCACTTCTACCAACCCCTCGACGACCTGCCCCACCACAGGCAGTGTAACCATACCCAGCGGAACCAGCTGTACCTACAGCCCGGGCAAGTATCTCCTGACAAGCCTCACAGTCGAATCAGGAGCCACCGTGAATATCAACAACACTCCCCGGGCCTGCGACACATCCTTCCGGGGAAGCGGATGTCTAAACCAGAACTATGAGGAATACGCGCCCCTGCTCCTGATTGACGGCCCCGTGGACATCCAGGGAACCGTTCAGGCATCAAATCAAGGATTCAACAGCACCTCCTGGGAGGACCACGGACCCGGAGCCGGGGAGTCCGACGCGGTATCAGGGGGAGGAGGATACGGTGGTGAAGGAGGAG
>CAZVPZ010000037.1:0-6385 GCA_964629245.1 uncultured archaeon | reverse complement strand
ATTTTATCCGTCCATGGCCTATAAGACGCCAGCGAGAGCCTATCTGCCGGGAAATAGCCAGCCGATCTCCATCCTCAGCACAGATCGGCACTTTTAAATCTATCCTGACGTTTTTACCCGCTTGAGTGACTACACCCGCGGATTTCCCTGTGCCGATGTTGACCATCAGGGGCTCGTTCTCCTTTATGTTCTCTATCTGCTGTTCTCCCTCGAGTCCGACGGCTCGTTCCATCAGCTCGACCTCTATCTCTATCATGTCCGTAGTTTCAGGCAGCTCGCCCTTCAGTCCCAGAACGTTGCCGGATAGGCCATCTGACTTGGTTAAAGACGGGTCTAGACCGGTTTCTACCGCGAGGAGTCCTCCCGGTCTTCCGGTATCGACGGGCTCCCCGCCGTGCATTATACCCTCCAACTCGGTGGTTACGGGCTCCCACTTCTTACCTTCCCTTATGCCGGGCCTCATCTCTATCTCATCACCCTCCTCCAGCTCTCCCTGGATCAGGCTTCCTCCTACCACGCCTCCTCTCAGCCTTCCAGGAGGGTTGCCGGGCTTGTTGATGTCGAAGGACCGCGCCACCAGCATCTTCGGGTCCGCATCGGAATCCCGCTCCGGCGTAGGGATCTCGGTTTCGATCGCCTTGAGCAGCGCGTTGATGTTGATGCCGTGTTGCGCGCTTATTGGGATTACGGGGGCGTCTTCTGCGACGGTGCCCTCCAGGAACTCCTTTATCTGGCGGTGGTTCTCCCTTATCTGCTCCTCGTCAACAAGGTCTATCTTGTTCTGCGCGACCACTATGTTTTCTATACCGGTTATATCGAGCGCGGCGAGGTGTTCGCGCGTCTGGGGTTGTGGACATTCTTCATCTGCCGCTATAAGGAGCACTGCGCCATCCATTATAGCTGCTCCGGAAAGAACGTTCGCCATGAGGGTCTCGTGGCCGGGAGCGTCAACGAGTGAAACCGTTCGCGCCACTTCACCGTCCTCATCAACGTTAAGGTTGCCATCGCTGTCCCTGTAGTATGTGACATCCGCGTAGCCTATCCGGATGGTTATACCTTTCTTCAACTCCTCTGAATGTTCGTCGGTCCACTTGCCTGACAGCGCCTGTGTCAGCGTGGTCTTCCCGTGGTCGACGTGGCCTACGAGGCCGATGTTCACCTCTGGTATTTTATCGCTCATCTGCTAGCATCCTGTTATTTCTGGACGGTTTTCGGCATGCCTTCCAGCCTGAGTTCTTTGACATAACCCGTCTCGTCTATTGTCCGTACATCGATCCCGGGATCTGGCGTAGCCAGGATGCCGGTTCTGGAGTCGGAACTGGGGGTTTTACTGATAAGCTCGTAATCGCCGTCTGAGAGGCCCTTGTCTTCCAGGGCTTGGGCGGTGGCGCCTACGCCGACGCCGTTTACCGAGTCGTAAGATACAAGCTGTCCTCTCCGGCCATCCAGGTATGCTTCTTCAAGCAGTTCCCAGTCGTCTGTCCCGCCCATGTCCACATCAGAGGATACCCAGACCGCACGGGAGTGACCTTCCATTACCACTCTATTCACCTTCTTCCTCTGTGTCTCCGGAAAGCAGTTCTTCCACTGATTTGGAACCTTCCTCGACGACCCTCGTATTCAACTGCTGGATGTCCTCGGAAACAGTGTTTCCCCTGACCGATTTCTTCTTCCTGACACCGCTTTCTTTCTCCCTGATCCCGGCGCCTTTCTCCAGGAGAACCTTCCTGCGACCTGTGCCGTCGATGGATTCCCTCATGGGAAAGCCATCGCTGTCACTGCCGCCCGTTATCTCCAGCGTGTATCCGTCGAGGCCGATGACTCCGCCCTTGAACGTTTCTCCTACCTTTTTACCTACAATAGAACCTGGATCGTCGATTTCAAGCTGATGTGTGTCTCCGCTCTGAGTTCCAACTGTTACCTGCATTGATGTCACCTCGCTCAGTTCCTCTGCGGTTCCGAGCATCTCAGTTTTGAACACGAAATCTTTTTAATCAAAGCGCTTAGGGGAGCTTTTTATTCCGGAGAACCGATTTCCAGTACATGCGCACCACGGTTGTCATGGGGTTCCTGGGCAGTTTTCTACAGGTGTTCGGCGCAATCCTGCTGATACCGCTCCTCGTGGTCCTTTACTACTCGGAGCCCTGGACTCTCGGCACAGGGTTCGCACTATCAGCCGCGCTCTCACTCATAGCAGGCAGAGGTATGAAATTCCTGGGACAACCGGAGTCACCGACTGTCAGCGAGGCGATGCTCGCAACTGTTCTGGGATGGGTGCTCGCCATAGGACTCGGTGCTATCCCGCTCCTGCCCTACCTGAGTTTTGTCAACGCCCTTTTCGAGTCCGCAGCGGGCCTGACCACTACAGGGATATCAGTGGTCGCAGAGCCGGAGACGCTCCCCCTCTCGATACTTTTCTGGCGGTCCTTCATGCAGTGGATAGGCGGCCTCGGCATCCTGACCTTCTTCATCGCGGTCATCCGTGAATCAGGCGGCGCGACGCGCCGCCTCTTCTCCGCGGAGGCCCATAAGACCGACTCTGGCTCCATAAGACCCTCGCTGATGAAGTCGATAATAGCTCTATGGAAGGTATACGGCTTCCTGACCGTGATTATCACGTCGACCTACATCCTTCTCGGGATGCCCTCTTTCGACGCGATGCTCCACGCCTTCTCCGCGATATCCACGGGAGGTTTCTCCACGATGGGGGCGAGCATCGGCGGTTTCAATTCGGTGGCGATAGAGTCAGCTACTGTGCTCTTCATGTTTATAGGCGGAGTGAACTTCGTTCTTCTCTACAAGGTGCTCCAGACAGACTTCTCCTCACTCAGGGAAAACTCTGAGTTCAGGCTCTACACCACCGCTTTCCTTCTCATATCGGTGTTGATAGGCGCCAGCATGCTTTCACGCGGGCTCTCTGGTGGGGAGACAGTACTTGAGTCGCTATTCACCTCGGCCGCGTTCCTTTCTTCCACGGGATACGGCAACACGGATATACTGGCTTTTGGCGTACCGCTCCAGATATTGCTTATCGGGGTGATGTTCGTCGGTGGCTCGCTGGGCTCGACCTCCGGAGGATGGAAGATGTTCAGGCTGAAGACCATGATGGAGATGGTAAGGACCCGGATCCGGGCCTATTCACTTCCGGAAACGGCGATTAACGAGGTCAAGATAGACGGGGAGATAATGGACGACCCGACGGTCAGGACCATCTCCGTGCTCTTCTTCATCTGGGTGGTGGTCGCGTTCGGCTCTGCGATTCCCGTCGTACTTGTCGAGGACATAAGCTTCCTCGCCGCGTTATCTGGAAGCGTTTCGGCGGCGGGCAATATGGGTCCCATCTTCCTGCCGATGGACCGCATCATCTCGCTCACGCCTTTCACCAAGTTCGTCTGGATCGCGGTCATGATAGCCGGTCGACTCGAGATGCTGCCGGTACTGGCAATTTTTAATAGCAAGCTGTTCAAACACTGATCTAGGCATGTACGTCGTAATAGCGGGGATAAACACTCTGTCTACAAGACTGGTCAACGCGCTGGAGGACAGCCACGATGTCGTCGTCATCGACGAGGACAAGGACAAGTGCGAACGCCTGTATTCCTCTTCCGGTGCCACGGTCATCAACAAGGAGCCATCCACACTCACAGCGCTTGAGGACGCGGGGATAACCCAGGCAGACGTGCTGATAGCGACCAGGAAGGATGACAACGAGAACATGGTGGTGTGCTCCCTCGCGAAGAAGTACGGCGTGCCGAAGGTAGTGTCGCGTGTCGAGGACAACGAGTACTACGAGGCTTTCCAGATAATCGGAGCGGAGACCATAGGACACACCGACCTGCTGATATCCGAGTTCATCTCGACCGTGGAACACCCCTACCTGGTGAAACTCGCCAACCTGTCTAACAACCGGGAGGTACTGAAGGCTTCGATTTCCGAGGATTCAGATCTTGTCGGGGCGACTGTCAATGAGATGGCGGAGATGAAGCGCTTCCCGTCCCGGTTCAAGGCGGTGGCGGTGCTCCAGGAGCAGAACACCCTCGCCGGGGACATGAATGTGCGGCTGGAGGAAGGCAACGAGATAGTTCTCATCGGGCCGGAGGAGCAGAAGTCGAAGCTGGACGACTTCTTCCAGAAACATTAAAGCATCCGCTACCAATCCTTGTACATGGGGTTCAAGGACTTCAAGCGGAAGGTAAAGAAGAAGGTCCGTAAGTACGCCTTCAGGAAGATACGCAGGATTATAACGGTCTACATCGAGTTCAGGATATTCAGGTCTGTCCTCCGCAGGATAAAGAAGAAGCTCTGATACCAGCCCTGAATTAAATCATTTCAGGCCCCAATAAGTCCACATGGAGAGGGAGCCCCAAGACATAGTCGAGACCCTTGAAAGAGGAGGCATGGCTGCCGGCATCGAGTTGGACCCTTCAGGAGACATCCAGGAACTGTTCTACGCTGGCACAACCGCCGGAGGAGAGGTGTCAAGCTACACGGACCTGATGGAGAACACCGCTGTCCACAGCGTGCATGACGGGGAAGGATGGAAGGCCACGGCGTGGATACCCGTCGAGAACTTCTACAGCTTCAGCGGCGGGCAGTACGAGATAGTCGATGAGATGGTGGACCGTGACGCTGTTCCCTCGCTACCCGGGGAAGGATACGGCGTATACGCGGCAAAGGTCGACGGCGATATCGAGGTGGAGGCAACTAACAGCCCCGTGACGGACAGCCTCTGGGACGTCGGGGCGGAGATGCATGAGAGACTGCTCGGCGAAATCATGACCGCCAACGAGCAGGCAGACGCAGAGTTCTTCCGTCTGCCCGAAGAACTCGAGGGACTAGAGGACTGGTACCACCAAGATATTAACGTGGCATGAGAGGACGGGCTGGATGCACAACCACCCCAGGATGGTGGTGACGAGCTTCGCCGCCAAGGACCTGTTTCTGGACTGGCGTGACCTCACGACTACTTCAGGGTCTTCAACCTGTGGAAGCAGGCGGTAAAGATGTTCGAGGAGGCCGCTGATCAGGGATAGGGGTCGACCGAGTGCGCCATTATCTCGTCTCGACCGACTTCGATGCCGTCCTGCTCTACCTGCTGGTAGAAACCGGGTTCGACCGCGACCAGCCTGTAATCGTCGAGACCTTCCGGTCCCATGGTCCTGAGGTCCTGCTTCGGGTTCAGGACCCTGTCGTACGCCTCTTTACCGAGGTTCCTGGTCGTGTCTAACAGCAGGTAGCCGCTCAAACCTTCAACCGGCGCGGCCAGCGCGTCCAGCGCCTCCCAGTTGCCGTCGAGGAGTTCCTGAGTGGCCCAGAAACCTCCCAGGACCCCGTAAACGGTGTATAGAACGTGCCTCTTCCCTAGCTTCCCGCCGTTCTCCATGTGCCAGCTGTCGTAGAAGTCTTCCCTGCGCTCCCCGTCAAGGAGCAGCAGTTCGATATCGTCGAACCTTTTCACGTAATCCCTCTCGAAAAGGTCTTCCTCGAAGTAGGGCCCCCTGCCGATCGCGAGGTTCCACATGTCCACGGAGTTCTCGACATCTTCACCGGAGAGCATGGTTTGCCACTTAAAAGTAAAAACTTAAATCGCTTGTTTCCTCTTTCCACAATGATTTTTATCCGAATCTTTAGCTAACTCAAACAGGTTGTAGTATGGCTATACTCGGAGATCCGGTCCTGCTGGTGGCGGGGATGGCGCTGCTGTGGTTCGCGGGAGACCGTGGTGTGCGGTATTCAGTGGAGCTGGCTGAAATTCTCGGCATATCCAGCTTCACGGTAGGATTCCTGATAATCTCGGTTTCAACGGGTCTTCCCGAGATCGCCACCGCTGTCCTCTCCGTGGTCCAGAAGGTCGCGGAGCTTTCCGCTGGCGACCTGATAGGTGCGAGCCTCGTAAACCTGACGCTGGTCCTCGGGGCCTCGGCCATAGCCGCGGGAACCCTGAAGGTAGACAGGGAGACGGAGAAGACCCTTGTGAAAATCCTCGCCGTGATAACGATAATAGCCTCTGCTGTGCTAGTTGTGAAACACCTGGCCTGGTGGCACGGAGTGATGCTGCTCCTCACCTACGGTCTCTCTGTCTACTACCTCAGCAGGACCAACATAATAGAGAAGATAGTCAGGGAAGAGGAGCAGGAGGTGGAGGAAAAGATGGAGCAGGAGACCATAGGATCAGGTCTGAAGGGAACCGGTGTGAAGCTCCTGGGAAGCATCGCGATACTTCTGGTGGGATCCCGGCTCACCGTGGGTTCTGCTGTCGGCCTGGGACAGAGCCTCGGCATCCCGCTCGAAACAATGGGGGCCACGGTTGTCGCCGTCGGCACTACACTGCCGGAACTCAGCCTGGAACTCAACTCTGTGAAAAAACGGGAGTACGAACTCGCGA
>CAZVPZ010000036.1:0-6921 GCA_964629245.1 uncultured archaeon | reverse complement strand
AAACGAGCCCGCAGGGATTTGAACCCTGGACCTAGCGGTATCTTCTCACAGCTTTACTCCGGAAAGCTGTTCGAGCACTCTTCTCCACGAGGGAAAAGGCGCGTATCGAAGCTCACCTACGTTCGCTTCTCAATCCTCGTTCTCCGCTGGAGGACTTGAGGAACCGAAGCCGCTCGCTCTGTCCTGGCTGAGCTACGGGCCCGTACGATACCAGTTTTGAAGGGAACACTTTAAAGTTGAAAGCTGTGGATGCAGGGGGCAGGATTTGAACCTGCGAACTCCTGAGAGACAGCGCCCTGAACGCTGCGCCTTTGGCCACTCGAAAACCAAAGGTTTTCTGCGACCCCAAAGCTCATCGAGCTTTGGCCACTTGGCTACCCCTGCGTTTTGCTTGCCGTTTAATTTTAAGGGGTGGTAAGCCCACTTGGCTGTCCTGTAGAGTATGTAACGGATTCTGACTGGAATTCTTAAATAAGGCTTCGCTCTCAGTCAAGCGGCTCAAGAAGATAGTCCTCCTCGAACTCCGCCCCGGTTCTGTTGGCGGTTTTCCGGATAAGCAAGTTGAGATCCTGGATGTCCCAGTTGACCAGCATCCTCTCGATGTCACCCGCTTGGAAAGGAAGCTCGGACAGGTCTTCGGGGAAACCGACGGGGTCTATAGCAACTATATCGGCTTCTTGGTCGATAAGCAGGTTGTCTCCCCTGAGGTCGCCATGGGGTTCCCTGTTTTCTTTCATGCTCTCGCCGAACCGGTGGAGATGCGCCAGTAACTCCTGGCTGTCCAGCCTGCCAAGTCTCTCGGGGTGCTGGAAGTAGAGGTTGAAGGGTTCATGGTGCATCCTTTCCACGAAGTAGAGTGATTCCTCCCCTGTGTCGGCGTAGAAACCAGGCCGGGGGAAGTAATCAGGGTTCTGGGTGTAAAGCCGTTCCAGGGACCTGAATTCGTCCTCGAGCGTGGTTTCGTAGCCGTCGAAGAAGACGATTTCTTGGCGGGTTGCACTTCTCTTCGGGTAAAGCTCCATCCCGTCGGCGTAGAAATCGCTAACTGTCAGGCTATCTGCTTCACCCTCGAAATCAGCGGGTGCGACATCCTCTGTGATATCCTCTTTCAAGGCTATCCAATCCTGACGGACCTGGAGGGATTTGAACCCTCGACCTACAGCTATCCCCGGGAGACTTGAGATTAGGAGGCTGTCGCTCTTCCGCTGAGCTACAGGCCCTTGTTTTTGAGGTTGTCCCCGGTATTTTTATCCGTTCACAAAGGGAGGAGGAAGAACAGCCCTACCCCGAAGAGACCGGAGAAAGCTATGGGAAGGGAGACGTTGTGCCGGAGGTCGCTGTTAGTGACCTCTATGAGCACTATCTTTGACCCGGTGCTTCCCACGATCGAGAGTAGCACCATGCCCAGTGTAACATCTATCCCAAGGCCGCCGGAGGTGAATGAGGATGCGGCTGAAGTCGCCACTGCTGCGGAGGACACCATGCCGCCTGCAAGTGCTGTTATGTAGAGCCCTGCGGAGCCAAGAGTCTGTTTAAGTGTCTCCGAGGCGACGGCTACCGCGAGGAAGATGGTGGCGAACTTGATGCCGGACTTGAGGGAGAACGGTGATTCTATCTCGAGGTCTATGTTTTCCGTCTGCTGTTTCAGCAGGTACGCGATACCCATAAGGGGGAGGACCATACCGGTCGCAGGGACGTAGAGCTGCCGGATTATGGAGGGATTTGTCGCGAGGAATGGCAGGAATATCGCAGTGGCGATTGCCACGTTCCGGATGATCATCGAGGAATTTGTGAGTAGCAGGGAGGAGGAGACCGAGTTTTTCAGGTCGGGGTTCTCGCCTGCTATCCTCGACATCACCCCCGTGGTCGCGAATGAGCTGGCAACGCCTCCCAGGAGTCCGGTGAGGTATATCCCGGAGGAGCCACTGAGCTGGCGTATGGAGATGTATGCGAGGAATTCAAGCGCGAGGACGAAGACCACCAGCAGCATCACGTTACGCGGCACGATGTTGAATGGCGTGACTGCGTGTGAGGGCAGTATGGGCAGGAGTATAAACGCTATGGCCGCGAGCTGTAGCGCCTGGGAGATATCTTTGCTCCCCATCCTGTCGATGTAGCGGTTGAATGTGCGTTTCTCTGCGAGCAGGAGAACGGATATTATAGCGAGTGCTGTCGCCTCCTGGTAGAGGTCGTATCCTATCATTATGCCGAGAACTGCGGCGACGAAGACCGCCACAGAAGTGGTGAAACCGATGTGCTCTCCTTCCTGGTACATCCTTACAAGCACCACTCCCAGTGCTATCGCAGATACCATGGCCAGGTATATAGCCACGAACAGCGGTGTTCCCGCCTTGCCTGATATCGCCACCACGCCGGGCGCGACTCCTGCCAGGAGTGAGAGAGTCCTGACACCTGCGTACTTCTTGTCCGGTGTATTCTCCCTTTCCAGGCCTATCAGGCCTCCCATCGCTATCGCCATCAGGGCCTCCATCAGGAGTTCTGGAACTCCAAGCATAGGGGTTTACCAGTGAAGAATAGAGCCGGGCTGCTTAAAATAATTTCCAGGTTATGCTGCGGCCTTTCTCGGGTTCTGGGTGTCGCTAGCAGTTATACTGGCTTCTGCACCGTTTTCGTCCACTTCCAGTTCGTTGATCATACGTTCAAGTTCCTCCATGTCGCTCTCCCGTGCCTTTTCGCTCATCGCTGTCTCCGGGCCGAAACCAGCCGGGTCGTAGAACCGGACCCTGCTCGTTCTAGGTTCTATCATCACGTTCCGGTCGTAGAGGTCTCCGTCGGCTGGCAGGAACTGCTTCAGTTCCTTTATGTAGCGGAGCTGCTCTGCCACTGTCCCAAGGTCGATGCCGTGACTCTCGGGATCTATACCCTCCATGTGGTCGGGGAAGCGGCCCGTGAACTCATTTATCTCGAAGCCCTCGACCTCCTCCATCAGGTATCCTTTCACCTCCCCGTCCTCGTCCGTAACAGCTTGGACGGGTGCGGCATATAGACCGGGCACGAACTGGTCGTAGACCTGTTTTAACTCCTGGAGGGCGCGGTATTCGGCTTCTATGGAGTCGTAGGTCCGCCCGAACCTGTCAGGGCTGTTCCTGCCCCCCTCAGCCTTGTAGAAAAGCCCGTTTCCGAGCGATTGAGTTGTTTCGAGACCAAGGTCTTTCATATATGTTATTATGTTTTAGTGACATATAAACTTTACTCTTCCTCGTCCTCTGCGAGCGCCTCTATCGGGTAGGTCTTCGAGCACTGTGGATAGCCTTCGCAGCCCCAGAAGTAGCCGTAACGACCCTCTTTCACCTTCATCGGCATGCCGCACTCGGGACATGCGACCTCTTTCGGTTCTTTCTCCCTGTGCTTCTTGCACACAGGCTGTCCTGCCTCGTTGGTCTTCGTTGCGGCGCTGCCGCAGAACACGCACTTCGACATCTTGGTTTCCTGCGCCATGTTGCCCAGCTTTTCGTTAAGAGTTAAGTATCCAACCAGTCCTCAGCTGAAGTCCATCTGCCGCTCCAGTGCCTCTTTCGGGGGATGATAGCTGTCGCCCTCGATATCGCCGTTGATTCCGAATATGGGCGTCGCTTTAGGTTCGAAGACTTTCTGCCGGAGTTCGTCCCCCGACAGCTGAGGGTTCCTGCCTGAGAACCCGATTCTGTTGCAGACATCCTTGAACCGGTCGTGGTCGAACCTATCAGAGCTTGGGTCGTTCCAGGCAGGGATTACCTCGATTTCCTTGTCATTCCTCTTTATCCGGGCGTGATACGATGCCATAGCAGCATAACGGAAGTGAACTCTTGTGTTCCTGTACCTCGGCTCTCCGGGTATGTCGGGCCCGCCCTGGAGTGAGACGCCTGATTTCTTTATCGCGTCAATGACTTCTCCCAGCACAGTCTGGAAGTTCCGGGCGTTTGCGAACATAACACTGCGGTTGAAGTCAGGGTCGCCTTGGACGAATACTCCTAAACCCCTTTCCGGCGTGTACTGGTTCTTGGGGGCGTCAGGATATATGGTGAACAGTTTTGGCTGCTGTCTCTTGCTATTCCTGTTGCGTGCTCTGACGCTCTTGTAGCATTTGTGCTCTACCTGCATGCTGATATCAGGGTGGTTACCTGAGAGTATAGGTGCGAGTACACGTATAAGCTCCTCGGCCTCCTGATCACCGCTGGAGATATGGAGCTTGAAACCTTGGTAGGGCAGGTAACCCTTGTAGGAGCCATAAGCCCAGGTAGAGCTACTGTCCAGGTCGTATCCGTTTTCCTCAAGCACGTTCTCCCAGGCTATGTCGGAGAAGTCCGGAGCGCCTTCTTGACCAGTTCTCTCCTGACTATCTAACTTTTTTTTTAGAATCTGCAGGACTGCTTCCCTCTTCTGCTTCCGTTCGATGAGCTGCTGTATCCTGTCGAACTCGTCGCCGGCGCCCTCCATCCCTTCAAGCTGTGACTCTACTTGGGAGAGGGTCTCCTGTTTCTTCTTCGCCTCTAGGAACCCTTCCTTTATGTGCTCTATCTGCTGGTGGAGGTCCTCAATCTCTTCCCGTTTCCCGAGCTCTTCCATTATCTTCTCCAGCTCCTTCTCCTCGGAAACAGCGGTTTCTATCTCTTCCTTCAGCTGCTTGAAGTCTTCCAGCACCTGCCTGTTGTTCTGGATGATGCTCTTGATCTCCGCGAAGTTGATCTCCTCTATCTCGAGGTCTTCCTCGAGCGTGTTCTCCACCTGCTGGAGCAGCTGTTCCGCATTCCCTGGATCCTGATCTGAGGCCACTGCGAACACGCCGTCTTCAATGTCTTCACGTAGCTCTTCCGGATTCTCCAGGTATTCCTCTATCATCCGGTTGAAAACCCTGTCGGACCTGTCTCCCTGAAAAGTCCTTGCGAGTGATTCGTAGATAACCGTGCCGAGCTCCTCGTCGAGTTCGTCAAGTATATCCTCAACCTGCTGGTTCCTGCCGCTCACCTTTCTCCCTATCTCGATCGCGTTCTCGAGCTCTTCGCTCTCCAGCTCCGCAAGGTGTGATATCGTCCGTTCCTCCCTGATAAGCAGCATCGCCACATTGTGGAGTTCCTCGTAGGCTATCTCGGCCTTCTTCTCGGCTTCCTCTTCGTCGCCCTTTTCGAGGTCTTCCTCTGCTTCCTCCTCCAGATCCTCTACCTGATCCTCCCGCTCATCGACTTCCTGCTCTGTCTCTTCGACATCTTGGGTATCTCTTTCCCTTTCATGGAGCTTCTGGTCGGCCCTGTCAATAGCTTTCGCACCCAGACTGCTGGAGCCCGCCGTACCACCTATGATGCCGGAGAAACGGAGGAGGAAGACGGATAGAGCTATTATACCGATAAGGATAGCGACGCCGAAGCCGACGGGCCAGAGCACCTGAACGGCCAGGACGGCCAGTACTACTGAGAGAGCGGGTGTGTACCTGTCATCGAAGTCGTCGTCGATTCCGACACCTCTGGAGTCGTCGACATTTTCCCTGACGAATACCCAGGTAAGGTAGACGAACTGGTTGAGTATGAAGTAAAGGAAGCCGAGCACTAGAAGAAAGGCGATAGATTCGTTCGGCCCCAGCCGTCCCGCGGGACCGATGTATATCAGGTTGGTGATTGCCGCCAAGACGTTGAGTATCGCATCAAGACCGTACTCTCCCCTTCCGGTTATCTGGGCGGAAGCGGGTGCGATGTAGGACATTAGCGCGACCGCCAGCAGCTTGGACCTTCTCATCTCTGTCTAAGGTTTAAATCCCTTTTTTTAACCATTTACTGGTCGTCTCCCGGTTTGACCTGCTTCACGTAGTCGCTTGCGTTGAGACCTGCCTGACATCCCTGGCCGGAAGAAACCGCTAGCTGCTGGACTCCAAGGTCCGTGACGTCTCCTGCGGCGTAGAGCCCGGGAACACCTGTCTCCATCTCGTTGTTTACCTCTATGTATCCCCCGTCGTCCCTCTCCACAAGACCGGTGATGTCCGAGTTGGGAACGGTTCCGATTTCCACGAAAACCCCTGTCACATCGAGCTCATGTATCTCATCGTTTTTCCGGTACCTCAGGCCTTCGACCATCTCTCCTCCGAAGATCTCCTCTGTCACCGCATCATTTATGACTTCGACGTTGTCAGCCTCCCGGACCTTGTTGATAGTTATCTCCTCGCCGGACATCTCAGGCGCGAGATTCACCACGTACACTTTCTCCGCGATGTCGGAAAGATACACCGCCGCCTCAGTACCTGCGTAGCCGCCACCGACTACTGCGACATCCTCGCCCTGGTAGAGCGGCCCGTCACACACAGCGCAGTAGTTGACACCGCGGTTCTTGAACTCTTCCTCCCCGGGAACGTCTAGCGTTCTTCGAGAACCGCCGGTAGCGATGATGGCGGCGTAGGATTGGAAAACGTCGCCGGCCTCTGTCTCTACCTCAAATATGTCGTCGTCCTTCCGGATGTCCGCCACTGGTGAGTCCAACTCTTCGTCCACATCATAATCCCTCATGTGTTCTAGGTATTTTTCCGCGAGGTCGGGGCCGGAGATAGACTTGAAACCAAGGTAGTTCTCCACCACATCAGTATTATTTATCTGGCCGCCGTACTCGTCCGCGACCACAAGTACGTCCATCCCGGCGCGCACCGCGTAGATAGCCGCGGTCATCGCCGCACTGGCACCGCCGACGACGACCAGGTCTCTAGGTTCAGAACTCATACAAGGACTAGTCCCACCGAATATTCAAAAGCCTTCACCGCCACCAGTTGGCTTTTAAATTCTGGACGTGAACCAACTCAATACCGGCTGATATCCGACGCGGCGTTGGTCCAGTGGCTAAAACTCGAGGCTGAGTTTAAGCCTCGCATAAGACGCTGGATGCGTCTTAGAGTGGCTAAGACACACGCTTGCCATGCGTGTAACCCGGGTTCAAATCCCGGACGCC
>CAZVPZ010000035.1:0-7037 GCA_964629245.1 uncultured archaeon | reverse complement strand
CCTCCTCGTTGCTGCCGCTGTATGTCTCCGGCACCTCTATCCTGTAGTCCTCCTGTCTCAGTACCTCTATGATGTCATCGTCCTCAGAGGATTTTTCGAGCGAGGGCGTCATCATACCTGAGATCATAAAACCGTTTATCTGGCGGGGTGGATAGGTCGCGGGCACATTCAGGCTTCCGACCTTATACTTTTCCGATAAAAGTTCGAATATAGTATCATCCCCCACGTCCGCGAAGCTAACCACCTCGGTGCCGTCCTCCGTGACGCGGGTGAAGTCGAAGATACCGTGCTTGCCCGGGTTCTTCCCAGTGGTCATCGAGGTCCAGGCGCACGGCGTTATAGGTATGGGCGTGGATTCCAGCTCGCCGTAGGCACCGGTCTCCATGAGCTTGCCGATGTTCGGGAGCTCTCCTTCTCCCACCAGCCCGGTCAGGAGCTCGTAGTCCGCCCCGTCGAAACCGATTACCAGGAGTTCCATGGAGGCCTATACGACACCTAGACTTAAACCTGTTAGACTCAACAGGCAATTATATATGAAAGCGGACAGGTGGCTCAGCAGCCTCAGGGATAACTGGCGGTCGCCCTACTGGTGGAGGGGAAGCGTGCTCCAGTTCCTAGGAGGCCTCTACTACAGGAAGATCAAGGGGAATGCAGGCGAGTATGTGATGGAGAAAGACTGGGACAACCTGCTGGTGCTCGACGCCTGCCGGCTGGACCTCTACAAGGAGGTCGCCAACCCGGACTGCGACAGCATGGTATCCCGCGGCGCGGCCACGCCCGAATGGCTGAGGGAGAACTTCCAGGGTAGAAGCTATCCTGACACTGTCTACGTCACCTCCAACCCCTACGTCGACGTGGTGGTGGAAGACGTCTTCTTCAGGACCTACTCGGTCTGGGAAGAGCTCTGGGACGGCGAGAAAGGGACCGTCATGCCAGGAGAACTCGCTGAAAAGGCGGAAGAGGTAGCCAGTAAACATACTGACAAGAGGCTTATAGTCCACTTCATGCAGCCCCACCACCCCTTTATAGGAGAACACAAGATCACCGACACCGCCTGGAAGATACCGGATAAAGAGGATAGTAAAGTAGGGATAGATGAGAAAGGACTGACACCCTGGCAGGGGCTGGAGAGAGGAAAGACGGAAAAAGAAGAGCTCTGGCAGGCCTACGCCGACAGCCTCCAGGAGGTCTATCCCGTGGCGAAAGAGCTGGGTCGGAAACTGGAGGGCAAGACCGTCATAACCTCCGACCACGGCAACATGATGGGAGAGCGGGTCTTCCCACTCGTTTCGGATTACGGCCACCGTCCCGGCATCCTGACCTGGGAGAACACCGAGGTTCCCTGGGACGTCCTGCCGTTCAAAAACCGGAAGACGATACGGGAAGACGAGGTCTCTTCCAGAGAGAAAGAACAGTCGGATGAAGAGATCAAGGAAAAGCTCGAGGCACTAGGTTACAGCTAACATCACTAGAATAATACTTACTTATCCGGTTCATATATTAGCCTCAGGCCTAGTATAAAGAAATATGCCGGATTACCCCCAAAAAGTTGATTTAGGATGTGGCGAGGACAAACCAGAGGGGTTTCTGGGAGTAGATATGGTTGAGACATCCGAAACCGATTTCGTGCTAAATTTAGACCAAGAAGAATGGGATTTACCGGAAAATTATTTCGAGAAAATACGTGCATGGGACCTCTTCGAGCATTTAGATAACCCGATGAACTTTATGGAGAACGTTCATCGAATAGGATCAAAAGACGCAGAAGTGGTGATGAAGTGTCCGCACCGGAGCTCCCAGAACTGGACTGATCCAACCCACCAACGGCTTGTCGGAATCCAGACCATCGACAAGTATTTCACAGATGAGGGTATGTACGCCTATTACACAGATGCTAACTTTCAGGTCGAAAATGCGAAAATTCTTTTTGTCAAAAGCCCTTTTATGTTCTGGAACTACCTAATAGAGCCCGTAGTCAACATCACACGTGCGACACAACTCTTCTACGAATACACTTTCCTCAGCAGATGGTTTCCGGCACAGGACATTTACTTCAAACTGAAAGTCAAGAAGAATTGAGAGATGAAAATACTGGCAATCGACAAGACGGACTGGAAGCATCCAGGCTCGGGAGGGCACCCTGAGATAGGCGGGAGCAAGATCTTTCTCAGGGAGGTACTTACCCGGATGGCGGAGGAACACGATGTCGAGCTCCTGAGCACCAACTTCGTCGGGGCCAAGAGGAAAGAGGAGATGGGCGGTGTCTCCGTCAAACGGACGGGCATACCTGTGAACGGTAACTCGGTCATCAACTACCTCCTGATGCAGTTCTACATCAACTACCATGCACAGGTGGTCGACCCGGATGCGGTGGTCTGCTTCAACAGCCCGCTGCCCTGGTTTCTCGTTGGCGGTTGGGAACGTGTGACAGTCTTCCACCACATCAACGGGAGGAAGTTCTTCGACTTCTACGGTTTCCCGAAAAACCTGGTGCTCTACGCGCTGGAGGCCGCGGGCATCTTCAAGGAGAAGGGTAAGAAGGTAGTCTCCGTGAGCCCCAGCACCGCGGAGAAACTCGAGGCGGCGGGCCACAGTGGCGAAGACGTGGTCGAGGTGAGGAACGGCGTCGACACGGATGAATACGTTCCGGGAAAGAAGTCGGAGAAACCGAAAATCCTGTACCTTGGCCTGCTCGAGAGACGAAAAGGTGCGGACCGACTGCCTGAGATATTTGAGGCACTGGACCAACAGCTGGATGATTTCACATTCCATGTCGCGGGGAGTGGACGCCTGGAAGAACGAATCAGCGATTACTCGGAAGGAAAGGAAGGTATTGAGTTCCACGGCTTCGTGAGAGAGGAGGAAAAGAAGCGGCTTCTCCAGGAAGCCTGGGTCGTTATAGTGCCGAGCCGTGTCGAGGGATTCGGCCTGGTGGTGCTCGAGGCCAACGCCTCGGGAACACCAGTTGTCGCGAGCGACACCGAGGGACTGAGGGACGCCGTGGAAGACGGCAGGAACGGTTTTCTCTCCGACGCCGATAATCCAGAAAGATTCGCGGGAGAAGTTGCGAGGATTATCATGAACCAAAAACTGAGGGAAAGCCTGGCTTCGGGAGCAAGAGAGCTCGCAGAGGAGCATTCCTGGGATTCCTCGGTGGAGAGGCTCGAAAAACTGCTGGAGGAGGTCCAGAATAAAAACAATAGTTGACTGACCTAAGACATGAAGCTGTCAAGAGACGCCCTGACCTTCTACCTTTCCCGTATAATAATCGCGGCACTGGCGCTCGGCGCCCATGTCTACTTCGTCCGTGTCCTTGGAGCGGCGGGTATCGGCGTCTTCTACCTCTTCCTCTCGCTGTTCCGCATATCCTACCAGAGCACTTCTGAAGGTATCGGGATAGGTATAGCCAAGCTGACCGCTGAGAAAGGAGAGTCGTACCTGGTATCCGGTGCGCTCCTGATGCTCCCGGTTCTAACCGTTTTCACAGCCATAGCTTTCCTTCTCCAGTCCCATATCAACAGCTATGTCGGGATAGGTACCGCGGCCTACTACCTCGTGACCGCTATCTGGGCCAGCGCGTTCTCGGAATCGCTTTTCTCACAGGTCAGGGGGGAGGAAAAGGTCGGAAATGCGGGACTCATTGACTCCGCGGGCAAGGCGGTGGAGGTAGGGGTGCAGATCGCACTGGTCTTCGTCGGATGGCAGGTCAACGGCCTTTTCACGGGTTTCGTCCTCGGCTACATCGCTCGCGTCGTCTTCTTCAACTGGCAGCGCGACTTCGGGTTCCAGCGCCCCTCGCTGGAAAGGGTAAAAACCATACTGGAGTTCTCCCGGTCTTCCTACCTCGACAATATAATCAGTGGACGTCCGATGTGGGTCGACCTTCTGATAATCGGCTTCCTGCTCGAGCAGTTCGACGCGGGTATCTACGGCACCGTCTGGCGGATAGTCTTCGTCGCGGTGATGTTCGCGGACAGCATCGGCGAGGCCCTTCTTCCCGAGGTGAGCAAGAGCGGGAAGGAGGTCTCACGAGAGGTCACGCGTCAGGCAATCGCCTTCGCCCCGCTGCTGGCTATACCGACGTTCTTCGGTAGCCTAGTCATCGGCCCCGAGATGCTGGTCCTCCTTTTCGGGGGGGACTTCGCCGGCACGGGTTACCTGCTACCAGTGGTGGCGCTCGCGGGCGTGTTTCTCTCCGTCCACAAGAACATGATGTCCGCCATATACGGTCGGGGAAGGCCTGACAGGACCCTCAGAATACACTTCGCGGGACTGGTACTGAACGTGGCCCTCAATATAGTGCTGATCCAGTACATAGGCCTTATCGGGGCAGCAATCGGAAGCCTGGCCGCGACAGTTTTAGTGACCTCGCTGGCGGGTAGGTTCCTCAGGGATGGAGAAAGTTTCTTCCCGTGGAGGAAGTGGTCCTACCAGCTCTCCGCGGGCCTCTTGATGGCCACCGGTGTCTTCGGGCTGGAGCGCCTAGTTTCGCTGAGCACCGTGACAGAGCTCTCCGGGCTGATATTCTCCGGGGTGATGATCTACTTCGGGCTCCTGTGGTTCATCGACACCGAGTTCAGGTCCCGGCTGGGAGAAGTATCTGGAATCCTCTAGACATCTACTCGTCTTCTTCCCCGCGTTCCTCTGAGTACGGGTCTTCCACCCGAACGATATCCTCGGGGATGTACGGGAAGGATATCTCAAGCACTTCGGCGACCTCGCTCCCGATGTTCTGGAGCTGGTGCTCCTCGCCGGCACGGACGACCATGGCGGTACCTCTCTGGAGGTCCTTCATGTCATCCTTCTTCCGGATGACTACGTTGCCCGTCTCAAGGTAGAGGATGTCCACCTGCTCCTCGTGGTAGGAGTAGGAGGTCATCTCGTCAGCGTTTATGACAAGTCTCCGGATGCCGAGCATCCCGGTGCGGTCGCCTATGTCGACCTGGGTAGAGAGAATATGCTCCTCGTAGCCCCATGGCTTCTCTATCCTTCCCATGGGAAACCAGATGCGATTTAAACTTCTTATACGTGTTTCCTGTAGTAATCTACGGTCTTTTCAAGGCCTTCAGAGAAGCTGTATGATGGCTCGTAGCCCAGATGCTCCCTCGCCCGGGAGATATCGGCCTGGGTCCGGTCAACGTAGTTATCGATGGGGTTGTCGACGTACTCCGGCTCTATATCCGTGCCGAGTATATCTCTCAGCCTCTCGACCACCTGGTTGAAGGAGGTCTCCACACCCGTCCCTATGTTGAAGTACTCCCCTTCGATATCACTGTCCCGGGCGGCGGCCAGCATGTTCGCCTCCACCACATCCGCGACATAGGTGAAGTCCCTCGTCTGGGTGCCGTCCCCAAATATGACGGGTCTCTCACCGTCCATCATCTTCCACATGAACTGGGAGACGACGTTGGCGTACTTGCCCTTCGCACGTTCATGGGGGCCGTAAACGGAGAAATACCGGAGCCCGGTGGTCTGGACATCCGATACCTGGGAGTAGACCCTGGCGTAGAGCTCCCGTGACATCTTCGACGCGGTGTACCTGTTGGTCGGGAACTCGCCCGAGTCCTCGACGTGAGGAGGCTCGATGCTGCCGTACATGGAGCTGGTGGAAGCGTAGACTATCTTTTCGACATCAGCCTCCGCTGCGGCCTCGCAGACGTTGATGAAGCCGCCGACATTGACCTCCATACCCTCGTAGGGCTCGTCCTTGTGCATGGGCGCAGAGCTTCGAGCGGCCTGGTGGAAAACGGTCTCGCATCCTTTTATGGCGGTTTCGACCTCCGCCCTGTCCGTCACGGAAGCCTCCACGAACTCTATCTCGTCCTCCACTCCGGACAGGTTTTCGCGTGAGCCAAGATAGAGATCATCGATGACTACCACTTCGATGCCGCGCCGAACAAGTTCCTCAACGATATTTGAACCGATAAATCCTGCTCCACCAGTCACTAGGGCTCTTTCCATAGATATATTCACCGCCTAAATGCTTTTTATTCTAACTCGGATCGGTACGGCAGGGAAGACATCGCGCCCTTCTCGGTCGTCGAAAGCGAGGCCGCCCTGACCGCCTTCTCCAGCGCCTCTTCTCTGCCTCCGCCGCGGAAGACGAGGTAGGCGCCTGTCAGGGCGTCGCCAGCACCGGTCGTGTCCACCACATCGACATCAGACGCCTCCGCTCTGAACTTCCCGTTTCCAGTGTAGAGAAGCGCTCCCTCTTCGCCCTGCGTGACAATTATCTCTTCCACCTGTTGCCTGAGCGATTCCAGGCCCCCGAAGAACTCTATCTCCTCTTCCGCCGCGGTGAGTATGTCAACTTGTGGCATGACCCTTTCGAGGTAAGCCGCGTATCCATCATCCATAAGGTCTTCACGAAGGTTGGGGTCGAAGCTGACTGTTGCCTCCGTCTCATCCAGCATCTCAAGTATGCTTTCCCCCGTCTCAGGTCGTGTGAAAGGTAGAGACCCCAAATGGAGTATTTCAGGCGTCTCGAACTCGAGCTGTTCAGGGTGGATGTGCTCGTCGGCACCGCGGTAGAATACGAAGTGAGGCCTAGCTTTCTCGTCAAGTGATGCAAAAGCGAGGGTGGTGTTCTCCCTGTCCAGCTGTCTTATCATCTCGGTTGAGATGCTCTCTTCCTCCATAGTTTCAAGCAAGAATTCCCCGAACTCATCGTTACCTACAGTCGCCACCAGTTCCACATCGGCTCCCAGACGCGAAGCCGCAACCGCGACATTGGCCGGAGCTCCACCAGGTCTCTTCAAGAACTCCTGGTTCTCCTTAAGGCTCTTTCTTTCCCCACCTATCTTGTCGATAAGCAGTTCACCCACGCATGTTATTCGTACGATAGTCCAACACCAATGTTCTCCGCCGCGTCCTCGACCTCGGACCTGCGGTCGTCATCGATTAGTCCTCCAATTATTATATCACCCGAGATATCGAACCCGTATTCCTCCCGGAGTTCGCGGGGCGACAGCCTGTACTCGCCATCATGAGCCAGCTCGTTCGTCAGAGCAGCGGCGGTATGTCCTTCCGGATTGTCG
>CAZVPZ010000034.1:0-7081 GCA_964629245.1 uncultured archaeon | reverse complement strand
CCTAAAAATTGCCACGAGATGCTTTTAATGGTTTCTTAACCGCCAACTATAAAATGCGCGAGCGGCAATAGTCGGTTATGGCTGTTGACCTTGTAACTCTCAACCTGGCGCTTGATGTGGTGTGGAAGATACTGCTGCTGGCGGTCCTGGCGTACATAGTCGTCATCCTCAGGAACATCGACAGCGTGGTCTCATCCGCCCAGAAATCCGCCCGGACGGTGGAGAACACCACCGAGAACATCGCCAAGATAATGTCTTACGCCCGCTACCTGCCGATGGTGGGCGTTGGAAAAAAGAAAGGTGAAGAAGATGACGAATGAGTTTCTAGACGCCGCAGAGAGTTCTGGGTCCCAGGACTCTTCGAGTGACCGGTATGAGAAACTGAAGAAAGAGGAGGCAGGCACCGAACGGAACGAGGCCGAGGAGCGCTTCGACGAGATAAAGGAGAAGGCGAAGAAGGAGTTCATAGAGAAGCAGAAGCAGCGCGATAAAGAGAAGGAAAAAGAGGAACGACGGGACAGCAACTACGTGACCTATTGAGCGGTAGAGATGGAGTTCGACAGGGTTCCTCGGATAGCCAAATACCTTTCAGTGGTTTTCCTGCTGGCCTGGCTGGGACGCAGTACCGTATGGCAGTTCCTGCCCATATATTTTGAGCAACATATAGCCAGCGTGTTCCTCATAGGTGTCATAACCTCTCTACCTGCTGCTATACCCCTGCTGCTAGACATACCCACCGGCAACCTGATACAGCGGTCCGGAGAGAAAATCGTGATATTCCTGGGACTGATATCCCAGATCTTCCCTCCGGTGCTCTACGCCTCGACAGTGCCATTCCTGATAGTCCTGGGTAAGGCGTCCGAGGGCTTCGCCAAGGTCCTTATCTGGAACGGCGGCTGGAGCGTGTCGCTGCGGAGTGCGGACGAGGACGTGGAGTCTGAGTCCATATCTGTCTTCCTGCTCGGCGTCAACCTAGCGATAATCGTCGGCCCGGTGATAGGTGGCTACCTTATTGCCTCCCGGGGGTTTCCCATCACGTTCAAGCTCTGGGTGCTTACCGCGGCCCTCGCTGTCGCGGTGTTCTACAGCTACATCGGCATAAAGAGGAAGAGAGGGTTGTTAGATTCCGTGGAGACGCTTTTCCACAGGAAGACATACTTCGACGACTGGCACCACATAAGGGATAACTGGGAGGCGATGAGGTTCCCGTTCGCACTCATCTTCCTGCACTCGATAATATTCTCGTTCTACTGGCTCGCACTGCCCCTCCTGCTCAACGACATCGCTCCCGGCGACTTCGAGCTGATGGGGATGATATTCGGTGCCGCAGCACTGCCGAAAGCGTTCCAGTTCGTATTCGGCGATTTCGCCGACAGGGCGGGCAAGCTGAAGACGCTGTCGGTGCTCGCCGGCCTTTTAACTCCCGTGATGGTGGCGCTGAGCTTTGTCTCAGAACTTATCGTCGTTGGCGTACTCTTCTTCGTCGCCCGGCTGTTCTCCTCCGGGATGTCTCCCGCGGCACATGCGGTCTTCGACCACCGCGCGCCTGATGATATAGAGAGCGAACTCACTGGTTTCCTTGAGTTCTTCAAGCACGCCGGGCAGACCATCGGACCCATCATGGCCGGTACGATCGCCTCCATCTGGAGTATCAACGCCTCCTTCCTCGCCGCGGCAGGGGTCGCGGCGGTTATCTTCTGGCTTGCGTTCACCGGTAGGGAAGGCGATTTCTGACTATATCTTGCCTATCTCAGGGAACTCGAAAAGCCCGGCTTCCTTTGAGACCGCTATCGCCTTCATCTCGTCGATGTCGACCTGGTTCCTGAGCACTGGCGACAGAAGCTTGTGGGTCGGGACCTCGTTGACTGTCGAGCCGCCTGATATCTTGGAGAACGCGGGCATAACAATCAACCGGGATTCGTTATCCATCTCGCCGTAGAGGAAACAGTCCACCTTCTCTTTTACCCCTATCTCATCCTTTAGGGAGAGAGCTGGGTGTTCGTGGCCTATAACGACAGTATCGTATCCCTCTGCTCCGAGCAGGTCAAGTTCCCTGTGGCCGTGGTAGAAGAGGACATCGTTCTCTAGATGGTAGTCCTCCAGCTCCAGTCCGTAGTCCTCAGCTATCTGGACCACGAAGGTATCGTGGTTGCCCTTCACAAGTACCACTTCGCTGAACAGCTCCTGGAGGAACTCGATGAACTCCCTTATCTCCTTCTCCTCGGAGAACCGTGTCGTCGAGAACTCGTGCTTCAGGTCGCCGTTTACTAGGACGCGGGAGGCGCCGGTCTCCTCTGCAGCACCCCTGAGGTCTTCCTTTAGCTCGTCCAGCTGGAACTGTGGCACATAACTTCCCTCGTAGGTCATCGAACCCTCCAGCCCGAGGTGGAGGTCGCTTATCACGACC
The DNA here is from genome assembly GCA_964629245.1 of uncultured archaeon. Lineage (GTDB taxonomy): Archaea > Nanohalarchaeota > Nanosalinia > Nanosalinales > Nanosalinaceae > CAZVPZ01. The sequence goes on along the minus strand of CAZVPZ010000034.1, from coordinate 4,674 downwards.
ATGTCGCTCTCCTGATGATAGAGCGCTGGAAGACTGTCTATGGTTTCGAAGCCGAAAATCTCCATGGTCTTGAACGCGAACAGAGCTTTTTATTCGTTCAGAAGCCGCCAGACGTTCAGGAACGATTCGAAGAAGTTCTGGCCCGTGGAGAGCTTGAGGTATCCGGCACCGTTCCGGTTCGCCATCTCCTCTATACCCGCCGTGTGCTCGTCAAGCCTCTCCCTGTACTTCTGTTTTGTCTGTGAGGAGAGATAGGTGCGAAGCTGCAGGTCGGACTCCGGGTCTTTAAGTATGGCGTCGCCCTGCATCTCGGGCTCGAGCTCGGTCGAGTCCAGGACGTTAACGAGCACCGCGTCCGTGTTCTGGAGGCTTTTCAGGCCGGCCTCTATCTCGTCGAGCTCTGTAAGGAAATCTGATATCACGACGACGACTGACTTGTTCTGGATACGGGAGGCGTACTCGGTCAGGCACCGCCCTATCCGGCTCTCCGGGGTCTTCCCCAGGGCGTTAAGCGTGTCGACCATGTCTCCCATGTTAGGGTTCCGCCTTGCAGAAGAGATGTCTGTAACGGTCTCGGAGAAGACAGAGAACCGGAAACGGTCGTTGGTATTGGCCACCATGTAGGCGATGGCGAGCCCGAGCTTTGAGGCGTAGTCGTACTTGTTGTTGTCGCCGTAGTCCATGGAGCTTGACCGGTCGACTAGTATGTGGACGGTTATACTTTTCTCCTCCTCGAACCGCTTGATGAAGAGTTCGCCGGTCCTCGCGTAAGCCTTCCAGTCCACGCGGCGTATATCGTCACCGGGGACGTACTTTGTGTGGTCCTCGAAGATCATTCCTTGGCCTGTCTTCTGGCTCTGTTGCTGTCCTTCCTGTATCTCGATGGAGTGCTTCTTCAGCGCGAGGTTGAACCTGTCAAGCTCCCTGAGAAAGTCAACCTCTATCATCGCGTTACCTCACACCGAGTCAACAATCTCTTGGACGACATCGTCCTCGTCCTTACCCTCCTTCTCGGCCTGGAAGGAAAGCCCGATACGGTGCCTCAGGACCGGTTTTGCCATCCTGTTGATGTCCGAGGCAGAAACGTGGTTTCGTCCCTCTATCAACGCGCGACCCTTACCCCCGAGCACAAGAGACATCGAGCCCCTCGGCGACGCGCCGAAGTTGAGGTCGTCGTGGTTCCTGGTCCGTTTCACGATTTCCACCGCCCGCGTCCGGATGTCGTTAGCGATGGGTACCTGCCGGGTGAACTCCTGGAGCTTTATCACTGACGGCTGGGAAAGCACTTCATCCAGCTCCGGCGAGTAGTCGAGCTCGGAAGTAAAGCGGTCGACAATCTCTTCCTCCTCGTTCTTCGACGGGTAGTCCACCTTCACCTTCATCATGAAACGGTCGCTCTGCGCCTCGGGAAGCGGGTAGGTCCCCTCTTGGTCGATAGGGTTCTGGGTCGCCATCAGGAAGAAAGGTTTCTCCAGTGGATAGGAACGGTTGCCGACGGTCACCTGCTTCTCCTGCATGGCCTCAAGAAGCGCTGACTGGGTTTTGGGCGTCGCTCTATTAATCTCGTCTGCGAGGATCATGTTCGCAAAGATAGGGCCTTTCTGGAACACGAACTCCTTCTCCCCCTCGCTCTCGTTTATTATGTGTGTCCCTGTTATATCCGAGGGCATAAGGTCCGGGGTGTTCTGGATGCGGGAGAACTCCAGGCCGATGATCTCCGAGAGAGTCCTCACCATCTTTGTCTTCGCCAGCCCGGGATAGGATTCGAGAAGGACGTTGCCGTCGCACAGTACCGATATCAGGAGCTGTTTCTGGACCCGTTCCTGGCCGACTATGACCTTTTTCATCTCTTCCAGGATTTCGGTGAGTTTCTGGTTCGCCTTCTCGTACTTCCCGGCTTCGTCCATGCCCTTTATCTTCATATCGTTGTCTGCGGCTCCAATTATTAAATCGGTTATCCGATTTCCTTTATAGCGAGGCTGTAGCTTTTCGCCAGGTCGAGGTCCTCGTTGAGAGACGTTCCCGAAACATCGAGCACCAGTTCTTCTGGCGGAGCCTCTGCCGGGTTGAAGTCGTCTTCATCCGCTTTACCCGTCCCGTTTATGCTGAACTCGATGTCGAGAGTTGACGAATCGATATCAGAGGAGTCGCCGTATATACCGGAGGCGTTCTTCAGCTCGAACCCGTCATCCTCTTCCCCGCCTCCCTCAATCAGCTTCTTGATCTGGTCGCTCGGCAGTAACTCGCCGCCGTCCTCCTGGAGCTGGAAGTCGGCCAGCCCCGACATCACGGTCAGGAAGCTCAGGAACCCGACTATCAGGGTCTTCCAGACGATCCTCTTCGCAGGGATGATGCTCTCAGAGGTGACTTTCCGGGCGCGCTCCAGCACATCGTCAAACAATGCCTGTGAGACGATGTTCTCCTTGTCTATGTTGTCCCTCGCCGTCCGGAGCACCTCCTGGAGTTCGGGGTTCTTCTGCTCGTATATCTCAAGCCTGTACTTCCTCGACCTGTACAGCAGGTCGCCGGTGGAGAAAACCGCGCTCATTATGGCGACGACTTCCAGGTTGGACATAAGCGATGTCATCTGGAAGTCGAAAAGGAAGAGGAAAAGGTTCATCACGAGGAAGAATATCAGGCCGTCGAGAATCGCCTGTAAAACCTTCACCTTGATGAACTCCCGGCGCATCTGCTCCAGCAGGTCCTCAACCTTCACTTCAGTCCACCTCGTAACCCTGGGACTCGCACTCTTCTTCTGAGGTCTCCGTCAGGTTGTTCTCAGAGGTTTCACAGATAATCGAAAGGCTGTCTTCGAGGTCATTGACTTCAAGCTGTAATGTTGTGATGTTGAGCTTCAGATCTTCTATCCGGCTGTTGAGCGAGGCTATCTGCTCTTCCTGGTTTTCTATATCGCCGCGGAGGTCCTCTATGGTGCTGTTGAGGCTGCTTATGTCGTTCTGCGCGTTCCTGTAGAGCCTCGTGTAGCGGTCAAGGTCTGCCCTCGCGTTCTGGAGGTCGCTTGAAAGGTTGGCGTTCTCCTGCTGGAGCGTGGCTATCCTCTGGTTCTTCTGGTCGAGCTCCTGCTGGAGCTCCTTCTTGTCGCTGAGAACGTTGCTCAGCTGCCCCTGGTACATCACCGAGAGACCGGCGAGGAGCGATAGGACCAGGACTGTGGCGGCGAGCAGGAACGGGTTCAGCCTCCTCTTCAGCATGGGTGCTTTCATTTCTTGCCATTCACCTTGCGGTAACCTACCTCTCCCAGGAACAGGATGAGCGCGGCCAGGAGGAAGTAGCTGGAAACCGGCTTCTTCGTGACCGTTTTCCTGTTACTGAACTGTCTTATATCGTTTTTAATCTGTTCCCTCTCATCCGGCCCGTAGACCTCGCCCCCGGTCTCCCGGATGAAGTTCTCCGCGCCGTCCCAGTAACCTACCTCCTCCAGCTCGGGGTTGTAGTTGTAGCTGTAGACCGTGCCGTTAACGCTGTGGAATCCCGGTCCCGAGGGCTCTATCTCCATGGTGTAGAGGTCATCGGCCTGGCGCCTGAAACCGGGTATGCTGTAGGACGCCCTGAGCTCCACCGGCTCCGGACTCCGCGCGGAATCCACCCGGATCCACCTGTCCTGCTTCCTCTTCGGGTCTCCCACACTCCAGGAGACCGTCCTCGACACCAGCAGCGGGTCACGCCTCACCGGCTCGGACAGGGAAGTGGTCCCACCTGTAAATGCGGCGACCCGTCCGAGACCGTAGTGCCATGTCGTCAGGAAAGGCTTCCCATTGGTCCCGGTCACCAGCAGGTCCGCGCCTCTCCGGGGCTGCACACAGTCGAACTTCGTCGCGCTCGAAGAGACCTCGAGGCCCTCCGTTATGAAGTGGTTTGGATTGACGATCACCAGTGGAACGGTCTGCCCAGCAGAGCCTCCTGCGTCAAATCGGAAGGGCAGCCGACCTATATCCTTCTTCGCCAGGTACTGTCCGCCACCTCTCTGGGCCAGATCCCTCATGAACGGTTCGTTTGTCTCTTCACCGGTTCCCACCGTGATGAGCGTGACACCCTCCAGGCTGGAGGCTATATCCCGGCTCTTCTGGAGCGAATTTACGCTAGTGCTTGCGTCATGGGCCTTGCCGTTGGTTATGAAAACTATGTTGCCGGTCCCGTTCAGCATCTTTTTTGCCCCTCTAAGCCCGGTATGGTAGTAAGAGGGTCTTCGGTGGACTCTTACCTTGCTTATGTTTCTCTTCAACTCGTCCCTATTGCTAGGAGTCATAAAGATCGGTTCGCTGATGCGGTAGGCCTCGCTGTCGAATGCTATCGCCCCGACCTTGGTGTTCGCGGGCAGCTGTTCAACCAGGCTGTAAGCGATTATCTTGGCGGCCGCCGTCTCCTCGTTCCCCTTCCAGGCAACGCATTCCCTGTCGCCGAACGGGTTTGTCTCGTATTTTGCACAGTTCGACTTCTTTGCCGCCCCTTCCAGCGACTTGTCAAACACTATGACTATCTTGGCGGCGTCGCTCTGCTGGTCTTTATCCACCTTCTTCACCGGCAGCACGTCCATCGAGTCCTCTTCCGGGTCGGCGGTGTAGACTAGGCCGTTGCCCTCGACGACGAAAGAGGTCAGGTCCTGGCTGTTGATGTCCTTCTTCAGGATGACGGTGTAGTAGTCTTCGAGGTCGG
>CAZVPZ010000033.1:0-7190 GCA_964629245.1 uncultured archaeon | reverse complement strand
GGAGGCAGGAGCGCATCCCGTGACGGTGAGCCAGCAGGCGTCGGCGAAGGCGTCGCGCGACATGCTTGAAGCGCTGAGCGCCGAGTACGCGCCGAGGACGAGGGGTGACGGTCCGGCGAAGGCTGGCATGATAAGCGGGCCACAGACGGCGCTCCCTCACGGCCACAATGACAACAGGAAACTGGAGCGCGGAGACGTGATGATCACTTTCGGTTACTCCAATGTCGACGGCTATTTCTCCGAGCTGGAGAGGACGATGTTCGTCGCGGAGCACTCGGAGAGACAGCGCGAACTTTTCGGGTTGATGCTGGAGTCGCAGGATATCGCCATCGAGGCGTGCGGCCCGGGTGTCCCGCTGAAACAGGTCGCCAGCGAAGTCTGGAACTACTACGAAGAGCAGGGAGTGACCGACCTGGCGAGGCACCACGTCGGCCACAACATAGGCATGGAGGGCCACGAACCGCCTTTCATCGATAGAGGTAGCAAGGGTAAGATGAAGCCTGGCCAGCTCTACACCATAGAGCCGGGTCTTTACACGGACACAGAGGGTTACCGCCACTCGGATACCATCGTCATAACGGATAGCGGGACGGAGACCATCACCTACTACCCGCGCGACATCGACTCGAACACCGTGGGCTGACCGCGCCATTTATAGAATTTTCCGAACCCTTTACACCCATAGCAGTCCATGCCCCGCTAGCTCAGCTGGCCAGAGCACGTCCTTGGTAGTGCCGCTTTCTCGACGCAAGGAGAGATGGCGGCTCGAGAAGCGAACCAACGTGAGCTTCGAACACAAACAGGACGAGGTCCCGGGTTCAAATCTCGGGCGGGGCTTTGGAGTGTTTTTTGTCGGCAGGTAGAAAAGTTTTTAGCGTAGCCTCTACAACAGGTTTCTATGGAGAAAAACGTTGGAGGTTCGGAGCGCACCGCGCGTGTGTTGGTTGGAGCGATACTGATGGCAGGGGGGATAGCGGCCTACACCGGATCCCTGAAGGTGGCGTCTTCGATTGCGCCGCAGGCGCTGACCTCACTTTTAATCCTGCTCGTAGGGGTCATACTGCTCGCGACCGGGCTGGTGCAGAGCTGCCCTGTCAACTCCCTCCTGGGACGGAACACCTGTCCTGTAGAGGGCTAGACATCGCTTTTCGGCGGCCTGACCGGGGAATCCTGGAAATAGTCGATCAGCCTGGCGACCGCGTAGGCGGTGAAGGGGACGACCGCGAACACCATGAGGTAGATGTTGTCACAGACGATCGGGGCAGGCGCGTCAGAGGTGCCGCACCGGGCTACCGCCTCCGCCATAAAAACCTCCAGAAACACGAGAGAGACGATGAGTTCTGTGTAGAACCACCTGTTCGAGTTGAACCTCTCCTTCAGGTCCATGGGTATATTCTTGTGTGAAGAAGGGCTTAAACTTTCGTGCGCCTCGAGAGGTTACGTTTAAAGCTCCGGTAGACCTAACCAAGGTTATGCTGGACGACCCTCTTCTTGTCGCGGTGGTGGTCGGGGCCTCCATCATAATGCTGGTCTCGGCTTACTACATATACCGGCTCTGGAAGGAGGTCAAGGAGGTGCACTTCGGATGAGTTTCATCGACGCAGCCACTGATCCCTACGTCCTCATCCGTTTCATGCACCTCGCGGGCGCGATAATCGCAGTCGGGGCGGTAACAGTTACCGACTCGCTGTTGTTGCTCCTCCACTTCAAGAAAAGCTTCGCACCGGTATTTGCGAAGCTCTCCTCCGAACTGTCGCTGATAGTCTGGAAAGGACTGTTCCTCCTCAGCGGCTCCGGCATCTACCTCGTGCTCAGCGACCCCGGCATCGTCCACAGCAGCGTATTCCAGCTCAAGATGGGGCTGGTGGCAGTCATCTTCCTCAACGGCATAATACTGAACGAAAGGGTGACACCCCGTTTCAGGAAGGCCTCGAAGAACTGGGAGGACCAAGAGGTCAGGGACCGGTTCGAGAGGAACGCGGGTATCTTCGCCCTGGTCTCGCTTCTTGGCTGGTGGGCGATAATCTTCCTGGTCTACCTGAAGCAGTACATCTAGATGTTGGAAAGCCTCTCCACGCTCTCATCCAGAGTCATGTAGCCGTCCTCCTCCGGCCTGTAGACGCGCGGGGCGCGGACGACACTGTACCTCTCATTCCTCACGAAGCCGTCGTTTCCCAGTGTCTCCTGTTTTAGGGCGAGGTTGTTCAGGCCTAGAAAAGCCTCGTCAAATATCGCGAGGACGCGATCCCACCGCGGTGGCGACGGCGAACTCAGGTCGTCATTCATGACAGAAACGTCGAGTACCATCTCGTCCTCCCTGATGTCAAGGGAATACCGCAGCTCTGCGTCGTAGTCCTGCTGCATGCCGTCCAGCATGTTCCTGAGCCGGAGATACTCATCCTCCTGCCTTCGTACGTATTTCTCAAGTCCCGACACGTTCGAACCGCCCAAACCAAGGTTGCATCCCAGAGTTTTTAGTTATTTTGAAGTAACAAACTACGGCAGGTTTTTATATCCTGACAGGAAGATGGTATGTATGCACAAGGACCCTGTCGGCCGGGTTGAAAACCCTGTAACAAATCTTTTCCCCGGGTTTGGGGACTACCAGACCACTCTCCCATCCTACTCTGCGCCCGAGCTCTCAAGGAAGGCACTTCTGGAGACGGAGGACTGGCTCAGGCAGGAATACGGTGTAGCGGAAGGCGTAGCTTTCGCAGCCAACTACGGTTCAGAAGTGTCCAAGCTTATGCTGCCTCCAGACTCATTATCCGTTCTTGGCTCAAGAGAGGAGGGTAAAGGAAGCGACATAGACCTCCTGGTGGTGCTTGGAGAAGATGTGCCTGATGAGGCGGCCTGGGAGGTGGAAGAGAGGCTTGGTAGCTGTCGGGACGAGAGCAGTTTCCCTTCGACGCGTATCGACGCATCCGTATACACCTACTCAGAGTTCATGGACCAGACACGTGAAAGCAGGCGTAAACACGACGATATCAAGGGGCTGGCCTACGAGACCTTCGAGGTGAACCAGCCAGGCTACAAGGATTTCTCCTCCAATTACGTGACGCGGTCAAGAGCCTTCCTGACAGGCCACATGCCCATCGTGGGCTTCGAGGACAAGGATGTAATGAGAGAGCTGGACTGGATGGAGAACCTTGTGGAGAGCGGAGAGCCGAAGGAAAGAATCAGGCCCTGGTACGAACTCAAGTCAAGGAGCCCCAGCCACTATAGGGAGAGGATTGAGAGACTCGAGGAAAACCACAGGTTGGGGAGGGCCCTGCTACAGCTGAGGAATTCGAACGGAAAGGAGATTCCGAGACTTTCCCGGAAAGAAGAAAGAGAACTGGTCGGGCAGCTGGAGCCCGGGGATATGACTGTTGAAGAGCTAGCTGATGAACTGGAGGAAAGTGTTACCGGTAAGAGAAGCAGTCCCAGTACCGTAACATCTCAGGGCGAACTGGGAGATTTCAGGTAAGACTGATTCAGGTCTTGACCCTTTTCAGCTGGAGCTGGTCGCGGTCAATCCTCTCTATATCCTTCTTCCTCTTTATGCTCCGGAACTTCTGGTAATCCTTCTTCTCGAGCAGCGTTATGGCCTCTCCTGGCTCACCCTGCCTTCCAGCGCGTCCCACGCGGTGGGTGTAGGTATCAACCGTGTCGGGTACGTCGTAGTTGAATACATGGCTTATACCGTCGATGTCGAGGCCTCTCGCCGCGACGTCCGTAGCGACTATGACACGTATACCCTTGTTCTCGAACTTCTCCACCATCTGCTCCCGCTTGTGCTGCGACATGTCGCCATTGAGCTCCTGCGCGTCGATGCCGTTCTTCCTGAGCTTCCCGGCAAGCCAGCGTGTCGTGTTCTTCGTCCTGCAGAAGACAAGGGACAAATCGCGGTCCCTGTGCTTCAGGAGGGTGTAGAGCGTTGACAGCTTCCGGTTCGGCTTGGTATCGATGTACTTCTCCTCAAGGTTCCTGGTGTGCTTCTTTCTCTTGATCCTGATTATCTCCGGGTCGATGCTGTACTTCTCGCACAGCCTCTTCAGGTCGTGCGGAATCGTCGCGCCGAACAGGAGGTTCTGGCGCTCGCGGGGACAGTATTCGATGATTCCCTCCAGTTCGTCCTGGAATCCCATGTCGAGCATCCTGTCAGCCTCGTCGAGCACGAAGTATTCTATACCTGACACTTCAAGCTTGCCCTGCTTCAGCAGGTCGAGTATCCGTCCCGGCGTCCCCACGACGATGTTGGCCTTCTTGGCGCCCTTTATCTGGGGCTCGTAGCCGACGCCGCCGTAGATGGTGACCGTTTCAACGTTGTCGCCCGAGGCCTTGTTTATCTCGCTCGCTATCTGCTTGGCAAGTTCACGTGTCGGCGAGAGTACGAGGGCCTGAGTCTCGCTCCCGTCCACCTGTTCGATTATGGGTAGAGAAAACGCGAGTGTCTTCCCGGAGCCGGTCTCCGACTCCACCAAGACGTCCTTCCCCTCGAAAACCTTTGGGATAGACCGCTCCTGTACCTCGGTCGGCTTCTCTATCCCCTGTTCTTCAAGCCTTCTACACGTATCTCCTGATATGTTAAGTTCTTCGAATCTCATCTTCTGCTTCCTGCATGTAGAGTTAGAACCCCAAGATTCAAAACACCAACATCTACTTGATAGAGGGGTCTGCGCAGCTCGCCGCCCACCGGAGCCCGCCAGAGAAACTAGTTGCGGTTCCTTATCGACTTGAGGACCTTCTCGTACCGCCTTGCGATAGAGTCCTCGGACTGTTTGTTAGATCTTTCCATCTCCCTCCCCAGTAGGGTATTGGGTGCGGGATAATAAATTGGTTTCCCTACTCGGTGTAGAGCACGTCACCGCAGGTCAGGTAGTAGTGGGTCTTCACACTTCCCTCGACACACCTGCTGTTGTTGTACATGTCAGGGATGCTCCGCCTGCAGGAGTTCTGCTCCTTCATCCTGATACTCCTGTCCGACCAGCCGAGGTACGGGTCGCGGTAGATGCATTCACAGCTCTGGTACTGGTCGACAGTGCCCTCCACCCCTACCCTAGTCGTCGTACTGTTGAACCTGCAGCCGCTGAGCTCCAGGTGTTTATTCTTCTGCTTCAGGAAGACGGTGGTCCTCCCCGTACGGGTCTCCCGCTCGACGAGTTCACCGTGGATGTTGACCGTGCGGTTGAGATAGCTCGCAGGTTCTTGCTTTATCTCCTTGATGTTCGTGAAGTCGTACTTCTCCTCCGGAGTTGTCGGAGACGGCTGGCTGAGAACGTAGTTACTTCCCACTATGATAACCGCAAGTACAACCACCTCAAGCCAGTCGATGATCTCTCCCCTCCTTCTATAATTTTTGTACCGCCCCGGATAAATATTCTCCTAGTACTTGCGGTCCCTCCACCACCTCTGGATGCGATCCTTCGCAGGCAGCAGAGCCCAGAATATCAGGGGGAAGAGGTACATCACGGTCAGGCCGACTATCATGGGGAGCTTGTAGGCCAGTGGGGCGCCGGTTATAGTGGCCTGTTTCTGGGACTGGCTGGTGAAGAAGAAAAACGGCACGAATAGGATGAAACCTGTCGCGAAACCTGCCAGCCCCTTTATGAATCGGCCCATACAGGTAATGACTGCGGTTTTGTTTAAAAAATATCTTTCTACTTCCCATCCTCTTCAATCTGTTCAACCGCTCTCTCGACATCTTCAGGACCTATAGTCTTCCTCTGCTTGAAACTGGCGATGTCAGACGCCCGTTCGACCACCCGAGCGCTGAAATTCCGGATATTGTCCTTGTGGTCGGAAAGGTCAGAGACCAGCTCTTTCACCGCTCCAGTAGAGAAAACCATGTGAAAAGCTAGACGCGCGGTGTTAAAAAAACTACCTGGCCCTCAGCCGCTCCATGAAACGTTCGAACTCGGAAGGGCTCATCACCAGGCGGCGGTAGGCGTCGGTCCTAGGCGCGGCATGCTGTGTCTTCCGAGGCACTATACCGTGCGACAGGGCGGTCTTTATCGCATCCTTCTGGTCACTGGCAGTCGCGACCTTCATCTTGTCGGTACTGCTGTCGTAGAGAACCCATTCAATCCTCTTGCCCGAGATGAGTTCATCTACCCAGTCCGGCCGCTCCCCTTTCCTCTTTATCGACATTATAGCTCCCTGACCCTGTAAAGCCAGAGCCAAGCATCGCCCCTCTCGCTACCAGAGTCCCTGTAGCGGAAGTAGAGCATGTAAGTGGTGTCTCCCAGATTTACAGTTTCAGTCAGGTTCTGGACCTTCCCGTTGTGCTCCAGGTCCTCGAGCTCTTTGTCGAAAGAGCCGTCGCGGTCAGTATCGATATAGAACCTCGCCTCTTCCCTGTTCTCATGCATCAGGTCAAGACTCCTGTTATCGAACCTGGCAGTCCCTATGTCAGCGTCGTTATCCACTGTCGTGTTCATAAGCGTGGCGAACTTCGCATCCTGTCCAGGTCCGGCCGGGGAATCCTGGCCCGTCCCGAGATAGAACCCGGCGAAAGCAAGCAGGATGAACACTGAAACCCCGACTAGTAAGGTCTGCCTGTCCATAATCCGGTAACTGGATAGAACTTTCTTAACCCTTTGCCCGGGTACTGAAGTAGAACTGCAACTAGATTGACCGTCCGTATCCTCCCAGCTTCTGGCCGTCCGAGGTGATAAAAATCTCGTCTATAAGGACACCGTTGTTCTTGCAGGCAAACTCAAGCGTGTGCATACCCTCCGACAGGTCTAGCTTGTAGGAGGGCTCGTTGTTCGGCGAAGCATCGTGCCATTCCCAGCCAATCGGCGTCTTCAGCTTTTCTGCCGTGTACCACTTTCCGCCGTCGATCCGAAAAAGGATGGACTGCCCGTTCCACGCGTCGGGTCAGGAACCGGAACCGACATACAGGATAATCCCTGGCTACTCCACGGTAAGCTAGGGAAGAGCAGTTGCAGAGGAACTAGGCGCCGATCCCGAAAGCCTGAGAGCGATGCTGGGAGAAAGAGACGACATCGACTTCCCAGCCGCATAAACCTCTTTTTCCCGGAAGCCGAAATCAATTGAAGTGCGGCGCACCGCGTTGCTATGTGAAAGCCATGCTCTGCATGGCTTCTTGCGTGTAAACTGAGCGTAACCAGTTTGCGGCGTCCGAACTGTCAACGAACCGTCAAGAGCAACGCTTTACCGTTCTCTTCCCCTCCCCTTCCTTC
>CAZVPZ010000032.1:0-7846 GCA_964629245.1 uncultured archaeon | reverse complement strand
AGATATACTACCTGATGTCCCGCGGCATCGAGGAGGAAGAGGCGAAGGAGATGATTGTACGCGGCTTTATCGAGCCAATCGCGAAGGAGCTCCCGCTCGAATACGCTGTAGAGCTCAACCGTCTTATAGAACTCGAGATGGAGGGCAGTCTGGGATGAGGAGGGAAGATGTACTGGGTGACGGACCAGCTGCCGTTTTCAGCGGGGAACCTGCCGAGTTCACTGAAAAGCGCCGGGAGGCGCGGGAGCTGACACGGACTCTCGACATGCCGGAGAGCATCAGGACCCCGGGCCGGACCTGGACCCGCTATCCTGACATCAAGCCCGGACCTGTCGAGGTTCAGGAACCGGATGTTGAAGTGACAGGCGAAGTAGAGGTCTTCACAGGGGCGGAGGCGCTACGGGAGGCGGGCGAAGGTTTGATGGCAGCGGTGAAGACAGGTGAGAACCGGCTGACTGCTCTCCACACGGCACTCGCGAACTCGGCGGTGTACGTCAGGATTTCTGGCGAGGCGGAAGTATCGGTTGTACACAGGACGGATTCCACGCTTTCCGCACACCTCGTCGTCGACGCGGAGCGGAGCTCCGAGGTCTCTATAACTGAGGAGTTCAGGGGTTCTCCGGAACTGTTGACCTCGGTCACCGAGCTCTACCTATCGGAGAATGCCAGCCTGACCTACGGCGCTATCGAATCCGCTGATTCAGGGTTCAGTTACTCGCGGAGGAAGGCGGTAGTGGAACGCGATGCCTCGGTCAACTGGCTTAACGCGGTCTTTGGCGGAGAGCTTTCCAGGACGAAGATGGAGACCGTCCTGAAGGGCGATAACTCATCGACGGAGAAGCGGGCGGTCTGGTATCCTGTCGGCGACCAGCATATCGATGTATCCCTTCATGCCTACCACCGCGGCGAGAACACCAGCTGCGATATGGATTCCTCCGCAGTGGTCGATGACCGGGCGCGCTCGGTCTATGAGGGGATGCAGAAGGTGGATACTACCGCGGATGATACAAAGAGTTTCCAGAACGAGAACGTCCTGATACTGTCTGACAAGGCGGAAGTGGACGCCTCACCTAAGCTTATGATAGAGGACCCGGATGTGGAGGCCAGCCACGCCGCGTCCGCTGGCAGGCTCGACCCGGAACAGCTCTACTACATGAAATCGCGCGGTATCACGGAGGAGGAAGCGGTAAGACTTGCGGTCAAGGGATTTTTCGAGCCGGTGATGGCGGAGATATCTCTTCCCTTGCTGAAGGAAAGTATAAGGGAGCATGTCGATAAAAAGCTTCAGAGGTAACCCCTCGACAATGAGTTTTCAACCCCCCCACATCCGGCAGGATTTCCCCACTCTGGCCTCAGAATCCGGTGAGAGAAGAGTATACCTAGACAACGCCGCGACCACCCAGACGCCGGTCCAGGTCATCGAAAGGATTGCCGGGTTCTACCGGGAGGAGAACGCGAACGTCGGTAGAGGGCTTTATGACCTCGCGAATACTGCTACACAGGCCTATTCGGATGCGAGAAGTACGGTGGCGGATTTCCTGTCTGCGTCGAGAGGGGAGATAGTGTTCACGCGGAACACCACGGAGGCGATGAACCTGCTCGCATCATCGCTAGAAATAGATGGAAAGCTCGTCCTACCGGAGATGTCCCACCACAGCAACCAGTTGCCCTGGAGGCGTAAAGCGGAAGTAGAGGGGCTGGAACTGGAGTACGTGCCATCGGAGGGACACACTCTGGACCTCCAGGCCGCCTCGGAGATGATAGATAGCGGCACATCACTGGTCTCGCTTTCACACATCTCGAACGTCTTCGGCTCAGAGAACCCTGTGAGGGAAATCGTCGATATCGCGCATGAAAACGACGCCTACGTGGTGGTGGACGGCGCCCAGTCAGTTCCCAGGATTCCGACAGATGTGAAGGAGCTTGGTGTCGACTTCCTCGCCTTCTCCGGCCACAAGATGCTTGGCCCAACGGGTATCGGCGGTTTATACGGCAAAAAACCCCTGCTTGAGGGTATGGAGCCCTACCAGGTCGGTGGCGGGATGATCAGGAGGGTGACGAAAGAGGAGACGCGGTGGGAGGAAGTGCCTGAGAGGTTCGAGGCCGGGACGCCAAATATCGCCGGCGCAGTTGGTCTGGGGGAAGCGATATCCTACCTTGAGGCAGTGGGGCTGGAGGATATACGCGACCACGAGATAGAACTCAACCGTAGGATGCGACAGGAGCTATCATCGATCGAGGGTGTCGAGGTGCTTGCACCAGATAAAAGCTTCATCACATCCTTCACGATGGAGGGCATCCACTCTCACGATATAGCCGAGGTGCTCAACCAGGAGGGCGTCGCGATTCGTGCCGGCCACCACTGCGCACAGCCCCTGATGGAATCTCTCGGCCTTTCTGGCACGGCGAGGGCATCCACCTACCTCTACAATGACAGGAAAGACTTGGAAAGGCTGGTTAAAGCTGTCGAAAGGGTGAACGAGGTCTTTAACTAGGTGTTAAAAAGTGTACCGCGACGAGATACTTGACCACTACAAGAGGCCCCGGAACGAGGGCCGCATCGAAGACGCGAAGGAGGCAGAGGGCGACAACCCGAGCTGCGGCGACCACGTTCACGTCTATGTCGAGACCGAGGACGGGAAAGTAGAGGAGGTCAGGCACGAGACAGACGGTTGCGCGATTTCAACTGCGGCGGCGTCCGTGCTTTCGGAGGAACTCGTCGGGATGGCCGTGGAAGAAGTTCTCGAACTCGACGGCGACTGGATAATTGACCTCTTGGGAATCGATGTCTCCCCGATGCGGAGGAAGTGCGCTGTCCTCTGCCTGACTTCGGTCCAGGAGGCGCTGGCGGAGGAGTGACCCCACGGGACTGCCGTTCTTAAGAAAGTTTAGGCCGACCTAAACTGTATGAGCCTGGAAGTCAAGGATCTCGAGGTCTCTATAGAGGGAGATAAAATAGTGAAAGGTGTCGACCTGGAGGTCGGGTCCGGTGAGATACATGCCCTGATGGGTCCTAACGGCTCAGGCAAATCCACGCTGAGCCACGCTCTTATGGGCAACCCGAACTACGATGTGGATGCTGGACGCATCTTCATCGACAGCGAAGAGGTCACGGACGATGAGGCGGACGAGCGCGCCCGCTCAGGTCTCTTCCTCGCCTTCCAGTACCCCAGCGAGATATCCGGGATCAGCGTAGCGGAGTTCCTACGGGAGGCTATTAATGCCCGGAAAGGAAAGGATGAAGAACCTGTCTCTACTTCCGATTTCCGTGAACTGCTGTCGAAAAAACTTGAGCTTCTCGACATGGACAGGGAGTTCGCCAACCGGTACCTGAACGCGGGTTTCTCAGGCGGCGAGAAGAAGAGGACGGAGATACTCCAGATGTCGGTGCTTGAACCCGGGTATGCGGTCCTTGACGAGATCGACTCGGGGCTGGATATTGACGCGCTGAAGGTCGTTGCGAAAGGTATCAACACCCTTGCAGGAGAGCAGGAGATAGGGCTGCTGATGATAACCCACTACCAGAGGATTCTCGACTACGTCGAACCCGATAAAGTACATGTCATGGTCGATGGAAAGATAGTCGAGTCGGGCGGCCCGGAACTCGCGCACAGGCTCGAGGACGAGGGCTATGAGTGGGCGAAGCAGAAGGCAGAGGCCTGAATTTCTACCGGAATTCCTGGAACAGCCTCCACTCATTTATAAAGGAAGGGCGACGCATTCTGGCACCG
Source organism: uncultured archaeon (assembly GCA_964629245.1). GTDB lineage: Archaea > Nanohalarchaeota > Nanosalinia > Nanosalinales > Nanosalinaceae > CAZVPZ01. The sequence goes on along the minus strand of CAZVPZ010000032.1, from coordinate 4,115 downwards.
GAGGTGGGAAAGATAAAATGGAAGATGTAAAGTTCAAGTGCCTGAACTGCGGCAACGTGGAGACCCGGAACCTGCTGCCGGCCAGGACCACGATACTCGGCTCTCTACCGATAGTCAACAAGGAGGCCGCGTGCTGCGACGACCCGAGGTACGAGGACCTGAACGGGCACCACAGGAAGATGATGCAGCGGTCCTCCAGGGACTACATCCCGAAACTGAGGGCATAACTCCTCACTTTTTCTTCAATTTTAGGAAAAGGTGCTCCTTCTCGTAGGGGTCGAGCCTGGTCCTGTCAACTATCTGGAATCTTTTCTCCATCTTCTGCTCGACCTCCGAGAAGAGCTGGTCGGCGTCCTTCGATGAGGACATGGAGCGGGCCTTGACCGTGAAAAGTCCTGTGCCTCCCGCCTTGAGGTATTTACGGGCATTCCGGATGAAAATCTCTGGCTGGTCTCTCTGTGATATATCCTGGAATACAACGTCGACCTTGTCTATCAGGTCGGAGTAGTCCTCTGGGCGACGGGCGTTCGAGAGCACGGGTGCGATGTTCTCCCGTTCCTCCGCGAGCGCCACCAGGTCCCTGATGACTGTGTCGGAGTACTCGATACCTATCACGAACCCGTCCCTCAGTATGTCGGAGAAGTGCGACACTGTCGTTCCCGAGGCGGCCCCGAGGTAGAGGACTTCTAGGTCTCTCCCCAGTCCGAGGTCGATACCCTTCTTGACCGCGGCACCGGCCTTCGAGCGGTGGGGTTTCCACTCCCTGTACTCCGTCCCGTCCTCCGCGACCAGGTTTTCGCCGTAAACCGATTCGCCGGGGCAGGCGTTAGCGGTGAATATTTTCTCTCCCCGCTTGAATATGCCTGGCTGTATCTCTTCCATGGTTTTCTGATGCCCGGTCAAAGTTAAATTCCTGGACTTCATGCATCTGTTCGGGGGATAGTTTAATGGGTGTAAAGGTCCCAAATTGAGCCGTGAAAGACCAGAACGTGGTTGAGGAGGACTGGGATGTCCTTATAGTGCTTGACGCCTGCAGGTACGACTTCTTTGAGGAGATCTATGAGGATTACTTCGAGGGAGAGCTGGAGAAGAGAGAAAGCCGCGGGTCCTCCACACTGGAATGGGCGGCGAAGAATTTCACCGGCTGGCATGATATAACCTACTTCTCATCCAATCCGTTCATCAACAGCCTCGGAATCCCGCTCGACCAGATGGAGTGGGGTTCAAGCTGTGACTACGACTGGAAGGCGGATGACCACCTATCACGCATCTTCGATGTCTGGGAGACCCACTGGGACGACCGGCTGAAGACCGTCCCTCCCTTGAACGTTAATCAGGCCGTCAGGGAAAACCTTGACCAGGAAGGTGAGGACAACCGGGTGGTCGTTCACTACATGCAGCCTCACGCACCCTATATAGAGGAGGGTAAGGGAAGAAAGGTGGACAGGATAAGGAAGAGCTTTGAATCGGTCAAGGAGGAGGGCGGCGAAAGCTCGAGGCTGGCATCGGCCTTAAGCGAGAGGGTGAAACCGAGGGCTGAATCACTGGCCCAGAAAAGCGAGCTTATAATGAAGATAGGGATGCTGGTGGAACTTAACCCTGCCAGCCTGGTTAAACTGGGGAAGAGCGGCACCAGGGAGGCACTGGAGGAGTACTACGAACAGAACCTCCGGCTGGCTCTGGAGGCTGTACAGGAACTGGTGCCGGAGCTGGAGGGAGATGTAGTGATCACCTCGGACCACGGGGAGGCTTTCGGGGAAGAAGGTATCTGGGAGCACCGCGACGACACCCATATACCGGTTCTGGTGAGGGTTCCCTGGTTCAGGCTGGAAGAAGTAAAGTGATTATCCGCTGAGTTCTTGGTACTTTTCCTCTATCTCGCCGTGCAGTTTCTCGCCTTTCTCTTTCTCCCCGTAGAAGTCCAGTCTTGCGGCTATCGCCGCCTTGTTGGCCAGGAAACGCGCCATCTTACCCCTCTTGTCTTCGGGGAGGGAATGCACGAACCTGTGCTGGAAGATGATGCCGTGCTTGGGGGGTGTTCCCTCTCCTCGCATGTACCTGAACAGTGCTTTCTCCGCCCCCAGCATCTGGATGGTCGAGGCAGGCGACTTCGCCAGTTCTTCGAGGCTGCCGGCCAGCGCCACGAGTTTCGCCGCGAGCATCGGTTCGAGGAGGATGGAAAGGTTGGGCATCATATCTTTCGCGGTCGACTCGATGTATCCTTCAATCCCGTCCCTGTAATCGTACCTCTCCTGCAGCATCTCGACGGTTCTCTCCAGCATCTGCCTGTCCTCACCTGCCAGTTCGGTTCCGGTGGAGTCTGATGCGAGTTCCTCGAAAGATTCCATTTCGCCCCTTTCCACGCCGCGTGAGAGCACTTCTAGCAGCTCCCTGTCGTCACCTATCTCGTCTACAAGCTCCGGGAAGTGGAGAGAGTAAAGGTCCCGGAAACGCTCAAGTTCGGGATCGGAGTTCCGGTCCAAGCTGTCCAGTAGCCTGACCGCTTTTATCATGAAACGGTCGCGGTCGACCGCCTCGCTCATGGATTCACGGGTTTTTTCCAGCGCTTTCTCACGGATGTCGTCCTTCATCGTCTTTCTCCGGCACAAGCCCCATTATACGCATCTTTATCCTGACCTCGTCGACATCCCTCTCCAGTTCCTCGGCTATATCCCCGGGTTTATCCCCGTTTCGCTGGATTATGAAACGCTCTTCCCACCGGCTGAAACCGCTCCATTCATCGAGTTCTTCTATCTCGCGATGTAGCTCGGAGTCCTTTTTCAGGAACTCTTCCATCTCCTCTTTACTCATCTTCTTCCTGTTGCGTGCGAGGTGTTCGACCTCCCTCGGATCCCAGGGCGCGGGTATCTCCGAGGTCGAATCTTTCTCCGCCTTCTCGTCTATCTCACTGGTCTTGGAACGCATCTCGGGCTTCTCCATATCACCTTTTCCCGCGTCTGTAAGGTCCTCTTTCAGCAGTTCCTTCGCCTTGTCGACGAGGTAGTCCTCGTAGTCTTCCTGATCCATACTGACATAATTGCCGACAAACCTTGAAAAACTATCATCGCAACCGGTTACTGCATCGAGCTATTTAAGAAAATAACAGCCACACCTAAACCTAGCCAATCCAAGATCCGCGGCGTTGGCGAAACTCCTGGAAGGAGTTTCTGAGACTTAGCATCTCTACGAGATGCGGCGTTGGTCCAGTGGCTAAGACTCTGGCCTTCCAAGCCAGCAACCCGGGTTCGAGTCCCGGACGCCGCATTTAATAATTCTTGGATATGTAAGAAATCACGGACTTCCCATAAATTCTGCAAGGTTTATTTTTCTTGGATTCAGATGGTTAGGAACAGAAAAATGGAGTTGTTATACAGGCACTTATTCTTTGATTCTGAAGTCGATTTGTAGTTCTGTTTCTTCTCCTTTTATGACTCTGAGGATGTCCAAGAATACTTCTGCCAGTTCTATATCTGATAGGTCTTCCCAGTCGTAGTTTAGAGGTAGCTGGTTGAGTTCTTCCTTGTAGAGTTCGATGAATTCTCGGACTTCTTTTAGGGTCATGGAGTCATCGAATGCTCCTTTTTCTTGTAGATGGTCTGTGATTATCTCTTTATTGGCTTCTCGGTTTTCCAGCATTTCATACCAGTCAGATTCTTCCAGTTCCTTCTCATCCACTACATATACTTTCTTTCCGTTGTCATCGAGTTTTTTGTTGAGGACTCCTTCCGTAGTGAGTTCATTAAGGTATCTTCCAAGCGTGGCTTCTGCTACACCGAGGTGTTCCCGGGTCTATTGCAGATGCTTGACTAGTTCGTGTGACCGCCATATCTTGACACTGTCTTGCTGTTGGAAGTGCTCATCGTCACTCCAGACACCGGAGTCGAGGTGTAACGCCAACGCGAGGAACGGTACGTCGTCGGGATCAACACCCGCAATCAAGTCCCGGGCTTTGTCCAGCTGGTCTTCGAACTCTTCTCTTGGTATGACGTGCATCTGTTCGAACAGCAGGTTCAGCAGCATCTCGAGCTCGTGGCGTTCCAGACCGGTCTTCTCCTCGATCTCGTCCAGGTTGTTGTTTAACTCGTTGAAGAAGAATTCGGGAATGTAGAACTCCA
>CAZVPZ010000031.1:0-8527 GCA_964629245.1 uncultured archaeon | reverse complement strand
ACGGCAACTTCATAGCCACAGGCGAGGTCAGGGCCCACGTCGCCAGCGAGTACGGCCTGGGATACGATGTCATCTTCCGACTGCCGACAGGCGCGGACTTCATCAAGGTCGACGTCCAGAACTTCTCGTGAACCTGAAGCCCGGTGCAGCCCGTTATTCGTATTACAAACATGGATTACTAGGGCTCTTTCAGGTATTTTGTATTACAAATCTCCTGTCCGGTTCATATTATTAAGTTTTGTAAGGGAATGCCTGAACATGTACTCGGACCGCATCCAGGATATTCTAGAAGACGAGAGTATAGAGGTCGGCGACCTGATAGAGGCGAGTGGTTACCAGGGAAGGCTGATGCCCAAGCCAGAGAGCGGCGACCCCGAAACACTTGTTATCAAGCTCGACAGCGGTTACAACATCGGTGTCGAACCGGAAGACATAGAGCTAGTCGAGAAACGTGAAGCGGAAGAACTAGAGAAGCCGGAGGTACAACACGAAGAAGGACGACCGGACATCCTAGTACTACACACAGGCGGGACTATAGCGTCGCGAGTCTCCTACGAGGAAGGAGGGGTCAAACCTTCTTTCGAGCCCGAGGACCTAGTAGAGATGTACCCCCAGCTGGCTGAAGAGGTCAACCTCCACTCGGAGGTCGTCGCGCAGATGCTCTCCGAGGACATGGAACCCGGCCACTGGCAGCAGGTCGCGGAAAAGATAGACGGGACGAAGGAAGACTACGAAGGCATAATAGTCGGCCACGGCACCGACACCATGGCCTATACGGGAGCCGCGTTGACTCTCATGCTGAAGGGTATCGATACAGGCGTCCTGCTCGTCGGCGCGCAGAGGTCGAGCGACCGCCCTTCCACCGACGCGGTGATGAACATGTACTGCGCCGGGAAGTTCCTTGCCGAGACCGACTTCGAGGGTGTCGGGATATGCATGCACAGCACCGTAAACGACGATAAATGCCAGGTCCTCAACGCTGCGAAGGCTAGGAAGATGCACACCTCGAGGAGGGATGCCTTCCAGCCAGTGAACTCAGAACCCCTCGGAACAGTCGACTACCAGACCGGCGAGATAGAGCGAAACTACGAGAATACAGAAAGCGGATACGAGTTCCGGCCGGACCTAGACACCGGCGTTGCGTACGTAAAGGCCCGGCCCGGCATGAAGACTGATGAACTGGAAAACCTGCTCGACTACAGCCCGCAGGGCCTCCTGATAGAGGGCACGGGACTTGGACACATGCCGGTGAACGCGTTTGACGATGAAACCGAGCACCACGAGGAGATACTCGCGAAACTCGAAGAGCTTGCGGAAGAAGCGGTCGTGGCGATGTCATCCCAGTGCATCAACGGAAGGGTAGACATGGACGTCTACGACGCCGGACTGAAGATCCAGGACGCAGGAGCCATCAGCGCAGGAGACATGCATCCCGAGCTCGCCTATGTCAAGTTGATGTGGTCGCTGGGTAACGCGGACTCGCGGGAAGAAGCAGAAGAACTCTTCCAGAAAAACGTCGCAGGTGAGATAAGCGAGAGGTCGGTATACCGTGAGTGAACTCGATGACGCCAGAGAGCTTGCGAAAGAGCTGGAGGCTGAGTCGGCGTCGAGCGAAAACTATGAAGACCTCTTGGAGAGATTTACAGACGAGTACCTGCAGGGCTATGAAGCCGAGACCGACCTCGAAACACGGCAGGACTTCCTCCGGGATCTCTGGAGCGCAGAGGCCGAGTTCAATGCGCGGGCGCAGGACGCCGCCTACCGGGAAGGCACGGGGGTAGACCTAGAGTGACCGAGATATACGGAGTCACTGGGATGCCTCTCTCCGGCAAGACCACCGTGGCAGAGATACTTGGAGACGAGGGCTACACGGTCCTCGACATGGGCGACGTGGTCAGGATAGAGATGGAGAAAAGGGGTATAGACGCGGAGAAAACCGGAGAGTTTGTCAACGGGCTGAGGGAAGAAAAGGGCATGGACGCGATTGCACATCTCTCTATGCCCTACCTGGGAGAGATCTCAGATGAAAGAGACAGCATCGCGATAACAGGTATGAGGAGCTGGGAAGAGAAGGAAAAGTTCGAAGACGAGACCGGTGAAGACATCGAAGTCATCGCGGTCTGGGCCTCCCGCAAGACACGGATAGAAAGGAAAAAAGAACGTTCCAGAGAAGAAGACGTGAAGGGCGACGAATTCCACGAACGCGACATCAGGGACATAGAGAACGGCGTCGCCAAGCTGATGGCTCTCAGCGACTACATGGTCAAAAACGATGGAAGGGAGATAGACGAACTCGAAGAAGAGGTGAGGAAGATTGTCCGAGACCCCACGATACCGACCTGAATACAGGGAAAAACGCGAGGCATGCCGAGTTGCGGAGGTAGCGAACTACCTGTTCCAGGAAGTCGTGGCGTCGGAAGGGCCAGAGTACGAAGTGGTTAAAGACGGCGAACACTGGACCTTGCGGCCCACATCACCCGATAGACGCGCGGAGCACGGGCTGGCGAGGGCGGCCTCGGCGCTCGAAAAGAGAGGCGATGTCAACGAGGCGAAAACCTGGCTGGAAGAAAACCTTTCGATTACGCGGAAGTGAGACCAAAATGGCAGAAGACTACGTGAATCCAGACGACTTCCTCTGGGAGGAGGTAGTCTCCAACCCTCTAAATACACGGGACTTCTACAGGTTCGGTAGTCCCGAGGCCGCAGAGATGGTCTCCAAAAGCGCGAAAGAAAGATATGCCAAGAACCACCAGGGCAGGATCAGGAAATCGCTCGACTACCTGTTCGCAGGCGGCAACCCCTACGAGGCGCTGGGTAACACGGTCAAGGTGGAGCATGTTGTCCCTTTCCTGCTCGACCCCAGGAAGGATCTGACACTCCGGCAGGAGGCCATAGCCCTTCACGCGGAACACAGCGGTGAGAAACCATGAACTACGAAGAACTCGGCTTCAGGTGCGGTATAGAGATACACCAGCAGTTGAACACCGCCACCAAGCTTTTCTGCGACTGCCCCGTCGACCTCGAAGACGAGAACCCGGACACGAGGGCCGAACGGTTCCTGAAGGCAGTGGCCGGAGAGACAGGCGAGAAGGATATAGCCGCGAGGATGGAGGAGGCCCGGGACAGGAAGTTTATCTACAACTACTACACCAGGAACAACTGCCTCGTCGAACTAGACGAGGAGCCGCCTCACCCGCTCAACCCCGAAGCGCTAGAGGCCGCGCTGACCTTTGCAAGGATGGTCGATGCCGAAGTTCCCAACGAGATACAGGTCATGAGGAAGATGGTGGTCGACGGTTCCAACACCTCTGGCTTTCAAAGAACCGCGATGGTCGGACTCGACGGTGAACTCAAGACAGAGACAGGAAAGGTCAGCATAGAGGATATCGAGCTGGAGGAAGAATCCGCGGGCATAAACTCGCGGGAAGACGATACCGCAGTCTACGATCTCAGCAGGCTCGGTGTACCTCTTATAGAGGTCGGGACGGACGCCTCGATAGAGAACCCTGAACATGCGCGCGACGTCGCGAAAAAGCTCGGGATGCTCCTGCGCTCCACGGGAAAAGCGAGGCGGGGGCTCGGGACCATAAGACAGGATGTCAACGTCTCTATAGAAGAGGGTGCGCGGGTCGAGATAAAGGGATTCCAGGACGTCGAAAACGTTGACAGGCTGATAGAGCTGGAAGTCGAGAGGCAGAAAAACCTGGTCGAGCTTGGCGAAGAGCTCGGAGAAGGCGAGGTGGTTGCAGATAACGTCACCCACGTCTTCGAAGATACGGAAAACGAGATAGTTTCAACCGTTATAGAGAACGACGGCGCGGTCTACGCGGTCAAGATTCCCTCGCTGGCCGGAAAGATGAAGCAACGGATTTCCGGTGAACGGTACGTCGCGAAGGAGCTCGTCGACTACGCCAGGTCGCGCGGCCTGAAGGGTATGATACACACCGACGAGGATATCGAGAGCTACCAGCTGGAAGACGAGTTCGACCAGCTGTGCGACGTATTCGACACAGATGAAGACGACGTGGTCGCCATCCTCGCCGGCCCGAAGGAGAAGGCAAGAGAAGCCGCAAAAGCGGTAAAAGGCAGGGCCGAGATGTTGTTGATCGGCGATATCCCCGAGGAAACGCGGAACGCGGAGCAGGACTTCACGACCTCGTTCTCCCGCCCCCTCCCCGGGAGCGCCAGGATGTACCCCGAGACCGACATACCTCCGATAAGGATAGAGGAGGGAAAGATAGGAGAGATAGACCGGGATCTTCCCGACACGCTTGAAGAACGGGAGGAACGGTACGCGGAAGAGATAGGAGAGGAGCTGGCATCACAGGTCTTACGGTCGACGAACCTTTCGCTGTTCGAGAAGTTCATGGATTCCGCGGACACAAGGCTGGTGGCGAACGTCTTCACCAACATCTACTCGAGGCTGGAATCGGATGGGGTCGCAGTTGGACAGCTTGACGAAGAAGACTACCGGATACTTTTCGACGCATTGGAAGAGAGAAAGATAGAAAAAGGCGATATAGAGGAAGTGATGAAGGCGATGACAGGGAGCAACCCCGGGGAAGCTGTGGAAAAAGTCATCGAGTCGAAGTCAGGCGAGGACGAGATACGCCGCGTTGTGGAAGAAGTCCTCGATGAGAAAGCAGAGATGGTCGAAAAACAGGGGATGCACGCTCAGGGCGCTCTTATGGGACTTGTCATGGAGAGAGTGGAAGCGGACGGTAGCACCGTCTCTGAAATCCTGCGCGAGGAGCTGGGAAAAAGAGCTTAGGCAGATTTCAGGTTTCGTTGTGTTTTTATAATTTGGCGTCAATCTATCCGATGTTTTCAAGGTGAACAAACAATGGTAGGATTAGGCGGACAGCCAGTCTTCATAATGTCGGAAGACGCAACCAGACAGACAGGAGAAGACGCTCAGGAGAACAACATCGCTGCATGTAAAACCGTTGCAAAGGCCGTGAGGACCACGCTCGGCCCAAAGGGTATGGACAAGATGATGGTCGACAGTGTCGGCGACATCGTCGTGACGAACGACGGTGTCACGATCCTCGAGGAGATGGACCTCGAGCACCCGGCGGCCAAGATGATGGTAGAGGTCGCAAAGACCCAAGAAGAAGAGGTCGGGGATGGTACGACAAGCGCCGTCGTCCTCGCGGGAGAACTCCTGAAGCAGGCAGAAGACCTGCTCGACCAGGAGATCCACCCCACCATAATAACAAGTGGCTACCGGCTCGCACGGCTCAAGACCACCGAGATACTCGACGACATCGCGGAAGAGGTAGAGCTCGGTGACGAGGACGTGCTGGAAAAGGTCGCGATGACCGCGATGACAGGAAAGAGCGCGGAAGCCGCCCGGGAATACCTGGCGGAAATAGCCGTCAAGGCGGTCAAGCAGGTCGCGGACGAGGAGAACGGTGACCTGGTCATAGACAAGGACATGATAAAGGTGGAGCAGAAAGAGGGTGGAACGGTCGACGACACCGAGCTTATACAGGGCGTAATCCTCGACAAGGAGAAGGTACACGGCAACATGCCCTCCAAGGTAGAGGACGCCAACATCGCGCTTCTCAAGACCCCCATCGAGGTCCGCGAAACGGAAACCGACGCGGAGATAAACATCAGCGACCCCTCACAGCTCAAGTCTTTCGTCGAGCAGGAAGAGGGCCAACTGAAGGAGATGGTCGAGAAGTTAGACGATGTTGGTGCGAATGTCGTGCTCTGCCAGAAAGGTATCGACGATATCGCTCAGCACTACCTCGCGAAGAAAGGTATCTTCGCGGTAAGGAGAGTATCCACCAGCGATATCGAGAAGCTCGCGAGGGCGACAGGCGCCTCAATAGTAACATCACTCGACGATATAGAGGGAAGCGATCTCGGAACCGCTGGAACCGTCAGGCAGAAGAAGATAGGCGGCGACGCGATGACCTTCGTGCAGGACTGCCCCGAGGCGAGGAGTGTTTCTATCCTCATCCGGGGGGGAACAGAGCACGTTGTCGACGAGATAGAAAGAGCGATGGAGGACGCCCTCGGAAGCGTCACGTCCGCGCTCAGGAACGGCCAGGTCGTAGGCGGTGGAGGAGCCACCGAGGTAGAACTGGCCCGTGAACTCCGCTCTTACGCGGATTCGGTAGGCGGGCGCGAACAGCTCGCTATCAACGCGTTCGCCGACTCCCTTGAAGTACTCCCCAGGACACTCGCAGAGAACGCGGGATTCGATCCCATCGATTCGCTGGTAGAGCTCAGGAACCGGCATGAAGACGGCCACAAGTGGGCCGGACTCGACGTCACCTCCGGCAAGTCCGAGGCCCTGTTCGAAAAGGGCGTGGTAGAGCCGAAGCAGATAAAGACCCAGGCTATCCAGAGCGCTAGCGAATCTGCGGAGATGATTCTCCGTATCGATGACGTCATCAGCGCCTCCGGTTTCTCCTCGGATGATGAAGGTGGTGCCGGTGGCGGACCTCCTGCAGGAGGCGGGATGCCCGGCGGAGGAATGGGTGGTATGGGCGGCATGATGTGAGGACGTAAGTCCGAACGAACCACCCCCCTAGAAGATATCTGGTATTAGATGGGGAAGGAACGATTTAGATCATCCCGTTCCACCACATCCTCTTTTACTTTACCTCCGTTTTTTATTCCAGCTAAGTAATCTCTATCATATATGGCGGGTAAATCCGATTTCGGGGACACCCTTGTTGATTACAGCCTCGCCGCCATCGCCGGAGGAATGGTGCTGTCCGTCATCAGTGTTCTGCTTATCTTCGCAGCGCCCTCATTTTCCGGTCTGCTCGCCTCCCTGGGGTCCCGACCGATTGCCGCGGCTGGGGCAGTAGCCGGCGTGTTCATCTATCTATCGGTCAACCTGAGAAAGGGGAATCGGAGCTTGAGCACCGGCGGAGAGGTCTCTGCAGCCTTTCTACCCCTGCTGATCACCCCTTTACTGGGAATCGTTCTCGGTCTCGTGCTGAAGTACCTGGGCTAACCTCGATAGCGACCACGGTCTTTGTCTTGCACAGGTTATAAATACCGGCAAATGGAATTCTGTGTTGTATAGAGGAGGTTCTACCGAGAATGGCAAACGAGGAAGTGGATATCGGGAACGACAGCGAGGACTACGAGGTAGTCCCGATCGGACCGATAAGAAGGCTTGAGAAAAGGATGGATCAAATACAGGAGCAGGCCTCCCAGGGAACGGGAGCAAACCAGGAGCTTGTGCGTGATGTCCTGGACATCATGAAGTCAAACCAGAAGATAGTCAACGACATGACGGAGTCCACCCACGAGCTGAAGAACTCGGTCGAGGACCTGACCCACAAGATGGACGAAGTAGTCGACAACATGAACGACTTCATGGACCTGCTGAGCGATGCTTCAGAGGTCGACATGGAAGGAGAGCTCGTCGGCGACATGCAGGAAAGGATTGCAAACGCCATCGGCAACAGGATGGACGAGGTCGTGAACGATATCCGCGACTCAAACCAGCAGATCGTGAACGGGCTGGACGAGATTAACCAGTCATTGAGGAGGGCGTACTACTCCCAGAACAAGGACCGCGTCATCAACCGACCAGAGCGTTCCAGAGGTCAGTCAGGCGGAAGGCAGCAGGGGCGCTCGGGCCAGCGGCAGCAAAAGATGAGCCAGACACAGTCCAGCGGCGGAGGTTCTAGAAGCGGTTCAGGACAACAGGGCGCCGGTGAGTCAGGAGGTTCCACCGACGAGAGAATGAGAAAACTCCGAAACCGTTTCGAAAACTCTGAAGATGAGTCGTAAAGGAGTTACGCCCACAATTGCGGCCATACTCTTGATAACCATCAGTGTTGCGGCCGCGGGCGCCGCCTATACGTTTATAATCAACGCTCAGCAGGAGACCGCCAAGGGCTTCGAGGAAAAATTAAGGCAGGAGGAACTGAAGGACAAATCCGACCTGAATATCGAACACATGTACCAGTCACCCTCCACAGGTAATGCAGTCATGATGGTGCGGAATACAGGCTCTATAACCCTCCAGGTAGAAGAGGACGACGACAAATACTGGACTATGTATGCTGACGGTTCGCCTATAGGTAGCGGGGGGACCGGATGGGAGTACCAGGCAGGACCGGAGGTGGATTTCGAGCTGAGTCCATCGGACATAGTTACCCTTAACACCACTGTACCCTACCCACCTTCCGGCGACAGCGTGGTTTTCAAGCTTGTCGGCCAGTACGGGACGACCGATACCTACGACTGCTACAACACGGGGAGTGGTAGCGCATGCTAGCAGATGTTTTCAGAAGGAGCCGGAAAGGCATCACACCGGTAATCGCCATCGTACTGCTCATACTCGTTACTATAGGAGCGGTGGGCGTGGTCTACGAACAGTTCAACAGCCTTGTAGGGAACCCCGTGAAAGCGCTTGAGGACCAGGAAAGAATCAGGAACGCCGATTATACTATAGTCGCCGTCGTCTCTACAGATCCCAGCGACCCTGCATCCGGTGCGATGAACATAACGATAAAGAACACCGGGAACGCGCTCTGGAACCTTTCAG
>CAZVPZ010000030.1:0-9413 GCA_964629245.1 uncultured archaeon | reverse complement strand
TGGACCACCCGGGATTCGAACCCGGGACCGCCGCCTCGCTCATGGAGGCAACACGCGCTACAGGTTTTCCGGCGTGAGGTCCTTATAAGGACGGTGCTCTAACCCCTGAGCTAGTGGTCCGCAAACTGCTGTCAGTTTGACCAACATAAGCCATTCTGTGAATGGCTTCCAGTCGTGTAGTCAAACCGGTTGCACAGTTTTCATCCTACAGGTAGTAGAGGGATGGTGTAATCTAAAAAAGCCTTTCTTCAGTGGAAGGGCTCCAGGGATTCAAGTTCTCCGTGGCCGTTGCCAGCTTCCTTCCAGTAGATGGGCCTGGTGTAGTACTCCAGCATCTCGCCGGAAAGCCTCTCAATGCTCTCAAGGTAGTCAACGCTGGACGGAAAGTAGCCTTGGAAAAGCGAGCTGTGGCGGTTCACAGTCTCCAGACCCTCCTCAAGTCCCTCTGGAATATAGTCCCTTTCAAAAACAGTTTCCGGCTCATAAACGTGGTAGAGAGCCCTCATGTAGCGTTCCGCGGCGTCAAACTCCCGGTCGTTCAGGAGCGTCAGGACCTCTTCGAGATAGTGTTCCGCCCACTCGTTCCTGCCTCTCTTCGGGGTGTGAAGCAGCTCCTGCATCCTCTAGATGTATTTAGGCCCCGAAAGTATAGAAAACTACTCCGGGCGGCGGAAAGTCCGACCGCTCCTGATTAGGTTAATAAATCTTCCATCCGAGTAGTTAACTATAGGTTCTAGGTGACTCTAAAACGATGCAGATGACGCCGCAACAGCAGCAGTACGACCGTGGGATAACCATCTTCTCCCCGGACGGTCGTCTGTTCCAGGTCGAATACGCGAAAGAAGCAGTCAAAAAAGGAGCAACAGCGCTCGGGATAGTGTTTGACGAGGGAGTGATACTCGCCGCGACCCGGAGCACAGAACAGCTGAAGGTCCGGAACCCGGAAAAGGTCTTCAAGGTCGACGACCACATCGGGCTCGCGACTTCGGGACTAGTCGCGGACGGCAGGACGCTGGTCGACGAGACGCGGAACGAGGCGCAACGCTACCTGATGACATACGACGAGCCCATCCCGATGAACGTCCTATCCAAGTTCGTCGCGGACAGGTGCCAGCAGTTCACACAGTACGGCGGCGTCCGGCCCTACGGGGTCTCGACCATCACGGGCGGCGTCAAGGATGGCGAATCCAAGGTCTACCAGACCGATCCCTCAGGGACGCTCACGCAGTGGAACGCAGTCGCCATCGGTAAAGGAGGCCAGGAGGCCAACGAACACCTGGAGAGCGAGTGGGGCGAGGACATGGGGGAAGACGAGGCGATAGGTCTCGCGGTCCAGGCCCTGAAGAGCGGCGAGGAGGATATAAACACAGAGAACATCGAACTCGCACTTGTTACAGGGGAAGACACCTTCCGGATAGTCTCGCCCGGAGAGCTTGACGACCGCGGGCTCGGGGCCTGAAAAAGAGGTTTAAACTTCAAGCAACAGGACTGGTGTATGGACACCTCCGACGCCATCAAGGTCCGCTACTCCGGCGACAAAGACTTCCAGATACTTGTGGAGCCCGACCTGGCGAAAGAAGCTAGGCTGGAGGGAGAGGACATAGACATCCAGAGGCTTCTCTTCGTACAGGAAGTTTTCACAGACGTGGAGGCTGGTGAAAGAGCGTCCGTCAACGAGCTTGAGGAAGAATTCGGGACAGAGCAGGTGATGGAGGCCGCGGAAATCATCTTCGAGAAAGGAGACATGCAGCTCACCACGGACCAGAAAGCCGAGATACGGGAGGACAAGCGGAAGCAGGTCATAGACATGATAGCGAGGAGGGCGCAGGACCCCAAGACTGGCAACCCTCATCCCCCGCAGAGGGTGGAGAACGCGCTGGAAGAGGCCGGCTTCCACATGGAGTGGAACTCCGATGTCGAGGAAAAGTTCAAGGAAGCGGTAGACCAGATAAGACCCATCATACCCATATCGCTCGAAGAGAAGACCGTCGCGGTCCGGATTCCGATTGACGTGGCGGGGAAGGCCTACGACAAGCTCCAGAATGTCGCCGAAGTCGAGGAAGAGGAGTGGGGCGAGAACTACTTCATGGCCAAGATGACACTTCCCGCCGGAGTCCTGTCCGACCTGATGGAGGAGATACAGGAGATCGCGAAGGGAAAGGCCGAGGTAAGAGAGATTTAGCCGGGAAATCGCCCCGTATTAGTTGCTTATAAAAATCTTGCTGTACTCTTCATCAGTATAAAGCAGATTTTTCTGTGAAGAGAAGAACAAGACTGACTTTGAGGTAAAAGCGTTATGACACGTGTAAAAGATGAGAAAGACCTAGTTTCACCTGGAGATATAGTTTTCGAGGGCGACGAGATCCGGTCCCATTCAGGTGTGTACCAAGAAGACGACAAAATCAGATCCAAGTACGTCGGAGTCGTAGAATACTCCGGTAGCTCCGTCCGCGTGGTCCCGATGTCCGGCCGCTACATCCCGGAGGAAGGAGACATAGTCATAGGAGAGGTCTCCAGCGTCGGTTTCAGCAACTGGCGCGTCGACCTCAACTCACCCTACGATGCGATGCTCAAGATAGATGTCGCGGTGGACGAGTACATCGACCTCGACGAGGACGATCTGACCGATTACTTCGACGTGGGTGATGCGATAGTCACCGAGATAACCGCCGTCACCGAGGGCATGGACGTCAACGTCTCCATGGAGGACAGGCGTTGCAGGAAGCTGAGAGGTGGAAGGATAATAGAGATCGCGCCCTCAAAGGTGCCGAGGGTCATCGGCAAGAAGGGAACGATGGTCAAGCAGATAAAGCAGAAAACAGGTACGAAGATAATCGTCGGCCAGAACGGCCTCGTCTGGATACAGGGCGATAACCCCAACCTTGCGGCCAGGGCAGTGAAAAAGGTCGAAAGGGAGGCGCACACCCGCGGCCTGACCGAGAAGATAGGGGAATGGCTCGACGAGCAGAGGGGTGATGCATAATGAGCACAACGGAAATAGAGGGCATATTCTGGAGTGATAGTGCAGAAGAAATCCTGGAAACGGAAGAAAATCCGGAAACAGGATTTACAGACCTAGAATATCTGGCGGCAAAACTCGACCGCATGGCCAGTTCCAGAGACGAGAGAGAAGACTCTGAAGCCTACAACACAGAGTACTTGGACACAAGACACGCACTCATCAAGAGTGCCGCAGAAAAATACGACGAAGACGTAGCAGAGAACCTCCTAGAAGCCGGAAGAGTGGACACAGAAATCGCAGCCCACTACGCCCGATCACTAGAAAGAGGTGTAAACTAAGATGACGGAAGACGAAGACATGGAGTTCTTTGACGAAGAAGGAAAAAGGATGGGTGGAAGAGAAACTGACGAGGTTCGTGAGACCACGATGGAAGTCGGGGTTCTCGACGAAGCGGACGGAAGCGCGATGGTCGAGACAGGAAACACGAGAGTCATCGCGTCCGTTTTCGGGCCCCAGGAGCTTCACCCGAAGCACCTGCAGGAGGCGGATAGAGCAGTGATAAAGATGAGGTACAACATGGCTCCGTTCTCAGTCGACGACAGGATGAGACCTGGCCCCAACCGTCGTTCAAAAGAGATCGGACTCGTTGCCCGGCGTGCGCTCGAACCAGCCATCGAGCTTGAGAACTTCCCCAAGGCAGGGATAGACATCTCGATGGAAGTCGTCGAGAGCGACGGAGGCACCCGTGTAACCGGTATAAACGCCGCAGCGCTGGCGCTTGCCGACGCAGGCATCCCGATGAAGGGGATGGTCTCCGCGTGTGCAGCAGGAGTCGTTGAAGATACACCGGTACTCGATGTGGACGGGCCGGAGGACAAGTATGGCAACTCCGACATCCCTATCGCGGTGATCAACGGCGGGGACGAGATAACCCTGCTCCAGATGGACGGCGACATCTCGAAGGAGACACTCGACGAGTGTATCAGCCTCGCGAAGGAGGGCTGTGAACAGCTCTACGAGCAGCAGAGGGAAACCCTGATAGAGAAATACAGGCAAATCAGGCAGGAGTAGGAGGTGAACACAATGAAGCTCAACCAGAAGACGATAAGGAAGATGGTACAGGAAGGCGACCGCCTTGACGGGCGCGACCTCGACGAGTACCGGGAGATCGAAGTCGAACCCGACTATATACACGAGACAGCGGAAGGCTCCGCAAAGGTCTCGATCGGAGATACCCAGGTCATCGTCGGCCTGAAAGTCTCCGTCGAGGAACCCTACCCGGATCGACCCGACCAGGGAACCATTGTGACCAACGCCGAGCTTGCACCCATGGCCGCGAGAGAGTACGAGTCCGGGCCACCCCAGGAGCCCGGAGTCGAACTCGCGAGGGTCGTGGACCGCGGAATCAGGGAATCCGAGGCAGTCGACCTCGAGGACCTCTGCATCGAGCCCGGTGAACAGGTATACACACTGTTCCTCGACATCCACGTCCTTAACGACGACGGCGGTCTTATCGACGCTGCGTCGCTAGCCGCGATGACAGCCCTGAAAAACGGTTTCATCCCCCCAGTCAACGATGACGGTACCCTGGACCGGGACGAGAAATCGATGGACGTTCCACTACAGGAGGAACCCATCACCGTGACCGGTCACAAGATAGAGGACCAGATCATCTGGGACACCACCAACAAGGAGGAAGAGGCACAGGACGCACGGCTAACCGTCTCTCTCAACGAGCACGGCAACGTCGTCGCGATGCAGAAGGGAGAGAAGTACCCCTTTACACAGGAAGAGGTAATGGAAATCGTGAACCAGGCGGAGGAGAAGACTGCAATGGTCCGCGAAATCCTGCACGACGCGACCTCAGAATAAAAAGTTTTTCCTCTCATCTTACTTTCAGGAGGTCTCAAACCGCATGCCACGAAAAAACAGTTCATCCAAGAGATTCGGCGCCCGGTACGGGAGCAAGACAAGGAAGAACGTTGATGAAGCAGAAAAAGTTCCCGAGGGCTACGAGAGAGTAGCCGCAGGTATCTGGGTCGACGAGGACGGAAACAAGGTAGCCGGTGGAGCGTACAGGCCCGACACCGGCGCAGAGGAAACCATGAAGAAGGCCCTCCAGCTAGAGACAGAGGAGCTGGAAGAGGCGAAGGAAGAACTGGAGGATGAAGAGTGATGGCAGGCTACAAGTGCGTCAGGTGCGAGGAAGAGGTAGAAATCGATCCCGTAGAGGAGAAAATCATCTGCCCCAGGTGCTCCCACCGCGTACTGCTCAAGACAAGAGCCGAGGACCCCAACAGGGTAGAGGCGGTCTGATGCATGCCCAGCTCCGGTTCGAGACCGAGAACGCGGAGGAACTGCGGCAGATAGTCGGTATCAGTCTTGAATCGAGGGGTCAGACCGAATACGATACAGTGGTGGAAGGCAGCGACCTCGTTATAGATATCAGCACCCGTGGTTTAGGCGCGCTCCGGGGCTCGACAGACACCGCGTTCAGGCTGGTGTCGCTCGCGGAAAAACTATACTAGGTGATAGACTGATGGTAAACAGATACAGCAGTTCTCGTAAAGGTGGTTCAAATGAGTGAGAAAGATCCCCAGCAGGTCCTGATGGAGATGCAGCAGACGCAGCAGAAGCTCCAGCAGGTGGCGATCCAGAAGGAGGAGACTGAAACAGAACTTGAGGAGATAAGGAGAGCCCTCGAAGAGCTGAAGGAAGAAGACGAGGGTAACGTCTACGAGTCCGTCGGCTCGATAATGGTCCAGAAGGACCGAGACGAACTCAAGGACGAACTCGAGGAAAGGACGGAAGACCTGGAAATCAGGAAGAAGAGCCTCGCCAAGAAAGAAGAGAAACTCCAGGACAAGATGAACGAGGCCAGGGAAGGCTTCCAGTCAGGACTCCAGTAGGTGAGCCATATGGCAGATATCGAAACCGTTACATCCAGAATGAAGGATATCTCTGAAAGAAGCTCGCTACCTTCGAACGTGTCAGAGATGCTGGAAGAGGCTGCAGCCATACTGGAGGACGTTGACAAGGAGTTCTCGGTGCGTATCAACAGCGCCGCCTCCCTGCTCGACCAGATAAGCAACGACCCCAACATCAAGCAGCACACCCGGACAGAGATCTGGAGCCTGGCCTCGAAGGTGGAAGGACTCGAAGAGGACTGAAAAAACTATAAAAGGTTGGCAGAGCCACTTTTAACCAAGAGGTAATACCAAGAAATGCCCCTAGACTTCTTGAAATCGAAAGACAGTGAAGAGAGCCTCATCGAGGAAGACTTCGTAGAGCTCGACGCGAAAACGGCCGAGACGGACGAAAAAGTTGTCATCCGCGCAGCCACACTCAAAGAGTTCGGTGACGTCGAGAAAGTGCAGGAGCACCTGAGGAACAACCACATCGTATGGGTAAACATCAACCCTCTCAAAGAGAAGGACATGACAGACCTGAAGCGCGCAGTCAAGCGCCTGAAGAAGACAGTCAAGTCGATGGATGGAGACATGGCCGGAGTCGACGAGGACTGGATAGTCGTCTGCCCAAGCTACGCCACCATAGCAAGGACGAGTGACAAGGTCGACAGCTAGTAAAGGTTACTCCTCATCAGCGTCGACGAACCCAAGCTGTTTCCTGACCTCGGATAGCTGTTCGTCGATCCTGTCGATACGGGAGATTATATCGCCTGTACCGAACTCCACGAAATCCTTGACGCACTCCCTGCAGAAGAGATTATCATTAAACTCCACCACGTTCTCCGGTAGATCGTCCGGGCCTTCTCCCCCGAACTCTATCAGCTTCCCGCACTGGTCGCATTTTATCTCGTAAACCATAGAGAGATGTTGAGGAACCAGAAACTTAAAACTAGATGTCAATTATGCCCACTAGGTTTCTCACTACAGGGAGACTGTAGATGGTCGGCTCCGTTCCCTCAACAGGCCTATCCCATCCCACAGGTGAAAGCTCCTCGGTTCTCAACCAGTTCCTGGTCGCGGGCACCACGTCGTACTCGTAGTTACCTGTGAACACCAGCTGGTTCCGGTCATCCCTTTTACCGACAGCAGTTCCCGAAGGGTTCTCCCCGAGGAGTTCGGCGAAGGCGTCCACCTCCTCAAGCCGGTAGTCAGGGGTCGCGTGACCGCCGTTTCTCTTGTTCAGACTCCCTCGAAGCATCACGTCCTCGCCGTCAAGCTCCGCCAGTACATCTTCAAAACCTTCAACAGGTCCTACCTCCGCGGCCTCAGAACCCTGGTAGAGCACGCCATCGGAAAGAAAACCCTCGTACCAGCCGCCAGGCTCCCTAGAATACCGGGCAAGGTTATCCTCGAGTGAAAATCTCATCCTCCTCCCCGCGGGGGAAGTAGTTGGGTAACTTTTTATCTCTGACCCCTGCAACGTATCACAATTGTAATACATCCAGGCTAGAAAAACCGATATATGGATGTTTTGTTTTACAAAATCAGTTCAGCCGGGTGACCTCCAGGTTCTGGGGTGCGGAGGTATCGATGTGCATTATCTTGTGGAGACTGCTGGCCAGCGAGAAACACTTCGACTCCTCGCCGTGGTTACAGAGAACGCGGTTTGGGCTGGAGCGGAGATTCTTCGCGAAGTTGATTATCTGCTGTCGGTCGCTGTGGGCCGAGAAACCGGAAACGGTGACCGTGTCCAAGTTGACATCCACACGATTGCCGTCCAGCTTCACCGTAGAGCGGCCCTGCTGTATCTTGTTGCCCAGGGTTCCCGAGGCCTGGTACCCTACGAAGATCATCGTGTTGTCCGGGTTCCCCGCGAACTCCTCCAGGTAGGACAGGACCGGGCCCCCTGTGAGCATACCTGACGTCGCGAGCACGATGCAGGGACCGTCATCGTACACCATCTGGCGCTCCTCGTTGCTCCCTATCGACCTGAGCTGGTCCTTGAGGAAAGGCGAGTCCTCCTCCCTGAAAATCTTCCTCTGGACGTTCTTCGACAGGAACTCCGGGTAGGCGGTGTGGAGGGCGTTCGCATCCTTTATCATGCCGTCAACATACACCGTGTAGTCGAAATAGTCCCTGTCAAGCTCGTCCGCGAGGAGGCCAAGGATCTCCTGGGACCGCCCCACCGCGAACACGGGAACGATGACCTTGCCGCCCTTCTTCAGGGTCTGCTTTATCTTCGAGAGGAACTTCTTCTGTGCCTCCTCTCTGGGCTGCTGGCGGTCGTCCTTCCCGCCGTAGGTGGACTCGGTTATCATCGTTTCAACCCGCTTGAAGTTGGTATCCGCGGGTCTCAGCATCTCCGACTCGTCGTAGTTGTAGTCACCCGTGTAGAGTATATTGTGGAGACCTTCGCCCACGTGGAGGTGGACAAGCGACGAGCCCAGGATGTGGCCCGAGTTCCGGAGCGTCAGTCTCATATCCGGCGTTATATCTGTCACTTCGCCGAAATCCGGTGTTATGGTCCGCTTCACCGCCTTCTTTATGGCGCTCGAATCATAGGGTGCGTCGACACCTTCCTTGTGTGCGACGCCTATGTAGTCAAGCGTGAGCATTATCATCAGGTCTCTCGTCGGCTTGGTGCAGTAGAGCGGCCCATCGTAACCCATCTTGTAGAGGTACGGTATCATGCCGCAGTGGTCCATGTGTGCGTGCGAGAGCACCACCGCATCGAGGTCCTGAAGGTCGAGTTCGGGAGCGTTAAGGTAAGGATAGTTTTCAGGTGTTCCCGGCTCAGCGCTCGGATTTATGCCGGCATCCATCAGCACGTTCGACTCCTCGGTCTGGACCAGTATGCAGGAGCGGCCGACCTGCCGGAAGCCCCCGAGCGATGCAATTCTTATCCACTCGTCGCCCACCGACTTCTCCAGTCTTATCTTCTTTCCCACATCGTGTAAGAACTTCTTCCGGAACTCAGGGTCTTCGACAGTCAGTTCTCTCGCGCGGTCAACGATCTTCGACTTTATAGCAGGGACGCGCTCGACCTGCGGCGCCCAGAGCGTGACCTCCTTTATCTCGTCCAGCCCTTCCCCGTTCTTGCCTATGACCGCGCCGGGTCTCCGGGCCCTTATTATCATCTTGCCCAAGGACGGCTGGAATATAACGTTCTCTATTCCCGCTTTCTCATCCACCATTTCCATCAGCCTGTCCTCCGCCACTTCTGGGTCCTTGAATATCTTGGAGGAAGGCCTGACCTCTACCCGCTTCTTCAGGGAGGAGACTATCTTCTTCACGGTGTCCGAGTTGTCGAGGAAAAACTCCTTGCTGGACGTATAGATTATAATGTCCGATGCCTCGAAGCGAAGGTCTTCAACATTCGCATTCGAGGACAGAAGTTCCTCTACATCTTCTAGTTCTTCCATTATTCAGATCATCTCTCAATTATATCTTACCCTTCAGCCTGTGGAGCAAAAGATACTGCTCTACTTGAGGTGGGACTCAACTTCCATCTCTTCCAGCATCTGGAATCCCTCGTCAGCGGT
>CAZVPZ010000029.1:0-11067 GCA_964629245.1 uncultured archaeon | reverse complement strand
GGCGGAGAAGCAGTAAAGCTAGAGGACTGAAAAATGGCTTCGACCCTTGTAAAAGTCGCCAGTTACCTGCCCTCCGTCAAAGAGCCTGAAAAGGAGCAGACCCTCAAAGAGATGCTTACATGGACAGGAATCGTCCTGATCCTCTACTTCATTCTCGGTTCGATAAACCTTTATGGTGCGAACGCACAGGCCGTCAGCCAGGCACTCCAGCAGCTGGAGACCTTCCAGACGCTCCTCGGCGCGCAGATTGGTTCTATAATCACGCTGGGGATCGGGCCTATCGTCACAGCGTCGATCGTACTCCAGATGATGGTGGGAAGCGAGCTGCTGCCCTGGGACACCAATACCGAGGAAGGACGGCAGAAGTTCCAGGCGGCACAGAAAGTTCTCGCATACGCTCTCACTGTCATCGAGGCGTTTGGATACGTCCTATCCGGCACATTCGGAAACGTCGCAGGAGACCCGATGCTCATACTGCTGCTCGCGAGCCAGATAACGCTCGGCGGGTGGCTGATCATAATGATGGACGACCTTGTCCAGAAATGGGGTTTCGGCTCCGGTGTCGGCCTCTTCATCGCCGCGGGGGTCTCCAAGGCGGTCTACATCTCCTCCGTGTCGCCACTTACCTCGACAGGCGAGCCCTTCTGGATCGTCGGCGGCAACCCTGTGGGCGCAATATTCCAGTTCAGCCAGAGCCTGCAGTTCACCGCCCTGATGCCGATTATCTCAACCATACTGGTTTTCTCGGTCGTCGTATACATGCAGTCTATGAGAGTGGAGATACCACTGACATTCGGAAACGTGAGGGGTTTCGGCCAGAAGTGGCCGCTGAAGTTCCTCTACACCTCCAATATGCCTGTCATACTTATCGCCGCACTGGTATCAAACGTACAGATAATGGGGACCACGCTCGCGGGCAGGAACGGATGCTCGCTCCTCGGATGCTTCTCCGGGGGGACAGCGTCCTCCGGACTGGTGCTCTGGCTCAACGCACCGACACAGGTCGTGACAAACATAATCGCCTCGGGCCTGACAGCGATAACCTCGATGGACATCTTCCACGTCTTCTTCTACCTATCTGTCTACACCTTCGGTTCGATAGCCTTCTCCATCTTCTGGGTGAGGACGTCGGGACAGGACGCAAGTTCCGTCGCGGAACAGATCCACCGGACTGGCATGAAGGTTCCCGGCTTCCGGCGGGACAAGCGGGTCATAAAGAAGGTGCTCAAACGCTACATACCTGGACTGGCGGTTACTTCAGGTGCGGCAGTAGGAATACTCGCGGGACTTGCGAACATGACCCGTGCGGCAGGAGGCGGAACCGGTATCCTGCTTACAGTCATGATACTATACCGTCTCTACGAGCAGCTGGCACAGAAACACATGGAAGAACTTCACCCCGCCCTCAAGGACTTCCTGACATAGAAAAGCTGGTCGCTGTATATACCACAATTTAAAAGGATTCCCGGAAGAAATCCCCTTATGGCGACGGCAATCGAGGCCTTTCTGCTACCTCTCTACGGCTTCTACAACACTTTGTTCCACCCCCTGCTCGCAACCAGCCCGTACCTCGCACTGGGGTTTTTCTCCGCTGCGCTCGCCGCACTTTTCTCGCTGATTTACTGGTACCTGCTCGACATCGAGAGAGCAGAACAGATAAAGGACAAGCTCAGCGACCACCAGGAGAAGATGAAGGAGGCGCGGAAAGAGGACAACGGGGAAGATGCCTCAGAACACATGCAGAAGACGATGGAGCTGAACCAGCGGCTGATGAAGCTCAACCTGAAGCCCATGATAGGCACCATGATATTCGTGGCACTGATATTCCCATGGCTCGGTGCCACTTTCGCACCCGCCGTGCCCCTCGAACAGGTGAACGAGGATACCTTCCGGGGCAACCTGACCTACGCCAGCTCAAACGTACCGGTGATGGTCGATAACGCGACTGAGGACGCGATTATCCACGTCGGAGAACAGCAGACGCCCATAGGCGAGAACATTAACGCGCACGGTATAGAGTGGGAAGTCAAGGACTTCGGGGAACACACAGGAGGATTCTTCTCCTCCCCCAAGGGAACCGTTGTGTACCTCAGCGCGGAGTTCATCAAGCTGCCTTTCTCGATACCGCTGGCAGGCAATGCCCTGAACTGGCTCGGTTTCTACATAGTGATAGCGATGCCGCTCACGTTCATCTTCAGGAAGGCGCTCGGCGTCACATGAGCTAATGCCTTAAAAGAGTCAACGCGCCAAGGAGTTCCATGGAGCAGGCCTGGCATACACGCGAAGAGGTGGAGACCTCTGAAGAGTTCGGCTCGATACCCGAGAAACGGTCGATTGAGGAGTTGATGGAGCACGGAGTACTGATAGTTGACAAGCCTTTCGGCCCGACGAGCAACCAGGTATCCGGCTGGCTTAAAAAAGAACTCGGGGTCAAGAAAGTAGGCCACTTCGGCACTCTCGACCCTAACGCCACGGGTGTGTTACCGGTCGGACTGAACCGTGGGACCCGGGTCCAGAAAGCCCTGAGCGAGGCGGACAAACAGTACGTCTTCGAGGCCGAGCTGTCTGATTCCCGGTCAAGAGAACAGGTAGTGGAAGCGCTGAAAGGGTTCGAGGGCCAGAACATGCAGGTGCCTCCGGAGAAAAGTGCGGTAAAAAGGGAGGAGCGGAAGCGAGAAGTATACGAGATAGAACTCCTCGAGATGGAAGACCGGGGCCTTCTCGGGAGGCTGAGCTGCGAGTCCGGCTTCTACGTCCGCGTACTAATCCAGCAGCTCGGGAAGAAACTAAACACCCGGGCGGAGATGACAGAGCTACGGCGCACCAGGCAGGGATCGATAGGAGAGGAGGAAGCGAACAACATACAGGAGATTGTTGACGCATACCACTTCTACAGGGAGGGCGACGAGCAGGAACTCAGGGAGCTACTCCACCCACCTGAAAAAGCGGTCGAACACCTGAAGAAGGTCGCTATAAAGGACTCCGCGGTCAACTCCGTCGCGAACGGCTCGAACCTCGGTGCCTCCGGAATCTCGAAGCTCCAGGACCGCATAGAGGACGGAGAAAGGATAGCGATAATGACGCTGAAAGGCGAACTGGTCGCCCTCGCTACTGCAAGGATGACTTCCGAGGAGATGTACGACCAGGACGGGACTGCGGCCGAGCTTGAAAGCGTCCATATGAACCCGGAAACATACCCTCGAAGGTGGAAGCAGTGATAGAACTCCTATTAGAACTTTTCGACCTGAAGAGGGAGGAACGCGCCCACACCCGGATATTCAACGTCGAAGAACCGGAGACCGTGGCCGGCCACTCCTGGGGAACTGCGTTCCTGACTGCGCTGTACGCGCGGAAAGCGGGTGTCGACGAGGAGAAGGCACTGAAGATGGCCCTCATCCACGACCTGGCGGAGGCGGAAATAGGCGACATACCGAACCGCCACCACGAGGAGGACATGGAGGTAAACCAAAAGGAGAAGAACCGGCTGGAAGAACAAGCCTGGGAGGATATAGGAGAAAGGATGGAAAACGAAGAGATAATCGAACTCTGGAGAGAGTATGAGGAAAGGGAGAGCAAGGAAGCGGTCTTCGTGAAAGACATGGACCTCCTAGAACTTTCGCTACAGGCACTGAAAAACGAAAGAGGGGACAGCTACAGCGTCGAAGAAGCTGAATCCCCGTACGAGAACCTCGACGAGATAATGTTCAATGTGAAAGGCGAACTGAAGACCGAACTCGGCAGGGAACTGTTCCGGAAAATCAGAAAGAAGTACGAGGATGCGAAGGATGAGTAAAGACGAGATACTTGACTTCTTCCAGACAATAAACGACCTGAAGCACACGGAAAGGAAAGGGTGGAAAAAGGCGGGTATAGAAAGGCCCCGAGACACGATCGCATCCCATTCTTTTGGTGCCGCCATGATAGGATGGGTACTTGCCGAGGAGACCGGGACGGATTCTGAGAGAGCGGTCAAGATGCTCCTCATACACGACCTCATAATGGCCCATATCCCCGACTACACCCCTGAGGAAGAGGAATTCGATTCCAAGAAGGATGTGGAGAGGCAGAAAACAGAGGAACTCATCGAAAACATACCTGATGCCATGAGAGAAGAGCTCAAACAACTGCTGGAAGAACTCCGCGAGCAGGAAACAGAGACTGCACGGCTTGCAAAGGAAGCCGACAAGCTAGACACCCTGCTCCAAGCGATGGTTTATTCTGAAGAAACAGGTGAAGACCTTCTAGAGGAGTTCAAGGACTCCTACCGTGAGTTCTTCCGGACAGAGAAGGGAAAACGCATATTCGAGAGTCTGGGAAATGAATAGCTTATAAGATACTTGCGAGAGAAACCGTTTCTAAATATTTGCCGGGGTGACAGAGTCTGGCCGAATGTGCCAGCCTGGAAAGCTGGTGGGCCATAACGGCCCTCATGGGTTCAAATCCCATCCCCGGCGCTTTCAGCGCCTCCCGGGATTTGATGTAAGAAGCTCCCGGAGGCGAGCTTCGGGTTCAAATCCCATCTCCGGCGACCGAACCTTTTGAAAGGTTCGAGCCAAAGGAAATAAACCCGCCGAAAAGCTGATAGCCTTTCCCTGCCATTAACCTCCACATGTCGGGACCACATCCGTCAAAGATAGAGCTTGAAGGCGCGAAGGTCTACATCCACACCGAGGATGAGAGTTCTGGTTCAACGAACATCCATGTAGATGTCGAACACGAGGACCTCAACGAGATCATAGAGCCGGGCGAGAACACATTTGTCGGCGGGAAGAAAGGCGGCGTCTTCATAGGCCTCAAGAGCAAGATGATTGAGAGAGCCGAGAAGTACGCGGAAGAAAACGAATGAGGCCTGCCTCGCGCTAGCGCGAGTGCAGAGCATGTTAATCAAACTGACAGCAGTCTGAAGACAAGGAATAAAACCGCTTGCCGGAAACCTGAAACATGGGAAGTAAAATCGAAGAGTTCCAGGGCTCGCGGGAGAAAAATTCAGATATAGTCGTAGCGGTCGGCGGCCCTTCCAAGTCAGGCAAGAGCACCGCGGCTGAACACATCGCCGAGTTCCTTGGCATAAAACACTTCTCCGCGGGCGACTTCTTCAGGGAAATAGCCACCGAGCGCGATATGACTGTCGAAGAGCTTTCCGAAAAAGCCGACCGTGAAACCGACATCGAGGTGGACCGCAGGTCGCTGGAAGCGGGGCTGGACAACGACTGCGTGGTAGATGGACGGCTGGCAGCCTGGGTCCTAGGAGATTATGCGGACTTCACCATCTACTTGACAGCAGAGATAGAAGAGAGAGGTAGACGGCTCGCAGAGCTGGAAGGTCTCGAACTAGAAGAAGCGATCAAGAAGGTCGGGCAGCGGGATAGGGACAACAACAGACGCTACGAGAGATACTACGGCATCGACGTGCCCCAACCCAAGATGTACGACCTGCTCATCGACAACACTGAATTAAGTATCGAGGAACAAAAAGAAGTCGTGGAACGCGTCCTTCAAGATAGATTCCCGGAGAGGGCTTAAAGATGAGCTACGAGATACTTGAACATACTGCAGACGCAAAATTCCGTGCGACAGGCAAGACTAAAGAAGAGGTGTTCTCAAACGCTATCAAGGCGTTTGCAGACGTGGTGGGCGCCGATCCCGAAGCTGGCGAATACCGGCACAGTATAGAGGTGGAAGCCGAAAATCTCGATGCACTGCTTTTCGACCTGATGGACGAGCTGAT
Source organism: uncultured archaeon (assembly GCA_964629245.1). Taxonomy (GTDB): domain Archaea; phylum Nanohalarchaeota; class Nanosalinia; order Nanosalinales; family Nanosalinaceae; genus CAZVPZ01. Next base: position 5,339 of record CAZVPZ010000029.1, on the reverse strand, counting down.
CTTCCTACAGGACACCGAGAACGTCGCAGTCTGTCACGCCGACGAAGTCAACTACCGGGATCCCGATGATGCGGCCCATGGCAGGCACAAACTGGAGACCACGGTTTGGGTTGACCCTATCACGCGCGGCATGTCGCTTCTAGACATCAAAGGCCCTACATACAGTGATATGGTGGTGGATCACCGGGACGGCCAGTGGGTCATAGAAGCCGTGCTCGACATCTAATCGTATTACATGATCGGCTTTTTAACCCAAATAAGAGCTATATGTATTACAAAACCCGAGCTTCTAAAAGTCTGGCGTAACAATCTGGAATCATGGAACCTGAGAAAGTATCAGAAAACATCTACGAGATTGGCCAGGAAGGCGACATGGAGGCCCCTGCCAGAGTGTATGCCTCAGAAGAACTCCTGGGAGAGATAAAGGGAGACAAGACGCTTGAACAGGTCAGGAATGTCGCCACCCTCCCCGGCATACAGAAATACTCGATAGTGCTTCCCGACGGCCACCAGGGCTACGGCTTCCCTATAGGGGGTGTCGCAGCGGTAGACATGGAGGACGGCGTCATAAGCCCGGGGGGAATCGGATACGATATCAACTGCGGCGTGAGAGTGCTGCGGACCAGTCTCTCCTACGAAGAGATAAAGGGCAGGGAGGAGCAGGTCTGCAACATACTCTTCAGCAAGGTGCCGACCGGCCTCGGAAAGGGAGGCTACATCGATACTGGGAGGCAGGAGCTGGAAGATATACTCGCGAAGGGCATGGAGTGGATGCTCGAAGAGGGGTACGCGACCGAGGACGACCTGGAACACTGCGAGGAGAATGGCAGACTCCCCGGCGACCCATCGAAGGTGCCGGAGGAAGCGAAGGAGCGAGGCCTGAATCAGGTAGGTTCCCTCGGATCCGGAAACCACTTCCTGGAGGTGCAGCGGGTCGCGGAGATCTATGACGAGAAAACCGCGGATGACTACGGCCTCGAAGAGGACCAGGTAGTCGTGATGATACATTCGGGCTCACGCGGACTCGGACACCAGACATGCACCAGTTACCTGCGAAGGTTCGAAAAGGAGCACCCGGAAATCGTGGAGAAGATACCCGACAAGGAACTTATCTATGCGCCTATACAGGACGATGCGGCAGAGGATTACCGGAAGGCGATGTACGCCGCCGCGAACTACGCCTGGGCCAACCGCCAAGGGATCACTGCAGCGGTCAGAGACAGCTTCGACCGTATATTTGACGACGTGGAAGTGGAATTGGTCTACGACGTCTGCCACAATATCGCCAAGGAGGAAACACACCAGCTCGACGGCGAGGAGAAAGATCTGCTTGTGCACCGGAAGGGTGCTACCAGGGCCTTTCCGGCAGGCAGGGAAGAGGTGCCCGAAGCTTACAGGGATACCGGCCAGCCTGTCCTCATACCGGGAACGATGGGGACCTCATCCTACATCCTTAGGGGAGGCCCACGCTCCCTCGAACTGAGCTTCGGTTCGACAGCCCACGGAGCTGGAAGGCTCAAGTCGCGTACCCAGGCCAAGAAGGATTACTGGGGCGGTGACGTCCAGGATGAGCTGAAACGGGAGGGTATATACGTAAGGGCCCAGTCAGGTTCGACTATCGCAGAGGAGGCTCCGGGCGCCTACAAGGACGTTGACGAGGTGATAAGGGTGAGCGACGAACTCGGAATCGGGGAGAAAGTAGCGCGGATGACACCCATCGCGAATATCAAGGGCTAGTCCTCCACCTGTTCCTCTATTTCTTCCAGTTCCTCCATCAGGTTTGCCCGTCTCTCTTCTGTCAGCTGGATGTAGTCCTGGAAGTCCTTCTTCGACAGTATCCCCTGCTGGTAGTTCTCCTGCATCTCCCGCTGTTTCTCATTTATCCTGTGAGCCGCCTCCTTTATCGCTTCAACGTGCTCTTCAAGGCTGTCGTATTCCTCGGCTTCCCGGTCCTCTTTCAGGCGCTCCTTCATATCCTCATAGTCATCCCTGTACACACCAATTTGCTCCCTGGCTCGCCTCTGGGCCGCGTAGAAGTAGTATATCATCCCCAGGCTAAGCAACACCGCCGTTATACCCGCTAGGCCTATTAAGTATCCTATACCGTGGTCCAGAGAGAGGGGACCGAGAAAGGCTGCTGTGGACGGCAGCATAGCTACGAAAAAAACAGAAAGTATCGACAGGCTTCCGGGAAACGAATCCATTTTACCCCCATCCAGGTAAAAGATGGTCTTAGTCGAATAAAAAGACGAGGTGGAGAGAGATTAACGCCTTTCGCACCAACTAGGGACCTGTCGCTGGAGAAGATAGAGCAGGAATACCTCCGGGCCAACAGGAGTCCGGATGAGATCAGTGAACTCGACAGCAAGGAGTTCCGGAAGCTTGCTTTTCCGGTGCTTGAGCAGTTCTAACGGGTACATCCTATTTATAAAAGTTAGCTGTGACTGTTGATTTACTCCCAAGAATTCTTGGGGGACAAGCCTCTCTGAGGCCTCTGGAGCGACTAAAAGTCGTTTACTCGTAACATCAGAAGGTGAAAAATAATGCCGAAGAAAAGCAGGTCACGTAGCGGATCACTCGGGTACAAGCCCAAGGTAAGAGCCAAGCGGATGTACCCTGATGTACCCAGCTGGGAAGAGACAGACGAGCTCAAGCCCCTGGGCTTCGCGGGCTACAAGGCCGGTATGACCAGAGTGCTCATGATAGACGACAAGGAAGGCGCGACCCCGGGTCAGGAGATTGCGGAAGCCGTAACGATACTTGAAGCACCGCCACTGAGAGTCTACGGAGCACGTTTCTATACCGAGGACCCCAACTCGGGCAAACAGGTGTTCACGGAGGCCTGGACCGAGTCGCCAAGCAGCGAGCTCCAGCGCGCCCTCGACATCCCCAAGGAGGGCAACATGGAGAAGTTCGAGACGGCGAAGGAGAACAGCGACATAATAACCGATGTCCGGCTGCTCGTCCACACACAGCCCCAGGATTCAGGTATCTCGAGGAAGACCCCCGAGAACTTCGAGCTGGGTATCGGTGGTAGCGTCGAGGAAAAGCTGGAGTACGTGGAAGAGATGATAGGAAAGCAGGTCGAGTTCAGCGACGTCTTCGAGGAAGGAGACTACTCGGATGTCATAGCTGTCACTAAAGGAAAGGGCGTCGAGGGACCGGTCCAGCGGTACGGCATCAAGAAGCTGACCCACAAGACACAGAAGAAGAGGCGGAAGGCCGGCAACGTCGGTCCGTGGCATCCTGCAAAGCTCTCCTGGAAGATACCTCTTCCCGGACAGCAGGGTTTCAACAACCGGACCGAACTGAACAAGCGCATCGTCTCGCACGGCGATGCAGAAGAAGTCCAGAAAGACGGAGGGTTCAAGAACTATGGGGAGCTGCGGTCGAACTACATAATGATCAAGGGCTCCGTCCCCGGACCTGCGAAGAGGCTTGTCAGGCTGAGGACCGCCCTGAGGAATGATGAAAAACCCGGTAAACCAGAGATAACACACGTGGAGAAATAAGATGGCGGATCTACCCTCACAGTTCAACGAGAGAGTCAGGCCCGACATAGTGAAGCGCGCGGTCCTCTCCATCCAGTCGAAGAACCGGCAGCAGTACGGCTCCGATCCAGAAGCAGGGCTGAAGCACGTTACCCGGCTGGTAAAGCGGAGCAACACCTTCCGCTCCCAGAAGGGGCGCGGAATGTCGAGGACTCCGAAAAAGGTGATGCTCAGCCGCGGTTCACAGTTCATGTGGGAGGGAGCAGAGGCCCCGAACACGAGAAGCGGCCGGAGAGCGCACCCACCGAAGGCTGGAAAGGATTTTGAAGAGGAGATAAACGACAAGGAGCGAAGGAAAGCGATACGTTCAGGAATAGCCGCGACAGCAGACGAGGAACTCGTACAGGAAAACCATGATTACCAGGGAGATCTACCGATAATCGCTGAAGGTATCGAGGCCATCGAGAAGACCTCGGAACTGGAAGACGAACTTGAAGACCTGGGGCTCGAGGACGAACTCACCCGGGTCAAAGAGAAGAAGGTGAGAGCAGGAAGAGGTAAGTCACGCGGCCGGAAATACCGCAGGAAGGTAGGCCCCCTCCTGATCGTCGAAGATGACGAGGGTGTGTTCAACGCCGCTTCCAACCTGCCGGGAGTCGAGGCGGTAAGGGTTGAGAATCTCAACGCCGAACTGCTCGCACCTGGGACGAATCCGGGCAGGCTGGTAGTATGGAGCGAAAACGCCATGGAAAAACTTGAGGGGGAAGAGCTCTTCCTCTAGGAGAGGCGAAAATGAAGACATTTTCTAGACTCGAAAACTGGAGGTTTTCTGCGGTCGAGAAGACTCTCGGAGTCTTCGAACCGGACAACACACGAGGTGTAGCCCGGTAATGGAGACAGAGAAGGCCTGGAAGGTGATCGAGAACCCACACCTCACTGAGAAGGCGATGGACAAGGTCGACCAGCAGAACACCCTTGTTCTCATCGTCGACCTAGATGCGAACAAGAGCCAGGTAAAAGACGCGGTAGAGCACCTGTTCGATGTCACAGTTAAAAAAGTAAACACCACTGTAACACCACAGGCCAAGAAAAAGGCCTTTGTTCGGCTCAGCGAGTCTGACGACGCGATGGACATCGCGACCAGACTGGGCATGATGTAAGGTGAAAACATAATGGGAACACCACTCAAACAGCAGAGAAGGGGCAAGGGCTCCCCGACCTACCGGTCGAACTCGCACCGGGGAAGAGGAGATGTCGAGCACCGGAACGCAGAGATAACAGGAGAGGTAGTTGACATAGTCCACGATCCTTCAAGGACTGCACCGGTTGCGGTGGTGGAGTACGAGGACGGCGAGACGCGCAACGTGCTCGCACCCGAGAACCTCCGGGAGGGAGACGAAATCGAGATAGGTGTTTCCGCCGAAGTAGAACCTGGCAACACCCTGCCCCTTGGAGAGATACCCGAAGGTGTCCCGATCCACAGCATCGAACTCCAGCCGGGAGACGGTGGAAAGCTCGTCAGGTCGAGCGGGACGTACGCCTTCGTAGTCACACATGAGCGGGATGGAACGCGTATAAGACTCCCGAGCAAGAAGTTCAAGAAGATGAACAAGGACTGCCGCGCCACCATCGGGAAGGTGGCTGCGGGAGGACGACCCGACAAGCCGTTCGTCAAGGCAGGCAACAGGTTCAAGTCGGATAAAGCCCGGGGCAAGAAGTACCCGACCGTATCAGGTGTCGCGATGAACGCTGTAGACCACCCGTTCGGTGGTTCCGCGAAGCCTGGACAGCCTAAAACCGTTTCAAAGCATACCTCGCCGGGCAGGAAGGTGGGAAGTATCTCCGCCA
>CAZVPZ010000028.1:0-11142 GCA_964629245.1 uncultured archaeon | reverse complement strand
CCTCGAGTTCGACTGTGTTCCTTCCCGCCTCGGTCGCCACAGTCACGGTCTTTACCTCCCCTGCCTCCACCTTTACCTGTCTAGCGCCGTCGTTAACACGTATACCGATTTGGGCATCCTGTTCCATAAAGTTCTTGACATCGACCGTGCTGTTCCTCTTACCTGGGTCGACCTGCACTATACCCCAGGAGTTGGAGTTATCGGTTTCCATGACGGTGGTGTCGCGCTCCCTTCTTATCCTCTGAATCATCTCCTTGACCGAGCGGGAGTCTGCGGTCTGGTCCAGGTCGCTGGCTATGACGGCGTTGCCCTCGTAGTCCTGTAAAAGTTCCAGTGCCGACGCGATATCAGTCTCCAGGTCAACCGTTTCAAAGCCGTCGATATAGCTCCTCACCTGGCCGGGAGATGCTTTCTCCAGAGGCACGCTTACATCCTGGTCGACGACTACCAGGGTGTTCTCCTTGGCGAGGTTCGACTCGATGAAGTCTCTCGCGGCATCGAGGTCGTTCTCCATACTGGCGGAGCGGTCGAGAACTATCACTGCGTTCTCAGGCCTCTCGTTTCCCGTTATGTAGGGCTGGGCTATCGTCGCGGCGAATCCTGCGACCAGCAGGATGTGGAAGAGGAGCAGTAGATTCCGGAGTATGAAGTCGAGCGCCTGGCTGACCTTCCCCGACCGCTTGTCCTTCATGAAGAAGGTCATCGACGGCATCACTCTCTCCTCGGGCCGGGGACGGACCAGGTAGAAGATTATGAGAGGTACTATGCCGAGCAGCGCCAGTAGTCCAAACGGGCTCAGGAAGTACTGGGATGCAATCTCTACAGGAGTCGCCATCGATAACAATGGTTTGAAGTGAAGAAATTTTAAGCCACGGTTCAACCTGGGATCTCAGGCCTCACCTATCCTTTCCAGCACCTGCTGGTGGAGTTTCTTGAGCCGCTCCTTCTTGTCCTCTATCCTGACGACGTCCGTCGAGCCCTGGAGCAGCAGGTTGTGGCTGAAAGGGGTGGGTACGCCCTGCTTGTCTATGATGCTGAAACCGATGTCGCCGTTGTCTATCTTATCGACTACCTCCTTCGCGTGCCTTATGTCCATCGCGTCCTCCATTATCTCCCGGTAAGTTTCCTTTATCATGGGGAAGTCTTCACCGTAACGGTTCCGGATGACTGATATCAGGAAGTGGGACTTCATCTGTTGCTGGCCTACGGTCTTCGAGTTGCCGGCGTAGTTCCTGAGCACCATCAGCGAGCGGCCTGCCACGTGGCGGAACCGGCGCTTCATCAGCTCGGTCTTCTTCACCGCCTCCTTAAGTTCCTCCTCAAGACCGTAGCGGGTGAGATCCTCCATGAGTCCGTCGATGTCGATGGGGCGCCTGGGCGTGATGAGGATGAAGCCGTTATCATCTATCACCATCCCGATATTCGAACCTATCCGTTTCTGGAGCAGGTGTGCGAGAATCCTCGCCAGTGCGTCGTGCGCCCTTCTACCGTATATGGTCTGGAAAATGAAGTTCTGCCGCCCTTCCTCGTCCACGTACCGCTCGATGGTTATGTCCTCGTGGTTCGAGACCTCGCCAGCGTACTGGTGCTGTTCCTTGATGTACCCGAATATGGCCTCTGCGGTATTCTCGTCCAGGTAGTAGTTGTGCATTATCCACTGGATGATATCGTCATCGCCCGCGTTGTATTCGAGCTGTTCGGCAACGTCCTTCCGGAAACGGCCGATATCGATTCCGAGGTCATAGCTGAGCGGTAGTCGCTCCGAGTACCAGGACGGCACGGTCGGCTGCTTCTGGGGCTTCGCATCCACATACACCTTCATCCCCCTGGCGTACCGGAACTCGTAGGTGGAGCCGCCTAACGTGAAGATGTCGCCCTTCGTTAGTCGGTCGAGGAACTCCTCCTCCAGAGAACCGATGTACTGCTCGTTTCCGCGCGTCAGAACGTCGTAACCCGTTTCATCAGGAATCGTTCCGATGTTGGTCATGTAGATCACGCGGGTCATCTTGCCGGACCGGCCGAACAGGGAATCGTCGTGGTCCATCCATATCTTCCTGTAGACGTTCTGGTCCTCCAGCTCGTACTCGCCCGCTAGGTATCCGAGCACCGCTTCGAAGTCCTCCCGCTCAAGGTCAAGGTAACAGTAAGACCTCCGGATGATGTTGAACGCGTGGTCGATGTCCCAGCGGTGGTTGCACGCCATCCCGACGACGTGCTGAGCAAGCACATCGAGGCACCGCGTGGGTATCTGTATCCTGTCCAGGTCGTCTTCCTTCGCGCACTTGGTCAGCACTGAGCACTCCACCGCGTCGTCCCTGTCCATCACAAGCATCTTGCCCTTTGCCGTCTCGCCTATCTTGTGCCCTGAACGCCCCACCCGCTGGATGCCCCTCGCGACGCCTTTCGGGGAACCTAGCTGTATGACGAGGTCGACGCTACCGATGTCGATGCCGAGTTCTAGTGACGTAGAGGTCACCGCGACATCCAGTTCACCGCGCTTCAGCTTCTCCTCGACGTCGAGCCTGACATCGCGGGACATCGAGGAGTGATGTGCACCGATGTTGTCCTCGTAGGAATCGGGGAACCGTTCCTTCAGGTTGTTGACGACGCGCTCAGTCGCGCTCCTTGTGTTGGTGAATATAATCGTGGAGTCGTGGTCCTGTGCCAGCTCGTGTATCTTGTCGTACATCGATTCCCTTATCTCCTCCGAGGGAGTGTGTATTAGGTCCCTGACCGGCGAGATAGTCTCGAGGTCGATTTCTTTTGACGCTGCGACATCGACGATGTGGCATCCTCGCGTGCCGTAGTCTTCGCGTTCTAAAGCGTCAGCGGCCGTGACCGTGTCGCCGTCCTGCACCTCTTTTTCACTGGTCTCCTCGTCCGCGTCGTAGCCCACCAGATACCTGGCGATCTCGTCTATGGGCGCCTGGGTCGCGGAAAGCCCTATCCTGGTAGGCGAGGTATCCGCCATGTCCTTGAGTCGTTCGAGCGAGAGGGAGAGATGGACGCCGCGTTTGTTCTCGCACAGGGAGTGTATCTCGTCGACTATGGTGTACTTGACGTTCTTCAGTTTCTCCTTGAACTTGGGGGAGTTGAGCAGGATTCCGAGGGTCTCTGGAGTGGTTATCAGTATGTGGGGTGGCTTCTCGAGCATCTTCGAGCGCTCGCTCTGGGGGGTGTCGCCGGTCCTTACTGCGCTCCTGACCTCGGGAACCTCGCGGCCCATCTCCTCCGCTTTTTCCCTTATCCCGTTCAGAGGGTCTTTTAGGTTCCTCTCTATGTCGTTGTTCAGCGCCCGTAGAGGCGAGACGTAGAGCACATAGACCTGGTCCTCGAGTTCGCCGCGGTCTCCCATCAGGAAGAGCTCGTTGAGCGTCGAAAGGAACGCGCTGAGAGTCTTCCCTGATCCGGTGGGCGCGCATATCAGCGAGTTCTTCCCCTCGTGTATCAGGTCGAAGGAGTGTTTCTGCGGGTCGCTTAGCGAGTCGAACCTGGAGTTGAACCATCCCTTGACGTAGGGCTCGAACTCCTCGGGCAGCGTTTTGGAGGCGGTTGACTCATCCTCGAATTTTATCTCCGACATATGGTTCAGGCTGCCGCCAAACCTTTAATAGGATGGATCAGTCGCGCCCCACCCGGGCGAACAGGCTGGCGAAGACCGCGGTGAAAAGGCCTACTATGGGTTGTAGGCTGTACATCAGGATACCCATCGCGGGTACTGCCAGTATGAAGAGCCCCGTCCTCATCCTGCCCTCGATTGCGTCGGAGGTCCTGCCCGAGATGTCGACTGTGAGGTTGTCGAGCGATTCACGTGTCTGGTTCGAGACGCGCGAAGGGATATTCTCCTGCGCCGAGTCAAAAGCCTCGTCGATATCCGAGGCTAGCTGGGGGTTTTTGCGGAGTTCGTCCCGGGTCCTGTTGAGTACGTAAACCTTGGTCGAGAACACCGTTGCCTTGCTGGTTTTCCGGACTATAGAGGCCTGTGTGTCTTTCTGTTTCTCCATCAGCTGGCTCTGCTCCACTATACTCTCCGTCTGCTCTCCCACGAATTCGGAGGCCGATGACCTGAAGTTCTCCCGGAAATCCGGGCTGGAACTCGCGACCAGGAAGACACCTGCCCCGACCAGCAGTCCTGAGAGCAGTAGAGGTACTGCGGTTGCACTGAAGTAGTCACGGAACCGCTCGCCGCCTGCTAGGGCGGACAGGAAGACATTCCCGAAACCCGCGATTACTGCGACTGCGGACACGAGGTCTTGCAGTACCAGGAATATCAGGGACGAGAGGCTGAGGAGGGAGGCCTTCCTGAAACCGTTCCGGGAGATGTAGGATGTGTAGCCAAAGAGCACCGTGACCGGCACAAGCGTGAGGTAAGTAAAGGTGCGGTAGGGGTCGAAGAAGTATGCAGCTGAGACCGCGAGCATCGTCAGGGAAAAGACCGCTATGTATTCGATGTACTCTTTTTCGAGCTCCATAGTACAGGATTCGGCGGATTCAATTTAAATCCCGAGTACTTCTGCGAACAGCTCCTCCGCTTGACCGCGGTCCCGGGCCTCTATTATAGCCCGCCCGTCCCTGAAAAGGGTGAAGTTCTTGCCCCCTATCCTGACCCTGAGAAGATAGTCATTCTCGGCGACCAGAGTGCCGTGCTCTTTCAGTCGGGTGAACGCTTTGTCGCTGATGTCTCTTTCCAGCTGGAACTTGTTCTCACCGCAGACCGCCGACACCGGGGAGTTCGAATCCAGGTGGGGATAGTTCTTCCCCTGGCAGACCGCGCAACCGGAACTCTCCACCCCCATCCTTTCTCCCGAAGGGATGATTTCCAGCCGCTCGTCCGCATTTTCTCCGCCGAGGAGTCTTACCGCTTTCAGGGCGGAGACCGATGCGGCGATTGATGCTGTCTCCCTCATGATACCCGCGGATTCACACGTTTCGAGCCTTCCAGCCTCTACTTCCTCGAATATACAGCTGAAGCAGTTTTCCTGGAAGAGCATGGAGTAGGCCTTTTCCCCGACTGCCGCGGTGTATATCCAGGGCACGTTTTCCCTCTTCGAGTACTCATTCAGGAGGAATCGTGTCTCCAGGTTGTCGGTTCCGTCCATGATGAGGTCCACGCCATCCAGCAGCGATACGTTCCCAGAGTTCAGGCTATCGACATGCGACTCCACTTCTGTCAGCTCTCCCAGTGTTTCCTCCCCGGCTCTGGCCTTGGGAAGTGATTTCTCCGCCTGGCCGGTAGTGTAGATATTGGAGGTGTAGAGGTCTTTCTCCTCAAGGTAGTCCCGGTCGATGATGACCAGTTCAAAGCCGTGTCTGGCAAGGTGCTCTGCGATGACGCTTCCAGTCGCGCCGAGCCCGACAACTCCGACCCTTGAATTCTCCAGTTCCCGGAGTTCTCTTTCTGAGTAGCCTTCGAGCGAGGTAAATCTCTGGTGCACGACAAACCAGTCCCTTTCAAAGGTTATTAAACTTCTCAGGGAGTAAAAACCTGTATGGCCTCTCTCTCCGCGATAACAGGGCGGCTGGGTTCTCTGCCCTCCAGCCTGGGTGTAGAGATAAGCATGCTGACCGTCGGCTGGGCCCTGGCAGTGATTCTGGCGGGCTGGGTGCTGAACAGGCTCTCGAACAAGATGATCGCGCGGGGGGTCGAGAAGAGGGGTGGAGACCCTCATGCCGCCGTTAGCGCGCAGAAAGTCTCCAGGTACCTTATATACAGCCTTACCTCCGTCGCAGTCCTGGGGGTCTTCGGAGTCCCGCTTTCCGCGCTTGGAGCCTCTGTAGGGCTGATAGGTCTCGGGATATCTTTCGCCCTGAAGGACATGATAGCCAACTTCATATCAGGCATCTTCATCCTCGTCTACCAGCCCTTCAAGATAGGCGACCAGATAGAGGTGGCGGGAGAGGCCGGAACGGTGAAAGACATCCAGGTCCGCGCGACCGAGATAAAGACATACGACGGCAGGAAGGTGATCGTACCCAACTCGACGCTCTACAACGGTACTGTTATCAACGACACTGCCTATGATCAGCGCCGGTTCGACGTCATAGTTGGCGTAGGTTACGGAGATGACATAGAGAAGGCGAAGGAGCTCGCGATGGAAACTATGATGAACGCGGAAAACGTACACGACACGCCGGAGCCACAGGTCCTTGTTGACGAGCTAGGAGGTTCAAGTGTCAACCTGAAGCTGAGGTGCTGGACGAAGCCAAAGCGAGGGAAGATGCTTGAGGCTTCTTCCGAGGTCACGCAGGGAGTCAAGGAGCGGTATGACGGGGCGGATATAGACATCCCGTTCCCGATAAGGACGGTATTCTTAAACGAGGAGTAACCTCGCGACCACCGGTTTCTTATTAAGTATTGGAGAGAATTTGGGGTCATGCCAGAGGACATCGATCCCGACAGGATGGAAGAGATCAAAAACTCGGATGAGACGTGGCTGCTGGATTTCTGGGCTGAATGGTGCCACCCGTGTGAGAAGTACTCCCCTATCTTCGAAGAGGTATCTGAAGAGGAGGAAGTCATCAACTTCGGTAGCGTTGACATGGAAGAGCACCAGGAGCTCGGGACAGATATGGGTGTCCGCGCTTTACCTACCACGCTGATGATCAAGAACGGGGAAGAAGTCGCGAGAAGCGCTGGAGCGATGTCGAAGAAAGAGCTGGAGAAGTTCATAGAGAAGAACCGGTAAGTGTTTCTATTCCACGAGATAGTCGCTCCAGTCGATACTGCCGTAATCGGAAATCCCTTTCTCAACTTTTCCTTCCAGCTCTTCTGCGGTCTCTACCGGGGTCTTTCCCGTTGTGTCTATTTCGATTACTGTTTCCTGTGACTCCACCGCCTCGGTCAAAACCGCGTCAAGGGCCTCTGCCTCCACGTTCTCCTCTATCTTCTCCGTGTCGTAGCCTCTCTGTTCCAGCCTTTCGCGGAGCACGTCCGGCCGCGTCCTGAGGACGACGCATACGTCGGCCGGGAAGTGATGGGACAGGTGACCCTCGATTACCACGTCCCTGCGTCGCTCAAGCTCCTCTTCCAGTGCCTCTACCATAGCATCGACATCCACCTCGAACTCTTCTTCCTCGATGCCGAGGCCTCTGTCCTTCACGAAACCGGTAAGGTCCAGAGTGTCGAACCCTTCAAGTTGCTCTGCGACCGAACTCTTTCCGGTCCCGGGAGTCCCGGTCAGCGCGACTATCATGTTTTCTAGAGCTGGACCTACATCTAAGAAGCTTCGGAAACACCGGTTTTTGTAATACATAATTACATATATGTGGCTATAGTCGAATTTTTGTAATACGATATCCGGTGTGCGGACCCTGCTCAAAGAATAAAAGCTTGTTTTCCGGATTGATTTTCAGGAGGTAAAACTGATGATAGACGTCTGGACGGAAAAATACAGGCCTGACACGCTTGACGAGGTGGTGGGTCAAGAGGAGATAATCGAGCGGCTGGAGGCCTTCGTTGAGGAGGAGTCCGTTCCCCATCTTCTGTTCGCGGGTCCCGCAGGAACAGGAAAGACCACCAGCGCTATAGCGCTCGCCAAGGACCTCTACGGCGACAAATGGAAGCAGAACTTCATGGAGACAAATGCCAGCGACGACCGCGGTATTGATGTTGTCCGGGAGAAGATAAAGGATTTCGCACGCACCAAGCCTGTGAACGCTGAATACAAGATAATATTTCTCGACGAGGCTGACGCGCTGACCAGTGACGCCCAGCAGGCTCTCAGGCGTACCATGGAGCGCTACACCGAGAACTGTAGGTTCGTTCTCTCATGCAACTATTCTTCGAAGATCATAGACCCCATCCAGTCACGTTGCGCGGTCTTCCGGTTCAACAGGCTGGAAGATGGAGACGTGGAAGAATACATAGACAGGATAGCCGATGGCGAGGACTTCGAGATAAGTGAAGACGCGGTTGACGCAATTCTCCGCGTGGTCGGCGGGGATTTGCGCCGCGTCACCAACATACTTCAGACCGCGGCTATCCAGAAGGACAGGATCGAAGAGGAGGACATCTATTCCGCTGCTGCGTCACTCCGCCCGGACGAAGTGAATGAGGTGCTTGACAACGCGCTGGAGGGCAACTTCATGGATGCTAGGGACACGCTCTCCGAGCTGATGATCGAGCGCGGCCTCGACGGTCAGGACGTTATAGGTTCGATACACAGGGAACTCTTCGACCTGGATATCAGCGACGAGGGGAAGCTGGAGGTCATAGAGAACCTGGCGGAGTACGAGTTCAGGATAGCGGAAGGTGGGACCGACGACATCCAGATAGAGGCACTGCTCGCCCACATCGCTGACCTGGAGGAAAAATAATGCTGTCAAAAGCCAGATTCCGGAACGCATTCTCAGAGCGTGTTATTGCAGGATGTGGAGCGTCGCAGACTTCTCCTGAGAAGTCTGCTCTCAACACTCTTTTCGCAGGAAAGGTGCATTAAACTCATGTGGGTACAGAAATACCGTCCGGAGTCGCTCGATGAATACCGCGGCGCCTCGAAACAGAAAAAGCAGCTGAAGGAGTGGGTAGACGGCTGGGAACCGGGCGAAAAGCCGGTGCTGCTTCACGGCCAGGCTGGGACCGGCAAGACCTCGCTGGTGGAGGCGCTGGCAAAGGACCTTGGCTACGAGCTGGTGGAGACCAACGCAAGCGATGTCAGGACGAAAGACAAGCTGAAGAGCGAGTTAAAGGAGGCGACCCGCCAGGAATCCTTTTTCGGCGGCAAGAAGCTGATACTTATAGACGAGGTTGACGGGATGGCCTCAACAGACAGGGGCGGGACACAGGAACTCAAGCGGATAGTGGACGAGTCCCGTTTTCCCGTGATAATGACGGCGAACGACGCATACGATTCTACTATCCGGTCACTAAGGGAGAAGTCGAAGCTCGTAAAGCTTGATTCAGTCCACACAAATTCGATCCACGCACACCTGAAGCAGATACTTGAAAGCGAGGGAATAGAGTACGAGGAGGACGCTGTGAAGAGTATCGCCCGACGTTCGGGAGGACAGATGAGGTCGGCGATAAACGACCTAGAGTCGGTCGCACTTGGCAAGGACAGGCTCACGAAGCAGGATCTCGACGCGCTTGGCTACAGGGACAAGGAGCAGGATATCTTCGAGGCGCTGAAGATGGTATTCAAGACATCGACCGCTTCCACGGCGAATCAGGCCACTGAGAACCTGGCAGAGGACCCTGATACGTTTCTCCAGTGGGTCCGTGAGAACGTCCCCCGGGAGTACAGGAAGTCGGAGGACGTTGCGGGAGCTTACAACTACATCTCGAAGGCCGACCTGTTCAACGGCCGTATAAGGAGGGCGATGAACTGGAAGCTGCTGAAGTACGTCTACCTCTTCTCCACGGTGGGTGTTGCGTTGAGCAAGGAGGAGAAGTACGAGGGCTGGACCAAGTACCAGTACCCGTCCAAGATACGCCGGATGGGGGCATCACGCGCCGCCAGGAACACCATGGAGCAGATAGGTTCGAAGGTAGGCGACAGGCTCCACATCTCTATCCGGGAATCAAAGCAGAGTCTCCCCTTCCTCGCACTGTTACTGGAGCAGAACCCCGATCTCCAGTCCCAGCTTGATCTGACTGACGAAGAGGTCGAGTTCATAGAGGCTTTCTAGGGTATGCATTTCATGCGAAGCCGGGCGTCCGACTTCTGAAGACTGACGTTGAAGCAGGTCTGGGAACCCCAGAAAGAGCTTTCGGTCCTGTATGGTTCAAGCATGTTGACCAGACGATGGAAGTTCTCCCTTTCCTTGGCGTCGGCCATGCTGACTTTCTGCGCCTCCTCCCGGAGAGCGTCGACATCGTATGCCTCAAGGTCGCTGCTGAACTCTTTCGCATTTATCCTGTTGATAGTGGCTGCTGTGGTTATCAGGATGACACCGATGACTATCGAAGATATCAGGAGGAACTGTCCTTTCACCGCTTCCACCTCAGGTGCATAACATAGGGCATGTAGATGTTGTTTTTCACGCTTCCTATGGTCGTGGTGGAGACCTCGGAATCCCGGTTCTCGCCGAAGCTCTTCCTGTCGCCTATGAGCCAGTAGATGGTTCCTGCGAGCAGCCTCCTCTCGTCCACGTTGTAAGTCGATTCGTAGCCTGCGGACGCGAACCTCCCTATGTCCATCCCCTCGAACGATTTCCTGTAGTGGATAAGTTCGGGGTTCTTGCCCTGGTAGACGAACTCTGCGGAGTCGCTTGAGTATATCTTGACCTTGTACCTCCTGTCGTGTATGACTATCTCATCGTTGTTGAGGAAGGTCGACTCATTGTCCCAGTCAACGTCACCGTCCCCGTCCCGGTCTATACTGAGACCGTAGATGCCCTTGCAGTTCGCCGCTGTGGTGCCCAGCTCCTGGTTCCAGACCTGGTGTGATTTCGTGCCAGTGTCGGTGGCGAGGTCGAAACTGGCGCTTGTGTCGGAACAGGAGCCGTGGTTTGTCGGTCCTCCTGGTGGGTCTCCCGACGGCCCCATACCTTTTTCGGTGGAGTTCCAGTCGTCGGTGTCGTAGTCCCGGGTCTTGGCGAAGGCCATGTGCCTTTCAGGTACCAGAGTCTCCTCGTTCATCGAGGCTATCTTGCCTCCCAGCGGCAGCATCACGCCTGTCGCGTCCCCGGAGAGGCCCTCGAAGTAGTCCTCTACATCTCTCGAGTCCTCGGAATCGGAGAACCCTACCTCGTATATCCCGACATCAAAATTGTTCTGCGCGGTGTATAGACTACCCAGGTCGCCGTCTTCTCCACTGTTGCCCTTGAAACCGCCTGAAACATTCACATAGTAGGGGTTAGTTGCCCCCGTCCTTCTGATAAGGGCGACTCTTCCTCCCCCTCCTCCCCCTCCACGATTGGAGTTGTCTCCTCCCTGTGCCCATATCTCCCCGCTGCCGCCGAACTCATCCGCCTGGAGTCTGACACTGCCTCCCGCTCCTCCACCTGCTCCCCCTGCGTTCCCGTCCTCGCCGTTCGCCAGGACGCTGCCGTCGAGTGTAAGCTGTCCGTTGGCCTTTATCCAGACACTTCCACCTCCCGTTCCCCCCGGGCCGGGAGCGTCGGTGTCGTATCCTCCTGCCGATCCCAGCCTGTCGGCGTCAGAAGCGGCACCGTAGGAAGGACCACCATCGTTGTGGGCGT
>CAZVPZ010000027.1:0-11641 GCA_964629245.1 uncultured archaeon | reverse complement strand
TTTGAACCCGCGTGGGCTCTCGCCCAGTAGCTTAGCAAGCTACCGCAATGGCCAGGCTATGCGACCCCGACATCTAGTGGGGAAAACATGGTTGATTGTTTTATACTTCGCCTTTCTCCCTTCTTTCCCTCGCGGTCTCCTCTATACCGTTGTTCGGCGCGCAGTCGGTGCAGGCTCCCACCTTGCCGTCGTTGTAGGAGAATACCCTGGCGAAGTCGTTGGATACGTGTTCGCCGCAGTAGTCACAGCTTGAGCCCGTTGAGATCCCGCCGTCAGTCACAGGCCTGTAATCAGGAGTCTCTTCCAGGAGGTTGTGAATCCGGTCCATGCGTAGATTATGGGCGAGGAAAAGTTTTATTCCTAGTTCCGGGCCTTTGCGCCCTGAACCCGGACAAGCTATTTAAATTTCTAGAGTGCATTTTCGCTTTGTAGAGGTTGTAAATTAGATGGCCAAGAACATTATTGACTTTTCAGACATCACCGACAAAGACGTTTTCACGAAGAAAGGCGCCTACTGTGGAACCCTGAAGGATGTAGAGCTCAACATGGGGAAGTTCGCCGTGAGGGCTATCGTGGTCGGGGCGAAGAAAGGCTCCTACCTTGCCCAGAAGGTCGGCGGGGCGAAGAACGTCGTCATTCCATACCACATGGTCGAGGCCATCGACGACATCGTTATCATCAAGGACTTCCAGACCAGCGAGGTCCCGGAGAAAGAGGCCCAGGAGCAGGAAGCGTAGTCCCGAACCGTTTAAGAGTTCCCGGAGTTTAAACTAATGCTATGGTTCTCCAGCTAGCAGTCTCTATAATCTACGAGCTGGTGAGACAGTCCTGGCTGGTCTCAACGGTGCTGATGAAGTATCTCCTCGTACTCCACCTGGGTGAACTAGTGTACAGGAAACAGCTCGACTGGGAGTCTTTCGAGGAGACTGTGATGAAGTACTCCCGGCCGACGCTCGTCGGCATTGTAACGCTCGCAGCAATCGTCGCGATTACCGGCGTCGAACTACAGCCGCGTTTCAAGCTTCTGGGAGAACTGGTCGCACTCGGATACTTCGGGTTCCTGTTCTGGAAGTTCTAGAGAAGTTTCTGCCTGACCTTTTCATGCCATTCATCGAGTACATCCTGAGTGACCTCCTTTATCTGCTCCATCGGCAGTGTGGTGTAGACGTAGTAGACCGTCTTGTCGGTCTTCCCCTCCCTCATTATCAGGTCCTTGTCAAGCATCTCCTGGAGCGCCCGCTGTACCGTCGAACGGTTCCTGTCGACCCGCGAAGCCAATTCCTGAACTGTCATCCGGGAGTCATCGAGTTCCTCAAAGATAGTCTGCTGGAGAGAATTCAGGTCGAATATATCGAAGATAATGTCTTCGTCATCCTTCCCGTCCAGATCGAAGAACTCCATCACTTAGTGTTTAGAACATTCACTCATAAAAAGCTCAGCCCCCCGCGATCACGTCGAACACTCTGACCACGTCGCCGTCCTCAAGAGAGTGCTGTCCGGATATTAGGGTATCGTTGCGGGATACGAGCACCTCCTGCCTTTCGATGTCTTCACCGTCAAGCAGATCCGAAACGCTCGCCTCATCATCGACCTCGACCTCCTTCTCCACTTCTTCATCCAGATCGTCGCGTATCAGCTTTACCCTGATCCGGGATCACCCTTCCGTCCTATCCTCGACTCGTATTTTTCCAGCGATTTCTCAAGTGCATCCGATGAGTCGATACCCAGAGATTCCGCCAAGGCAAGAAGCGAGAAAAGCACGTCACCTATCTCGTCCTCATCCACCTCCAGTTCATCCGGCTCGAGACCGTAGTCCGCGCTCTTGGCCGCGTCTCCTGCAACCTCACCGACCTCAGAAACCAGATCCAAGATCCTGAATCCTTTAGTTGCCTCGAGGCAGTGCTCCTCCATGAACTCCTCCACCTTTTCCTGCTCCTTCATCCGTTATCACCGAAACCGTATGCGTAGAAGTAGACACCGGCGATACCTCCCACCAGTGTTGAGGTGAAGACAGTCACCGGGGACATCTCGAATATCAGCGCGCCCTCGCCCAGCAGCGACATCCCCGCTATCGCAGCCGCGGCATACCGGTGTCTTTCAGGCACTTCCATAACGGTAAGATCATCAGAAAGAGTTTAGTTTGTTACACATCCAAGACGCCTTTCCTGGCCGCGTGGAATATGTACTCCTGGGCGTAGCCCGCGTTTTCACCAAAATAGCCCCGGAGGTTTTCAGACGCCTCATCGTACTTCTCCGAGTGGAGGCGCGGATAGTGCGCCCTCAGTGCCTTCTTCGCCCAGGTGTCCAGGGGTGCTGCCTCGAGAAAGCCAAGCGAGAAAAGCAGGACGCAGTCAGCCACCTTGTCCCCAACCCCGTGGAGCCGCTTCAACTCCTGCCTGGCCTCCCCGTAAGACATGGATCGGATAACCTCCGGCTCTACGTCCCCTCTTCTCACCATCTTAGTAGTTTCGACTATGTACTCCGCGCGGTAGCCTACACCCAGATTCCGGAGCTCCTGCTCCGTAGCGTCGCCGAGTTGCTCCGGTGTCGGGAACCGATGGAGCGCCCGGCCGTCGTACTCTATCCTTTCACCCCACTTCTTGGCCATGCTGTCATGCATCTTCTTTATACGCGGGATACGCATCTGTGGCGAACACAGGTAGCTTACCAGGCAGGGGAAGAACTCATCCTGGACCACCCGGAGACCCCAGAAGTTTTCCAGCGCAGTACGCATCTGTGGGTCCTCAGGGAATCCGCTGAAGATCTGTGCGAGGTTGTGGTCGAGACCGAGCGCTTCCCTCACCTCGCCACGCGAGAGTTCAGTTTCTACGAACAGCCTGTCACCCCTCTGCTCGACTATAACAGGTTCCCCCCGTCGGAAGCTGTAGAACCTGTCGCCCCCCTCACCGTATAAATCGCCTTCAAGACGGTTCCAGCAGAAAGTCTGGCCGCACGTCATCGTGAGCTCCAGGTCGAAGTCCTCCGCGTCGATAAAAAAGCCGGACATAAGGAACTTTAGGGACGCCAACTTATTTCTAGTTCAGCTTTTCTTGAACCTGAAGAAACCTTCGGTGCCGTCCCCAGACTTTTCGGTCTTCTTCGCGTCGCGTTTCAGGTAGGAGCGGCCGCAACGGTGGCATTTCACACGTTTCTCAGCCTTTGACCTCTGCTTGAAGCCGCAGTCAGGGCACTGGTAGTAGACCGGCATACCAGGTTTTACGAACCGGAAGAAGAAAAACCTGTCCCTGTACATACTTTAGCGTCCCCTTCCCGATTTTAGACAGGGATCACATGATAGTCGCGAGAATCTCGGACCAGATGAAGAGAGAGATACTGGCAGCAGCCTCCATTTTTGCGTTCTACTCATTCATAAGGAACTTCCTGTCCCCGAGCTCCGTCGCTTTCTTCGTGTCGATGTACGTTTTCATACTTGCGGTCGTGTACGTCATAAGCTTCAGCACCTTCCCAGACAAGGAAGACGAGGAAGAAAGCAATCACAGATACGAGGGCGGTTACTTCGCCAAGCAGTACTACTACCACCAGATTCTGGGCCTAGACAACGAAGATTAAGCCAAGATTTTTAGCTTCTGCGAACCAAAATATCTCCAATGGATAGAAAAGGACTTTTTAAAGGTGCAGCTACAGGTTTAGCATTCGCAGGCGCTGGAAACCTGTCAGTAAGATTTCTAGGCTTCAATAAAACCTCTCTTGTTCTAATGCTCTACCTGTATGTACTACTGGGGACCGTGCCCTGGCTCAAGAGCCAGCTAAGCGGTTTAAGGAGCCCGATCGAAAGACTGGTGGTGGTTACCGGTGAGGAAGAGATGGTGCTGAGGAAGATCCTTACCGGAGAAAAATACAGGGTCAAGGGCAAGGTCGAGAAGCTCTAGTACTCGTACCTCGCCACTTCCTGGCCTTTCGTGTGCCGGAGGATCGCGGTGTCGCCGCCATCGTTCCAGGCGATTCCGGTGCCGTAGACGTTCACAGCTCCCTCATCCGTCGGTTCGACCTCGGTTTCGGTGTAGGCGTAGAGCCGGCCACCGGGCGGGACTGTGACGTCATCGAACTCGTGGCTGGAAACCGTGTCGGTGATAGTCCAGCCCTCGACATCCAAGGTCGACTCCATCTCATTCGTTATAACCGCGTATTCCTTGCCAGAGGCCCCAGAGGAGACGTTGAGGGATATACTGCCCTCGTACTGCTCCATCTGCATCCGGGCGGAACGTCTCTCGACCTCCTGCTTCCGGTCTTCCATCAACTCCCTCAGCTTCTCACGCGAGTCCTCCACCGCGGCACGGTCCGAACCCTCAAAGTCCTCGGTGACTACGCCGTGGCTCTCAATCCTCCTCAAGGTTCCTGAGGGGGTTGAGACCTCCTCCAGTCGGGCATCACCCGACTTCGATAGCTTGAGCGTCCCGGAGGCGGTCGTGAGTGTCCAGATAGTGCGTGACGGGGTACGCTGGACTTCAAGGCGCGAACCGGGATTCTCTAGGGTTATGTTCGTGGACTGGGAGACAACTATCGTCCTGAACTCATCGAAAGCGGTCTCCACAGTCCTCCTGAAACCGTCCGGCGAAGTGGATATAGACACCTCGCGCGGCATCGAATCAGTGCTGGAAACATTTGGTAGCGAGCCGGAAAAGGCTCCAGTAGGTGTTCCCGTTTCAGAAACAGCCGGAATAGACACCAAGCCCAGAATAACCGACGCTGCAAGCGCGGCTTCAGTTATAGTAGTCATGTTTACTTATAATTAGAAAAGGTGTTTATAAATCTTCGTAATGGTTTTCGAAGACCAGAAGAACTGATTTGAGTATTCCAAGAAGTATCGGACCTATAAAGAGTCCTGGAGCTCCGAAAAGGTAAACGCCGCCTATTAAACCTATTATTATCGCTGCCGGATGCAGTTCAGCGCTCTTGTCCACGACAAACGGGCGCATGAAGTTGTCGGTCGCCAGCATAACGATGGTTCCATAGATCAGGAGCAGGACCCCTGCCTCGAAACGGTTCACCATTACGAGGTATATGCCAGCAGGACCCCATACGAAGATGGTCCCAATTATGGGTATGAAGCCGAGCAGAACCATGACGAAGGTCCAGAACACCCAGTTGGGGACGCCGGTCAGCGCCAGCCCTATGCCCGCGAGCAGCCCCTGTGTCACCGCCACCAGCACGTGTCCCTTGATAACCGCCCAGGTGGTCCTGTCAATCCTCTCGTAGAGGTTCTCCTGTATGTCCATCGGGAGAGGGGTAACGCTCTTTATCCATTCCACGAACTCCTCGCCATCCTTCAGCAGGTAGTATATCAGGAACAGCATTATCGTTATGCCAATCGAGATGTTGGTAACCAGGTTCACCAGCTGGGAGAAGCTTCCGAACGTGACGGTCGTGAACTCAGTCACTGCCGCGTCCACACCGCTCTCTATGTCGAAATTTCTCCCCGTGTACTCCATTATATTCTGCTCCATGCGTGTCGTATTGATTATATCCGTGTCCCGGATGTCCGCCGATATATCCCCCGCGTCGTTCACCACCTGTATCGTTGCAAGGGTCATCGGCACCAGGGCTATCAGCAGCGACCCCGTTATCAGTAGGGATGCGGTCACCCTCGACCCCAGGAAAGGCGAGAGCTTCTCCTGGAAAGGGTGGAGCACGAAAGCAAGTATCACGCCGCCGAGGATATATGCGAGAAAAGGCTGCAGCATCAGCCAGAAAAGTCCGATCAGGATAGCGGCGAGTACGAGAACGAAACCTTTTTGACTGTCCATAAACCCTACTTTTCAGCTCATAATTAAAGCTGTTTTCGTGTAGAAGGCTATCGCGGGGACCATCAAAACCGCCATGCACGCCGCGCGTTCACCCGCCAGCAGAGCAGCGTAACCAAGGAAAGCACCCGTAGCGAGTATCAGGAGGCCCGGGAAACCAGTGAGATGGAATGTAACCGCGGTCAGGAGAAAGAGCACGGAAAGCAGAAGCTTCCTGAAATCCAGCCTCTCGAGGGTAGAGACGAAAAAGCCGAGGCTGGTGGGTGCGATTGCCACAGCGATGCCCGCCGAGAAGAGTGACGCCCCGATCAGGAAACCGGTTACAGGAGGCGTTACCTCTGAAAGACTCTGGAGAGCGACCGATGATCCGGAGCGCGCCTTTCCGATAGTGTAGAGGGAGATAAACGACATCAGGATGTCGGAGGTGTTCACCCCGCCCATACCAGCCAGGAACTCTCTCCGGCTGTCTATAAGCGGGGTGAGGAAGGATGTCGAGGTCGCGGCACCCATACCGGGGAAGACGCCTGCCATAGCTCCTGCCAGCGAACCCACGGCTCCTCCTCTAATCACCCCCTCCCGGTCCAGTTCCCACTGACTCTGTTGAACACCAGGACGTAAATCCGACTTCAGGGCGTGGAACACAGAGGGTGCGGCAAAAAGTCCCGCGAATACAGGCAGTAGCACGAATTCCTGGTTCACCGGCATCGAGAACGTCGCGAGCCCGAGAGCTCCTGAAAGCGACGCGATCACCACTGAGTTGAGCAGACGGTCGGAGCGGAAGATTATCACAAGAAGGAAGAACAGGAGCAGCTGTCCCATGAACTCCTCCAGAGCGGTGTAAATCGGCTCCAGGAAAATGAGGAGGAAAGGCGCGCTCGCAACGATTGCGGTCACCGAGACAGCACCGCCAGCCACCGTGTAGAGGTAGGCCTCGCCTCCAAGTCCCTCCGCCGCCATCTCGGCGCCGGGCAGGGCTGAGAGAGCCGATTCCGCCTCCGGAACACCGAGGAATATCGCGGGAAGGAAGTCGTGAAAGGTGTGGGAGACAGACATCCCTGATATGAAGCTCATGTAGGATATAAAATCTATTCCAGAGCCAAAATAGAGGGGCAGAGAACCAAAAACCACCGTGTTAGGATGAAGACCTGGAATAAAGCCTGTGAAGATTCCTGAAATCACTCCAGCCGCTATTATGACCAGGTGCCCTATCATGTTGATGCCTCGGGACCAGCGATTTAAAAAATAGGGTTTAATGGGGTCACATGTTCGGCGGCAAGGATATGACTAAGATGATGAAGCAGATGGGTATCGACATGGAGGAGATAGATGCCGACCGCGTAACAGTCGAGGTGGGAGACCGGAAACTCGTTTTCGAGAACCCGTCGATATCAAAGATAGACGCCCAGGGACAGGAGGTATTTCAGCTCCAGGGCGACTACACAGAGGAGGAAGCAGGCCAGAAAGTCAGCGGCGAGGATATCGAACTGGTGATGGAGAAGACGGGCGCAAGCGAGGAGGAAGCCCGCGAGACGCTAGAAAAACACGGCGACATCGCAGAAGCCGTGATGGAACTGCAGTAGCTCAACTCATAATTTCTACCAGCCTATCCCAGAGAAAGGCAGGGGTAACGGCCTTCGCCTTCGGACCGAGCCAGGCCTGCCAGGTGACCGTGTACCGGGCCCTTGGACGGTCCGACTCGACCGCCTTCACCAGTTTTCTACCGGCTTTCTCCGGTGAGACGCCGTCCATCCCTCCTTCCTCAAGCACCTCCGTGTACTTCTCCGAGTAGGACGAACCAGGCAGGTACTTCTCCAGTTTCTGCCTCGCCCTCCTGTTGAACCCGGTCTCTACAGGTCCGGGCTCGACTATAACCACGTCGACGCCAGTATCTTTCAGCTCCATCCGGAGCGCATCACTTATAGCCTCCACAGAGTACTTGGTGGCCGAGTAGACGCCGAAAAACGGCACGGAGATTCGTCCCGCAACCGACGACACGTTCACAATCCTGCCACTGGTCTCCCGCAGCCGGGGCACCGCGTTCCGGGTAACGTTGAGCAGACCGAAGACGTTCGTCCGGAAATGTTCCTCGACCGTCTCCGCATCCATGTCTTCGATGGCTCCCAGCTCGTAGTAGCCAGCGCAGTTCACGACGACATCGAAATCTCCCGTGTCGAGAGCCTCCTCGACCCTTTCCTCATCGTAGACATCGCCCTCGAACCTATCGATCTCTTCAGGAAGGGTCCCGAGCGCTTCGTCGTCCCGGTCGAACACAGTCACACTGTGCCCTTTCCCGGCCAGCTGTTCCGCCGCCGCTCTCCCGATGCCGTTGGCACCGCCTGTGATGAATACTTCCACAAGTGAAGATGGCTTGCCGGTGTTGAAAAAGAACCACTACTTGAGGTGCTCCAGGAACTTGGCGTACGCCGGTCTCGTGATCGTTATACCTACCATGATGCCCAGTATCGTCGTCACCGCGAATCCTTTCACCGCCTGGAGAGCGAATGCTGACGGGTCGAGGGTCCAGCTGATAGCGGATACCGCCACCGCAAATCCTCCTATAGCGATGTAGTGAGGGTTCCTCTTTCCCTGGAGCGTGAACCCTATCAGGCCGATCCCTGCAGCGCCTACCGCGAGAGTCGATATCTCGGGTGTGACGAGAGGGAGCATCGCGCCGATGGTCGAAGCGGCAGAGGTGAAGATGACGAAGAACGCGCGCTTCATCCTCTTCTTCCAGCTCCTTATCTTCTCCCTCCCGGACTCGTCCGTTATGATTATCTGGTCATCTACACCGGTTCCGACAGCCGCGATGATGCCTGCTATGGAAGCGAGGTCCAGGGTTGCGACGGTCGAGAACCAAGCACCTACCAGTATGAAGACCTCGGAGGAGCCTGTGATGACTATCGGGACCGCAATCCTCGGGTCGCCGTAGCGTATGAACACCAGGATGCCCACCGCGAACAGGGAGAGCACTATCGATATGAAGGCCGCGGAAAGGAACTCGCCCCCGAGTGAGGACGAGATAGTCGATATGCTCTGTATCTCGACCGGGTACGGGAGCCTTCCCGACTCAAGTATGGACTGGAGACGTTTCATCTCCGCTCTCGCATCCGCCGCAGTATTGCCGCCGCCGTTTATCGACGGCTGGGTGACCACGTCCCGCTTGAAAGAGGCCGCGACGTTGAGAGAGCTCGCCTGGCTTTCATCGACATAGAGCCTCAGCTGTGCGGGCTGGCCGTTTTCAAGGCCGAGGTAGGGCTGGTTGTTCTGGAGCAGTATGGTCTGGTAGTTGGACGCAACACGCCTCACGTTCTCCGCCGCCTCCGTGGAGATTATGACGGGGAACCTGAACGAGTAGCCGCTTCCCGTCTGCTGGACCAGCGAGTCAGTCCTCAACACCTCCTGGACATCCTGGCCGCTATACGCCACCACCTCTAGGTTGGCCGCGTTCTCCGTATCATTGACGTAGTAGAACTTCGTGCCATCAAGCCGGAACTCGTCGCCCGGCCGGTAGATCTCACCGCTAACGCTCACGCCGGAACCGGTGCGGGTGAACGTATACGTGTTCTCCAGGGTGAAGTTCTTGGTGCCCGCTACCGGCAAAGGCATCCTTGCCTCAAAGCTTCCTTCCTGCGAGATCAGTCGCTCCAGTCGAGTCTGGTTGGTGTCGGCCACCTCTATCTGTATCCGGTACTCGTCGCCCAGCCTCACGGTACGTATATCCGTCTCCGTCAGTCCGAACGCGGACACCCTGGTCTCGAGTATGTTCTTCACGCGGTCTACGTTCGCCTGAGAGACGTTCTCCGACTGTATGCTCAGCAGGACCCGTATACCGCCCTGGAGGTCGAGGCCCTTGTTGATTCCTGTGGCGAGCGTAACCTCGCCCGACTGGTCCTGCTCGTAGTGTGGTCCGAGTAGTACGAGGGAGGCGAGAAGTGAGAGAAGGAGCACCCATATCCTCCACTCCTTCAGCAGGGGCTTCAGCTCCATGAGAACACCTCCTCAAGGTAGTCGAGCTCTCCATTGACGTATTTCTTCAGTACTATGGCGTTACCGAGCCAGGTGATGGGCATGTCCGCGAGAAGACCGATAACCATGACACCCGCGATGTTCGAAAGCTCAGAGGGCCCGACTATCAGCATCGACGCGATGTAGAGTATGGTGAAACCCGCGATACCACCCGAGCTCATCGTCACACCTGTCTTGACCGAGCTCCATATACGCTCCCTTAGCGCGCCCCGAGTCCTCTTCAGCACCCGTGTCGAGAGCACGATGTCCGTGTCCACGGAATAACCTATGAGCATCAGGAGTCCTGCCAGCGAACCTAGACTGAGAGGTATGCCGAGCAGGGACATCCCTGCGGCCGCGAACAGCACGTCTCCAGCAGCTGCGAATATCACCGCAAGCGATGGGACTATGTCCTTGAAAGCCACGAATATAACGAGGCTCATGATGGTGAAGGCCATGACAAATGCGAGCCGGGCCTGGGTGAAGAACTCCCCGGAGACCGAGGCGGATATAGACCGGAAGCTTTCGACGCTGGCGTCGTACCCTGCGTCGGATAGCACCGATTCAGCTTTCTCGGTCGTCATGTCAGGCGGCGGTAGCTGGACCAGAAGGTACGTCCTGTTGCCCGACACCTGCTTGACCGCGTCCACATCAGGTCTACCCGCGCCGGCGAAGACGCGCTCTATCTCGGTCGACGTGAAATCTCCCTGAACGTTGTAGGTTATCTCAGAACCTCCAGTGAAGTCGATTCCTTTCTCCAGTATCTCGCCAGTCGTGGCATAGTTGTAACCCAGCACCGCTAGAGCCAGCAGCACCATGACTGCCGGCACCACCATATACCGGTCGTAGTTCGCGTAAACCCGGTTAAAATAGTTTTCAAGCTCCACTAGGAACGTTTCAGTTTAAAATCCTTTTAAACGCTCGGGGATGAGAGGGCATAAAAAAACTCCAGCCTTATTCCAAGCTATAAATGATATCGAGGGCGGCAGAAAAGGTCGACGAGTTCTTCACCGTGGAGGGATTGAAGAAGCACTGGACAGTCCACCTAGTGGCTGCATGCTTCCTTCTAGGTCTCTGGCTCCGGTACCGCCCCGAGCAGGGGATGCGGTACCTGCAGGCCCTCGACCCGTACATGATCTACAGGATGGCCCAGCACATCGCCTTCGAGGGCAACCTTCCCGTCACCGACTTCATACGCTACTTCCCGTACAACACCCCGACCTACCTGCTCGACCAGGGAGACCTCTTCTTTCCCGCGATAATATACTGGCTGGGCCCTTTCCTGTTCTTCGACAGTTTCCTAGAATGGGCACAGTTCTACCCTGCCTTCATGGGAGCTTTAAGCGTCATATTCGCCTATTTACTTGGAAAAGAGCTCTTCGACAAGACCGCGGGTGTTTCCGCCGCCTTCTTCATGGCGGTCGTCGCAGGGATAATGCACAGGACCTCGGCCGGTTTCTTCGAGAAGGAGCCGATTGGAACGTTCTTCATGATGGTTACGCTCTACTTCTTCACCCGCGGCTGGAAGAGGAAAGACAGCATCTCCGGCATAGTGTCGGGGATCGCTCTCGGATTCTTCACCATCTCATGGGGTGGTGCGAACATGCTCTGGCTGCTCTACCCGCTCGTCGTCGGCACACTGCTGCTCCTCAACGAGGAGATAGAGGCCCTTGTCAGAGTCTACACGCCCACCATAATAATAGCCGCAGCGACGGGAGCCGCCTTCACCACCGGGAGCCACCACTTTGACAGCGGCGTGGTGCTCGCCAACATCGGGATTATGGTTTTCCTCTGGAGCCGGTATGCGGTCGAGGAGTTCGAGCTGATAGATAAGGAATATCTCGGCTACTACGCTCCCTCCATGTCCATCATCG
>CAZVPZ010000026.1:5951-11803 GCA_964629245.1 uncultured archaeon | reverse complement strand
TGCAGCTGGGAGATCCTCTCCTGAACGTTTATCGGGCTCTGGAACGGGAAGCTGATGACGGGGAACAGTAGTTCCGCGTCCTTGGTCATGTAGATCTCGCGGTAGTTGGTGACTGTCCCGTTGGGTGTCTCCTGGGAGAAGGACACGTTGAAGTAGTACATCCCGTGCCTCGTCTCCGGCTGGGGAACGTTCACGGTGCCGTTGAAAGTTCCGGCACCTACCAGGTTGGAAACAGCAGTCCGTGCCTGCTGGGCATCTCCGCTCGGACCGGTTACCTTCCGATCGCCGACGTTGTAACCAACCACAAGGCCGACAACTATCCCGATGAAAAGCCCGAGTACGAGGAGTTCGGTGACCGAGAACGAGTCCAGGAACCTGTCGGAACCGGAAAGCATCTGCTCCGGCGCGTCCAGGTCAAGTCCCCCTTCTCCGGTATCCACTTCCTGCGCGATCCCTTCTTCCTGTTCCTGTGTTTCTTCCGTCTCTTCCTCTTCTCCCGTTTCTTCGGGTTCTTCATCCATCTGGCTCCTGATGAACCTTTTCAGGGTGACTCTATCCTTGCCCTGTTCCTCGAGTTCCAGAAGCCGTGAATAGTCGGGGTCATCCATCTGCTCGATATCGTACCGAGCCTCCCCAACCGTTCCATCCAGAGCCTCTCTGTAATCATCGTCCTCTGGCATGTTGAAACCTTAAACAGGGAAGCTTTTTAATTGTTCGAAAAACCGGACACGGAGCAAGGTCAGAGACAAGAAAATAGAAAGAATCAGGGTTCGTCCAGCTGGTCGTCGAACTCCCTGACCTGGTGCTTCAGCTTGAGGAGCAGGTCCTCGGTCTGGGAGAGCGATTCCTCTAGCGATTCCTTCTCGGTCTCAAGGTTCTCTATCTTCCTCTCCATCGACTGCTTCTCCGACTTGAGTTCTTCCTTGTCATCCTTCATCGCGTCAAGCCTGGTCTTCAGGTCCTTTACATCCTCCTTCCTCTGCTTGATGCCTTCCTTCAGTTTTTCCTTCGTCGAACGCAAATCTTCAACCGTCTCCTCCAAGTCAGCCTTCTCCTGTTTCAGGTCCCGGACGCGATCCCTCAGCTTCTGCATCTCCTCCTTGATATCCAGCGCCTTGTCAGCTTCCTGCTCGAACTGGTCTACGAGAGCGTTCAGCTCCTCTGCGCGCTGGTGGGGGTGCTCCTTCCCTTCATGGACGTTCCTGCCGTGCTCGGAGTCGAACTCCTCGCCGCAGACAGGACACTGGTAAGTTTCTGAAATAGTTTATCACCTAGTAAACAACCGATTTTACTTGCTTTTAAAATTTTGCGCGCGCTTCATCTCCCGTATGACCTCGTTGACCTGGTCGTCTATCTCCTCGAGGTCGGGATCGTTACCCATCTCAAGATCCTCCTCGCTCATCATATCCGTGGGAAGCCATCCCTCCTCGAAGGAGTAACTGTGGTCGTCAACATCGAATGACCGGCGCTCGGTCTCCTCCTCCAGTATGTTCTGGAGCTTCTTTACCAGCTTGACAAGCTTCTGGTTGGCCTCTATAAGCTCCTTTCTCTGGCTCTTAAGATCTTCAAGCTTTTCCTGCCCCCTCTCAAGGACACGGAAGACCTCTTCGTAGTCCTCTTCGCCCGGCATAAACCAACTAGGACACGCGCCGAATTTAAGTATGGGCCATCAGCTGAACTGTGGCTCGCACGAACTCGAGCAGGTGCAAAGGTATTCCCCGTCGCCGTCGGCCGTGAAGTTCGAACTGCACCTGTAGCTGTCCCCGGGACTCAGCGACTCGCAGGCGTTATCCTTCTCGCATACCTTGTTTCTCTCCCCCTTCAAATCTGAAATCCTCTGTTTCAGCGACTGGATCTGGCTCGTCCTGTTCTCCAGCTCAGACACCCTCTCATCGAGCTCCTGGTTCTGGCCCCGAAGTTCCTGAAGCTGGAGGTACTCGTAGACCGCCACACCGGAAGCGAACAGGAAGGCGAAGAAAAAGACCACAAGCAGTATAGCCAGCGTCCTCTGGAAGCTGTCGTCCGAGCCGGATCCCGCCATCCCGTTGGCCATAAACCTGTTTGGCCTTCGCTGGAATAAAAAAGAAGACATGGGGTCGGAGGGATTTGAACCCGCAACCTTCCGCTGTCCCCGTTCTCAGACTGCAGACTTAATCATCGGCCGAAGCTTGTGCTTCTAGACCTCATACCTCCAGTCGGAAAGCATGCGGTACATGCCTTACTGCGTTTTTGTAGCGTAACACTCACTGGAGGCGGACGCTCTGCCAAGTTGAGCTACGACCCCGCAGGGATTAAGAGACACCCCAGATTTAAATGAAGTTACACCATGGAAAGCGCGGCCGAGGTGTAAGACGCGAACAGCACCGCAAGCAGGAGCGCGGTGATAGCTATAAGGTCGAGGAAAGACTGCCAGTCCTCCTCCATACCCTCTGCAAGCGCGGCCGAGACAAATGTGAGCGATGCCAGCACCGCAAGACCCATCAGTGTGCCTGCGTATGCTGTCGACATCGTCATCGCGACGCCGGCGATAAACGTGTAACCATAGAAGAGGGGCTTCGAGGTCCGGATAAGCGCCTCCCGGTCCAGGTTGACTACATCCCCCTCTATGATCTTGCTTCCCATGTTTCTGATAGGTGCTAGTTCGTATTTAAAATAAAGGCCTATCGAAGCTGGTTTCAAGCTTTCTCTACAACCTAAACACCTGATGATACGGCTGGGAGACGGGATAGAGATCCGGGGAAGCAGGAGGATAGTGATGGACGGTAAAAAGGCCTCAGGAGAGCTCAACTTCGTATCCCACGCCCATTTCGACCACCTCCCGTCGAGGGAAGCACGGATACTCTGCTCGGAGGAGACAGCCGCACTTGCCCGTGCAAGGACCGGAAAGGAGTTCCAGCGGGTGGAGGGGGAATCGGTCGAACTCATCCCCTCCGGCCACATAATCGGCTCCAGTGCGGCAGTGGTCGAGGGAGAGGATAAAGTCCTCTACACCGGCGATGTCTCGACCCGGGAACGCGCCTATCTACCCGGCTTCGAGCCGGTTGACGCGGATATCCTGGTGCTCGAGACCACCTACGGAGTGCCTGCCTACCGCTTTCCCGATCAGGAGGAGCTGGAGAAGAGGATAAAGGACTGGGTGGAGGATTCGCGGAAACCTCTCTTCCTGTTCGCGTACAGCCTGGGAAAGGCCCAGAAGATACAGCACCTGATACAGGAGGTGACGGAAGGTCCAGTACTCGCGAGCCAGAAAGTGTTCGAGATGAACGAGACCGTCGCGTCCATCACGGACCTGAAATTCCGGGCAGAGGAGTTCAAGAAGGACAGGATGGACGAGGACACGGTGTTCATAGGCCCGACCTCACTAGCGAGGAAGAAATGGGTTAACAGCCTTGTGGAGCGGCTGGGAGGTGTCAAGGCTGGTTTCTCCGGGTGGGCTGTCGACGATTCCTACATTTTCCGCGGCGGCTATGACCGCGCTTTCCCGTTCTCCGACCACTGCGACTTCGACGATCTCGTGTCCGTGGTCGAAAAAGTCGAGCCCGACCGTGTCTACACGCACCATGGCTTCGATGAGGCGTTCGCATCCTACCTTTCACGCGAGAAAGGTTTCAGCGCGAGAGCTCTCGAACAGGACCAGTCAAGTCTCGCGGAGTTCCAGAAATAGTTTTTTAGTGTTCGGACAACACCAGCAAAATATGGGAGAGCTTTCAGGAGAGAAATGCACGCCGTGCCGTGAGGGCGCGGAACCTCTCGGTGAGGAGGAAATCGAGCGTTACATGGAGAACCTCGACGATGGATGGGAGGCGGTCGACAGCCACCACATCCGGCGAACTTTCGAGTTCGAGGACTTCCAGGAGGCGCTCGACTTTGTGAACCGCGTCGGGGAAGTCGCTGAGGAAGAGGGCCATCACCCCAACATCGAGTTCACCTGGGGGGAAGCGACTGTGAAGTTCTACACCCACAAGATAGACGGTCTCCACGAGAACGACTTCATCATGGCTTCAAAGGTCGACGATATCTACTAGAGCGGTGCGTCCCGGAAGGAAAGCCAGAGAACCTTTTCAGCCCCTGAAGAAAAGACCGTCAAGACGCGCCTCAACGAACTTGTCATTCTTCGAGCGGAAGAGAGGCCTCGCGTCCTCGACGGCCATCCTGCCGGTCGATGTCAGCTGGGAGCCGAACTCCTTACGTGCGGCGTTTATCACGTCTACCCTTCCCTGCAGGGCGTGGCATATCTTCCTGTTCTGGTCCTTCCCATGGGTATCGAAATCCGTCAGGACCGCGACACGCTCCGTGCCGCGTTCGACGTCTTCGGCAAGTTCTTCGATAGATCTCTCGGCTGACAGGAAAATCTTACCAGTAAAACCCAGACGTAGGAGAACCTGCTTGTCCATGAAGCCCTCGACTATCACGGCGTCGACATCCCTGTCGAGTTTTTCCACGACCGCTTCTAGCTGCTTCCTCTCACGGAACTTCTCCGTGTCCATATTATTTGAATATATAGAGACATCATTAATAAACAATGGACTCAAACGACGTGATGGTCGACTACCTCCGCGCGAACGGACGTATAGAGACTGACAGGGTTGAAGAGGCGTTCAGGAGCGTTGACAGGATAGACTTCATACCTGAGAACTACCGCGGCCAGGCCTACCAGGACCACGCCGTCCCTATAGGAGAGGGAGCGACGATTTCCGCCCCGCACATGGTGGCGATAAACACCGAGCTGCTGGATGTGGAAGATGGTAACGAGGTGCTGGAAATAGGGTCGGGCTCCGGCTACCAGCTTGCAATACTGTCCGAACTGGCAGCGAGCGTTACCGGGGTTGAGATAAAGGAGGGACTGGTCGCGAGGTCCCGGGATGCACTGGAAGGACGTGAGAACGTTGAGGTGGTCCAAGGCAGTGGGATGGACGCGGTTGAAGGCGATTTCGACCGTATCCTCTACTCCTGTGCCATCGACTCGATGGACCGTGCGAAAGAAAGGCTGAAGCAGGGAGGTGTTATAGTGGCACCTGTTTCCCGGGGAAGAGTCCAGCGGCTGAAAAGGTTCAGAGATGGCGAAACCGAGGATTTCGGCGCTGTTCGTTTCGTAGATTTTATCAACGATCAGTAGACGCTGTTGGCCTTCTTCGCCAGGCAGGGGTTGACCGCCTTCTGGTAGATGCTCCTCACCGAGTCGCGGTAGGAGTCGAGCGGCTCGACGACCTCTCCGTACCTTATCCTGCAGTCCTCCTCCACTATTATCCGCTGCCTGAAGACGTCGGTCGCGATGTTCCCGAAGTCCTTCCTGGAGTTCATCGCGTTCTCCCTGAAACGGGTAGCGGCCTCTACAGGCATCGAGACCTCGATAGAGTGCTCGATGTCGTCCTCACTGCTGACCTTCAGCTGGAAACCCAGTCCCGCGGTGTCACAAACCTCCACGAAACCATCGCCGTACTCCCTCTCGCTCGGGATTCGCGGGGTATAGAGGTCTGCGACTTCGTCAGGAGAGACGATACCTGCGGCGCTCTTCACCTCTTCCTCTATCTCATCAGCCCGGTAGATGTGCCCGGCTTCTCTCGAATCGAGAGTGTTTATCGCCGCGTAGTAAACCGACCTGTCGACCCTCTGCAGCTCCTCACGTATGCTTTCTATCTTCTCCCCGACATGGTCAAGCGCCTCTTCCGTGTAGGGTATATCTATCAGGAAAACAGTGTCCCGCGGTTCATGCACCAGCACCGCGTCCACCGCCACGTCAAACTCTTGGGACTCGAACGGGGGTTCACGAAGTTCAAGCCCGACATAGCGTGTCTCCAGCTCCCTCAGCTTTTCGAGCGCTTCCTCCATCGCCCTCTCGAACGGCTTGATGC
>CAZVPZ010000026.1:4725-5941 GCA_964629245.1 uncultured archaeon | reverse complement strand
CGCGTCAGATCCCGTGAAGATATTCCGTACGGCTTGATGCTCTGGAACAGCATCCGGGCCTGCCCCTGTGAGAGCTGCCTCTTCTCCATCATCTTCGCGACATCGCTCACGACCCTGGAGGTGTCTGTGTACACCAGTTCCTGCTGGAGGAAGGAATGGAGCGCGGAAAACCCTACCGTCTTGTGACCCTGCAACCCATCAGAACCCGACCTTGTTATGAAAATACCCCGGATATCGTGCCCTGAGAGTTCCTTTGCGTCAAGCCCAACGTCAACTGGATTCGCGCGGACCATCTCCAGGTACTTCTCCATCCTTTCAATGTCCCTGTCTCTCACCGTGTCCTTGTTCTTGGCGTCCAGCACCCATATCTCCTTTTTCCCCTCCCGGGTAACACGGGCGAAGCAGTCAGGACGGGACTCTCCCAGGTTTCCCACCCGCTCGAAAAAGTCGAAGTAGCCCTGGTATTGCTTTATTATGTCAAGCACGTCGCTCTGGAACACTTTCCAGTCGGTCACTCTACCACCTCGTAGTCGTCTATCCTACCATCGCCGTCCATGTCCATGCCTCTAACCAGTCTATAGAAATCCCCGCCTTTATAATCAGAGACGATGCTCCCGAGATCCTTGAAGGCAAGTACCGCTGCTCTCGTCCCCACGCCCCGTATACCTGCGACCAGGAAGACGGTGTTTCCCTCCCCTGTCCCGGTCTTCGCAACCATTCCGATCGCTTCCTCCCTGTAGGTGTCCTCCGGGGTCTCTATCTCCCTGTAGGGGAACTCCTCACCGGAGAAGTAGGCCGGGAACTCTTCGTTGAACTTCTTCGTTACGGTGTTCGTCAGCACGCCCCCGAGAAGGAGCATGTCCTGGTCGAAAGCCTCGTCCCGGAATACATCGGTGTCAAGCACCATCACTTCTCCGCTGGCCCTACCGTAGTTGCCCAGCTTCGCGCATATCTCGCCCGCTAGGTGGCCGTCCCTCGCCCTGACCTGGTCCGGTCCGTGCTGGTCAGGCGAACCCACGACCACGCTGCCCCTGATCTCGCCGTCCTCGACCAGCGGCTGGAGGAACTCGACCGCGCCCCCCTCGAACTCGGGGAGGAAGACCCTTTCGCCCCCGACCCCCAGGTCGAAGGTGTATGCCTGGGAGGAGGGACGGTAGAAAGTGGCCTGCCCGCCGGAAACCTTCTCTTCATGGTGGCTCTCTATCAGGCCCGCATC
>CAZVPZ010000026.1:0-4715 GCA_964629245.1 uncultured archaeon | reverse complement strand
CTCTGTTTACCAGTATCAAGCTCCTTTGCTATAAGCGAGGGGTAGGACGGTTCAAGGGCGAGCCTTCTCATTATCTCCATCCGGACCTCGTCCTGGAGCGCACCCAGCTTTTCCTGGTCCAGACGCTCAGAATCCAGCCTTTCTGCGTTACCGTCCTTTCTCCTGAATACCTCTACCATTGTAATAAAAATATAACCGGTATAATAAATCTTTTACTGCTTTCGGTCCGGGAAGGGTAAAACCCGGCTTAAACCTGACAGGCTGGCTCCGGGGTTAAAACCGGAGTCGAACTGGCTTTTTTATAATAGCTACAGACTATCTAAGGAGTGTAGAGATGTGCGGCATAGTAGGTTACACCGGCGACGGCGAAGCGGTCGAGAAAGTTTTTAACGGGTTGAAGAAGCTGGAGTACCGGGGCTACGATTCCGCGGGAATTGCGGCTGTATCCAACCCTTCGCTGAAGATAGAGAAAGGAGCGGGAACCATAGACGAGGTAGTAGAGGAGGAATTCGACGGGGAGACCTGCATCGGCCACACCCGCTGGGCCACCCACGGAGCGGTCAACGACACCAACGCACACCCGCACACGGACTCGAGCGGGAGGGTGGCGGTTGTCCACAACGGCATAATCAACAACCACGAAGAGCTGAAGCAGAGGCTCGGCGAAGACCGCTTCCGCTCCGACACGGATACTGAAGTGATACCCCACCTGATAGAGGACGAGCTAGCCCGTACGGGCTCGGTCGTCGAGGCATGCAGGAGCGCGATGGAGGTCATCGAGGGCTCATACGCCGTTGTCGCCGCCTTTGAATCAGGGGAGATAGTCGGCTTCAAGAAGGATTCACCGCTCGTGATCGGTATAGGCGACGGCGAACACTTCTTCGCCTCCGACGTGACACCGCTCCTCGAACATACCGATAGAGCTGTCTTCATGGAAGACGGCGACCTCGCCGCTGTAAAAGACGGCGAGCTTGAGATCTACAGCGGCGACGGGAGGGTGGAAAGAGAGGTAAAAGAGATAGGCTGGGATCCCGAACAGGCCTCGAAGGAAGGATACGACCATTTCATGGAGAAGGAGATACGCGAACAGTCCAGCACGGTCAAGCGGGCTGTCTTCCAGGACCGGTCCGACCTGGAAAAGGCGGTCGAGATGATGGAACGCGCTGAAAACATATACCTGACAGGATGCGGCACGGCGAGCTACGCCGCGTCGCTGGGCGCCAAGTACCTGAGAGATGCTGGCTACGACGTTGAAACCGAGCAGTCACACGAGCTCGAGTACAGGAAAGACGAGATAGGGGCGGACGACCTCGTGATCGCGGTGAGCCAGAGCGGGGAAACCGCGGACCTTCTATCGGTGCTCAAGGATGTGGAGGCAGAGGTGCTCGCGGTAGTGAACGTGGTAGGGTCGACTCTCGCGAGGACCGCAGAACACAGGCTTTTCGTGAACGCGGGGCCCGAGATAGGTGTCGCCTCCACAAAGGCGTTCACCGGACAGCTTGCGGTCCTGAAGCTGCTGAAGTACGCAGCGGCAGGTGAGATACGGACAGGCAGGAAGTCCCTCCTGGAGACCGCGGGAAAGATAGATGATGTACTGGAAAAAAATGAGGATACTATAGAGGAGATAAGCCGGTACTTCTCTGGGAAGGACGACGTCTACTTCATCGGCCGGAACCGGGGCTACGATGTCGCAAGAGAGGCCGCCCTCAAGCTGAAGGAGCTTTCATACGTCCACGCAGAGGCTTTCCCGGGAGGAGAGTTCAAGCACGGTACTCTCGCGCTTGTCGAGGACGGGGTTCCCGTGGTTTCTTTCCTGAAGAGCACGGGCTACGACGACATACTCTCCAACGCCATAGAGGCCAGGAGCAGGGACGCGGACCTGATAGGGGTTGGCACGGAGGAGGTCGACGGCTTCAGCTACTTCATCAAGCTGCCCGGCGATGACAACCCGGAGATACTTGAGACCGTCCCGTTCCAGATGATTGCCTACCTGACCTCGGTTGAAAAAGGCAACAACCCGGACAAGCCCAGGAACCTTGCGAAAAGTGTGACGGTCAAGTAGAAACCCTTTTTTAATTCCGTGCGCAATCTTTTCGCAGTCAAGATGAACAGTATACTCGCAATCCTGAACGCAGGGATGATAGGAGATGTACCCTCTCTCGACATAAGGTACGAGGAGATTGAGGAAGCCGCGGAGAGACTGAACTCTGCGAATGAAGACCTGAGGATGATTGTGAAGACCCTGATGGGTGAGCAGAGGGTTAACCTGGATGTCGGCCAGATAAATCTCAGGGTGGGGATGAAGGGTATCGGGATAACGAGCCTTGAAGAAGGACGGTTCGCCGAACCCACGGTAGATGCCTCCACCGACAGGCAGACACTGAGGGCGGTGCTCACGGCTGAAAATCCCTATGAGGAGCTCAAGCAGAGGCTCAAGGCCGGCGATATAGAATACGAGGGCAAGGGCCTCCTCAACCAGGTGAGGTTCCTCCTGCTGAAGCCCCTGCTGATGTTCTGAGCTTCACTCGATAGAGACGACCTGGCTGTCCGTCCTCTTTTCGACGTCCCCGGAGAACTTCTCGATGTCAGCGCTGGTCCCATCGACGACGCCGTAGTGTATAGGCACGACTTTTCCAGGCTGCACCATCTCGACCGCCTCGACCGCTTCCTCCTGGTCCATGGTGTAGGTACCTCCCACCGGGAGAAAGGCAACGTCGATGTCACGGGGAAGCGATTCCATCTCGGGTATCGGGTCGGTATCGGAGGCGTGGTAGAACTTGACCCCGTCGAGTTCGAACACGACCCCGGTGCAGAAGCCTTTCGGATGGAAAGGCTCGTCGGCCTCCCTGAACTTGTCGACGTTGTAGGCGTGTACTCCCATGAAACGGTGGCCGTGCGCCTTCACGCTCCTTCCCGGCTCTATAACCCTTGTCTCGATGTCCCCGGGAGCTTCATCCTCTGATTCTGGGGTCAGGATGAGAACGGTATCACGCTTCTTCAACTGCTGTATGGACTTAACGTCAAAGTGGTCGAAGTGATCGTGGGTCGAGACTATCACGTCCGCGTCCCTTTCGTAGCTCCCCATCACGTCGTCCCAGGGGTCGACGTAGACGGTGAAGCCATCCGAATCTACGAGTTTAAGGCTTGCATGCCCGTAGAACTCGACCTCAACCGTGTCGAAATCTCTGGATACCATCTTCACGTCCCCAGGATGTATCTCAAGCGTCTTCAAGCTTTCCCTTTTCACCCAGTACCTTGCACCTGATGTTCCTGTCCTCCAGCTCCGACGCGAACCCTTTAAGGTTGATACTGTCGTCAAAGAAGGGTTCACCGTAGTGGTAGGGGACGACGACGTCGGGCTTCACCCTGACCGCCATCTTGACAGCGTCCTCCACGTCCATCGTGAAGACGCCTTCGACCGGGAGGAAAGCGATGTCCACATTTCCCTCGATTTCCCGGACCTCGTCTATCAGTCCTGTGTCGCCCGCGACGTAGATGGAGGTATCGTCCATCACGAACCTGTAGCCCAGTCCAGTCCCCCTCTCGTGGTGGTCATTGTACATCGGCACCGCTTCTATCTCGACCCCGTAGATGTCGATGACCTCTCCCTTTTCAACGTACTCGATGTCGAGGCAGGGTATCTCCTCTTCCTCCATGGATGAAGGTGCGACGACGCAGGTCCGGTCGCCACAGACGTCTTCAAGTTTCCCGGGGTCAAAGTGGCCTGAATCAGCGTGCGTCACAAGGACTATACCCGCCTCGAAGTCAGGCGAGACACGGGAGTAGGGATCGACCGCCACGGTAAAGTCCCCGTCGACCGCCCTGACCGATGCGTGTCCGTCCCAGTAGACCTTCAGGCCCTGATAGTCTAGAAATTTCACTTTCCCGGAGTTGACTCAGGTAAGCAGTTTTAAATCCCTTTTTCCCCTGCGGATGCCCCTTCACCGGCCTCCCTGTAGAGCCAGGCTACCGCGACAAGGACGAGGGAGGGGAAAGCCAGGAAGCTGGAAGGAACAGCGGACCTGCCCATGGATAACATCACGCCCAGCAGGATAGCTGAAGAAAGGGTGGTGGCTGCCGCAAGGAACGCTATAGACCGCTCCCTGCCCACACCGTGCATCGCGCCCTGGAGCCGCGAAATACGCGTCACCCTGGAGGCCAGCTTGCTGAGTACACCGGAGAAAACACCGTAGATGGTAGCGGGCACTGCACCCACGAGCGGGATCCCCAGTATCAACAGTATCTCTCCAGGGTCGACATACGAGAAATCGGTGCCCGACAGCTGCAGAGCCATGAAACCTGTTATGCCGACAAGATAAGGCACAAAGCAGGCGACGAACGTGTACAGCATCGCTCTCTTCCACCGCCACGCCAGCCCTATTATAACCGGCACCGCCAGCAAAGCCCAGAGGAAGGGGCTCGTGGGGTTGACAAGCCCGATTATGGAGGTTATCGCCACGGAGGTCAGCACGGCGTCATTTACACCGCCGAGGGTCTTCCCGACCGTGTAAGAAGCCCTGTCAACGGTGAAAGAGGCTTCCTGCACCACAGAGGGACTTGAAGTCATCTCGACCTGTTTCGCTTCCCCGGAGAACTTGAGCATCCCGTTATCCCGGTCGATGTCATCGGGGTTGATTATCCTTGTCTGCTCCCTCGGTACGTGGAACGGTTCGGCTTCCTGGAAGTAGAGGTCTTCTTTTACCTCGTGTGCGTTG
>CAZVPZ010000025.1:0-12606 GCA_964629245.1 uncultured archaeon | reverse complement strand
CTGTACTCGTAGATCTTGACATCCTTGTCAAGCTTCCTCTGGACCTTCTGGACGACCTTGCCTCCCTTGCCGATGGCCATCCCCGCCTTTCCTTCCGGGACGACGAAGTAGGCCTCGTCATCCTTGATCACGCAGTCGATAGCATTGACACCCGTGATGGACTCGAACATGTTGATGGTCCGAATCATGTTGGTGTCATAGGTTACCTTTGCCATATGTCGTTGTACCTCAGAGAATTACCTTCTAGTATAGCCTAGCATCGTTGTTTTTATAAAGGATGTGCTGTTTCGGACTATTTTTCGTCACCGAATCCTGCTCTGAGGTCTATCAGCCCAGTTCCCACCGGAACTGCCTGACCTACTATGATGTTTTCGGTGATACCTTCCAGGTCATCGCGCTCGCCCTGGAGCGATCCCTGGACCAGATGCTTCTTGGTCTCCTCGAAGGCGGAACGTGCGAGCAGTGAATCCTTGTTGCCCACTATTCCGTACCGAGTCGTCCCGTTGAGTTCGCCCTCCTTTGTCATCATGTCGGCGAGCAGCATGATGTGGCGGTCGTCGACGCCGATGCCCTGCGCCTTCAGCGTCTGGTTTATCTCTTCGACGATGCGCTGTCTCAGTGCCTCAATTCCTAGAACCTTCTTTATCTCGAAGAGGTGGTTGCTGATCGTCCTTGTCTCGTCCACCTCTTCAAGCTTCAGGGTCTTCCTCAGAGAGGTGCCTGCGGTCTGTAACTGCCACTCGCCGTCCTCCTCCTGGATGACGACCTGCTTTATATCCTTTATACCCTTTATCCGGGCCTCTTCGACCTTGTTCTTGAGGTCTTTCAGGTCCCGGAGGTTGTAGTCCTCCTCTGAGGATTCGAGCACGAAGCTGTTCCCGTCTATCTCCATCTTTGCCTTTTTGACCGAGTCCTTGACCCTGTTCTTGACATCCTCCATGTCTACATCGTAGTCATCCATCAGCTCGGGGTTGAGTTCGTACTCTACCTGGAGCTGCATGATGTCCATGGTGTCCTTCCTGACGAGGTCCTCGAATACGACCTCTCTCAGCTTTCTCGCGACCTTCTTCGCGTCTTCCTTAGAATTGTATTCTTCGACGAGGTGCACATCCATCGCTGGCGTCTTGGGGTTCCTCCGTGCATCCACAATCTCTATCAGCCGTGGAAGACCCGCGGTGAGTGATACCTGTGCGGCTCCTGCGGCGTGGTACGTTTCCATCGTCAGCTGTGTGGCGGGCTCTGCTAGGGACTGTGCCGCGACAAGACCTATAGCCTCTCCGGGCTCGTACTGCATGTCATGGTACCTCTCCTGCAGTTTCTCCATCTTTTCGCCACCGTAAGCATCGTACCGTGGTGGAAGATCCTCTGCTCTCTCACGCCAGTGCAGTCTTTCGCTCATCTGTATCACCTCGTCTCTATATCTGTAGATATTAATCCTCTGTCGGATTTTTGTGGGTCGACGCCGTCTTCCCCTGCTCGGAACTGTATGATCTCTCCCTCTGCGTTCCTGACGGTCTGGTCGTAGTCGACCTTCAGGTCTTGGAGCGAGTTGGAGACCCTCCGGTACATGTATCCAGATGTCTTGGTCCTGAGCGACTTGTCCATCAGCGCCTTCCTCTGGGACATCTGGTGGAAGAAGAGCTCCTGGGCGTTCAGTCCTTCAAGTATGCTGGAGGATACGAAGCCTCTTGCCTTCGGAGTGAGCTCTCCTCTCTGGAAGTGCGACGTCGTTCTTCCCTTGTATCCCCTGTTTATCCTCTGGTCACGGACCGAGTTCTGGCCGAGCAGTCCCGCCATCGTCGTCACGTTCTGCATCGAACCTCTTGCACCGGAGTCCGCCATGACCAGCGCGGATGAATCTTCTTCAACATTGTCCGATATTATGTCGCCGATGTCGGCGAATACTTC
The DNA here is from genome assembly GCA_964629245.1 of uncultured archaeon. Taxonomy (GTDB): domain Archaea; phylum Nanohalarchaeota; class Nanosalinia; order Nanosalinales; family Nanosalinaceae; genus CAZVPZ01. Next base: position 10,698 of record CAZVPZ010000025.1, on the reverse strand, counting down.
GTTGAGGGCCTTGGTGACCTGTATCTCTCTTGTCTCCTCTTTCGTCTTTCCGGTGATGGCCTCGAGCTCATCGTTGTGGAACTTCTCGATGACTTCGAGGGCGTTGTTGACCGCCTCTTCAACCAGCTCGTTTATGTTATCCGTCGCGGAGTCCGGTATCTCAAGGTCCTCAAGACCTATCGAGAACCCTCTCCGGGTCAGGTAGACTGACCCTATCCTGGACACGCGGTTGAGGAACTCTGCGACCTTGTCTGGTCCGTACTCTATGTTGAGTTGCTGGATTATCTCGCCGCCGTAGTCTCCGAGAGCGTCCTCGTCCAGCACTCCTTCTTCCAGCTGTCCTTCCTCTATCACGACCTCGTCTTCCTCTCCCTCGTTGATGGTGAGCGAGATGTCGTCGGGTATGAAGAGTGAAACCAGTTCTTCTCCAGCGATGGTGTCTCCTTCTGGAAGTTCAGCTTCGTGTTCTCCCGCCTCCGCCAGGAGGTTGAAAGCCTGCTCCCTGGTCAGTTCTGTGTCGCCGCGGGTGAGCAGGTAGAGCCCGGATATGTAGTCCTGTAGCATACCTATTATCGGCGCGCCGGTCTTCGGCGACTTGACGTGGTTCTGTACTTCGAGGAGTTCCTCCGCCTCTGCTCTTGCCTCCTCTGTCTGGGGGACATGGAGGTTCATCTCGTCACCGTCGAAGTCCGCGTTGTACGGCGCACAGACGTTGGGGTTGATCCTGAACGTCCGGTAAGGCAGGACGCGGGCGCGATGGGCCATGATGCTCATCCGGTGTAGCGATGGCTGGCGGTTGAACAGGACGATGTCGCCGTCCTCTATGTGTCGCTCCACTTTCCAGCCCTCACCTGGCTCTATCGCCTCTACTATCTCTTCCCTGTTATTATCGTTTATCTTCCTCCTCTTTCCGTCCGGCTGGAATATATAGTTCGCACCCGGATGCTTGTCGGGACCGTTCTCTATCGCCTCTATCGCCTGCTCGTAGTTCCGCTCTGATATCTTTTCGGGTATGGTTAGCTTCGTCGCGATCTCCAGGGGCACGCCGACCTCGTTGATACTGATGTTCGGGTCAGGCGAGATGACGGTACGCGCTGAAAAGTTGACCCGCTTCCCTATCAGGTTCTGCCGGAACCGGCCTTCCTTACCCTGAACCCTCTCGATGAGGGACTTGAGAGAACGTCCCGAGCGGTGGCGCGCGGGGGGCACCCCTGAAAGGTCGTTGTAGAAAAGCGTGGAAACGTGGTACTGGAGCAGTTCCCATAGGTCGTCGATAATGAAGTCGGGCGCCTCGATCTCTATATTGTTCTGGAGTCGCTTGTTTATCCTTATTATGTCGACCAGCTTGTGTGTTATATCGTCCTCCGAACGTTCACCTGTCTCGAGCGTGATAGAGGGTCTCATCGGGACTGGTGGAACAGGAATCTTCTCCAGTATGAGGTCTTCCGGACGTCCTCCCTCGACCCCGAGCTTTGCGGCTATCTCGTCGGGTATCTTCTCAAGCCTCTCCCTGATTTCGTCGGGTTTCAGCTCCTCACCGTCCTCGTAGAAGCTGTAGGGCTTGTCGAGCTTGATATCCGGGACTTCCTCGCCGGTTTCAGGGTCCTCCTTCATCCGGTTACTCTTCCTCAATGACTTGTCCTCGTCTTTCAGGAGAAGTGCGCAGCTTCCGTCATCTCGGATGTGTGTGAACCGGAGCAGGTTCCTTATCTTCTTCGTGTAGAGTACGTGGACCACCGGCCGGGAAAGCGTGATTATGCCGAACCTTCCTTTCCGGTCCCGGGTCCCTTTGCCCATGCTGGGGTCGATGAGTCCTAGTGCTGGGTCCATGACACCGTCCTCGACGGGGTAGCCGTCCGCGTCGTACACCTCTGCTTGGTCTATCTCCTTGACTGCCATGTTGTCCAGTTTGTCCGTACTCAGGAGTCCGAATTCGATCGCCTCTATATTCTTCATATCTACCGCCTCACTCCTCCCCCAGCTCGAGCCGGGTGTCTATCATCATGGATTTTAGCTCGTTCATTAGCAGCAGGAACGCGTGCGGGACATCGGTCTCCGCGAGGTTGCCGCTCTCGCACGTCGGACAGTATGTCTCTCCTTTCTCCTTGTCCTCTATGCCTATGTCTCCGCAGTTCTCGCAGACGTGTATGCGTGTTTTGTCCGCGCCGAATCGTTCCTTGAGTAGAAGCGAGGAACCGTGTCCGACGAAGACGTCCTTTTCCATCTCTCCCAGCCGGAGACCTCCCTCCTGGGAGCGTCCCTCGGTGGGCTGTTTTGTGAGCAGCGTGACTGGCCCGCGTGCTCTTGCGTGTATCTTGTCTCCGACCTGGTGGTCGAGCTTGAGGTAGTATCCCGGCCCTATCAGTATCTCTGCGTCCATCTCTTCTCCCGTGACGCCGTCGTACATCTTTTCCTTTCCTGTCCGGTTGAATCCTACCTCTTCCAGCTGGTCGCGGATGTCGTCCTTGTCCTCTGAGTGGAAAGCGGTACCGTCCACCTTCTCACCCCTCATCGCTCCTACTTTACCGGCGATGATTTCTATCAGCTGTGACACGGTCATACGGCTGGGTATTGCGTGGGTTGAAAGTATTATGTCGGGGGTGATACCCTCATGTGTGAAGGGCATGTCCTCCTCGGGAACTATCATCCCGATAACTCCTTTCTGTCCGTGTCGGGTCGCGAACTTGTCCCCGAGCTCGGGGATACGGTTCTCGCGGAGCTTCAGCTTGATTAGCTTGTCACCGTCGCCGGTCTCTGACACCATCAGCTTGTCAACCTTGCCCTGTTCTCCGTGGCGGACGGTCAGCGAGGTCTCCCGTCTCTCAGCGAGGCCCATCTTGACCTCTTCTCCCCCGCCGCTTCCGAGGAATTTAGGAGGAGAGGTCTTCCCCACGAGCACGTCGTCGGAGTCCACTTCGGTCTCGGGGTTGACCAGCCCGTCCTCGTCGAGGTGGGCGTAGGCCTCCTCACTCCTGTAGCCCCGGATGTCCTTGTCGGGTATCTCGATGTCGTCCTTCTGACCTCCCCAGAAACGCTTGGCTTCTGTCTTGTAGGTCCTCATGTAGGTCGATCGTGCGAGACCACGCTCGATTGAGGCCTTGTTCATTATTATTGCGTCCTCCATGTTGTAGCCGTCGAAGGAACCGAGGGCGACCACTACGTTCTGTCCAATAGGGTGGTCACCGAGAAGTGTGTCGTACGTCTGTGTATCAGTTATGGGCTGCTGTGCGTAGTGGAGCACGTTCGCGTTGGTGTCGAACCGCTGGTGGAAATCCCTGCTGTACATCCCGATTCCTTGGCCGGACATCTTTGCGCCGAAGTTGACCCGGTCTCCCCTGTTGTGCGAAGGGTAGACAACGAGCGATGCTGAAAGGCCGTGAGTGATGGCGGGGTCTATCTCCATGTGGGTGTGTTCCTCTGTAAGCTCTTCCTCGTCCATCGCGACGTAGGCGTTTTCTTCTTCCTCTGCATCCAGATACTCGATGACGCCTTCCTGCTCAAGGTCTGCGAGGCTGATCTCTCCCTCGTCGAGCTTCTGCCGCTGTTCGTCGTCCAGCCTTGGTTCCTCGTCTTCAACTATTATGACAGGTCTCTGGACCCGTCCTGAATCGGTGTTGATCCGGAGTTCGTCGCGGTCAGGCGCGTAGTAGACCCCGATTTCTTTCCTGAGTTCTCCGTTACGTCTCTTCTCGATGAGCGACTCGCGGATTTCCTCCGGCGAATCGATGGTCCCGAGGATTTCTCCATCCAGGAATACTTTAGTCATTTTTAACACCTATACTGGTTCTTGTAAAGCCGGAAATTTTTGCGCGTTCCATAATATCAGTTTTCGACGTCGATTCCGATTTCCTGTAGTTTTGCCCTGAGGGAGTTGCGCTCCATCTCTCCCAGCCCTGTGGAGACGTTTGCGCTCATAGCCAGGTGCGTCCTGAGACCGATGTTCATACCTTCGGGCGTCTTGATCGGGCATACGCGGCCCCACTGTGTAGGGTGGAGATCACGTGCCTCGAAATGCTGTCTCTCGCTTGAGAGCGGTGACACGATGTTTCGGAGGTGCGAAAGGGTCTTGATGCGGTTTCCGCGGTCAAGCCTCTGACAGATTCCTGTTCTTCCGCCAACCCAGTTGCCTGTGGCCATAGCACCCATTATCTGCTTGGTAAGAGTGTCTGCCACAATCGTGGACTGTAGCGATGGGAGGCGTCCCCGCTTCGCGCTCTTCCTGAAGTTGTACTTCATCCTCGCAAGCAATCCCCACTTGCCGAGGAATACGCTCCTGAACTGCATCTCCAGCAGTTCGCCCGCGAGGTTCAGCCTCTTGTTCGCGTAGTGGTCGATGTCGTCCTCCTCGATGTCGCCTTTTCCAAGGGCGATAGTGTTCCGTATCATGTTCGCGAGGAAGTCGGCTTTCACGTCCCGGAATTCCTCTTCCTGCCCCAGGTGAGGCAGCAGGTACTCGTCTAGTATACTTTCGACCCTCTCCTCCACGTCGTTTGTGATGCCTGCCTTGTTGGCGATGTACTCGTATGCCTCTTCTTGGTTGGATGCCCCGGTCTCGTACATGTTGAGGTAGACGTCGCTGGCGTAATCCTCTCCTATGGCCTCGACTATCTCCTTGTCAGTTTCATATCCTAGCGCACGGATGAGTGCAACAGCTGGAGTCTTCTTGACGTTCGCAAAGCTTATCTGTACTATATCCTTGTCTCGCCTGAGAACGTGTCTCTGGACGTATCCTGCCTGCTCGGAGTTGATTCTGCAGACCTGTTCCTCATCGTCGTTCTGGTAGACCGGCTTGTTGTTCGCGAACTCCTCCATCGCGATGATGGTCTTCTCCGAACCGTTGATTATGAAGTAGCCGCCGGAGTCCTTCGGGTCCTCACCGTTCTCCCTCAACTCTCCCTCGTCCATCTCGGATGTCCAGCACAGCCCGCTACCCACCATGACCGGTATCTCGCCGATGGTGACGGTCTCGCTCTCCTGCTGAACTCCCTCGAAGATGGGGGTCATCTTTACCTTGATCTCGGAGGAGTACGTTAGATCGCGCATCCGCGCCTCTTTCGGAGTTATCTCTCTTACGCTTCCATCAGCCTCGTTGATGTGTGGGCGCTCGATATCAACGTCAACTATCTTTATAACAAGTTCCTCACCGCCCGGTAGCTCGGGCTTTATCTCGCCGACCTCGTTAAGAATCGCCTGTACTCTCTCTTCCACGAAACGGTTGTAGGATTCGATCTGGTGTTTTACAAGATTATTTTGGATTAGCTGGGATAGGAATTCTTCCTGCAGGAGTAATCACCTTTCTATAACTCTCCGGTAATAGGTGGTCTCGCCAGCCGTCGGGGAGTCTCTCACTATCTCGATAATGTCGCCGACCTCCACTTCCATCGACTTGAGCGCGGCGTCGGTCCTCTCAATCTTGGGCAGGTCTTCCCTTTCTGCACCGTACTTTTCTAGAACCTCTTCAACCTCGTCCTCTTCCAGTTTACGGTGTTCCGGTACCGCCTCGTGTTCCGTCACATCTAGCGCCATTTTATCCCTTTGCCACCCGGAGAAGCTACAGTATCAACTCCCACTGATAAACTTTAAATAGGTGGTGACCTCCACCGAAAAGTATTAAAGAGGGTCAGAAATCGAGTCCGGTTTCCACCCTCATGCTGGAGATCTCATCGCCGATAATCACGTGATCCAGAACCTCTAAGCCCAGTTTCTTTCCCACCTCTATCGCCTCCCTGGTGGTCGAGATATCCTGCTCCGTGGGGGAGGCGTCCCGGGAGGGGTGGTTGTGGGCGAGCACCACTGCTGCCGCACCCTCTTTCAGCGCGGACCGGAACAGTTTCTGGAGGTCGAGTTCGACCGCACTGATCCCGCCCTCGAACTCCTCCTCGGCCAGGAGTTCATTGCCCGCGCTCAGGTGGAAGACCCGGAGCATCTCCTGGTCAAAGAATCTCATGTCTTTCACCCTCGCCTCCACGTCAGAAAAGTTCGATATCTCCTCCCTCTTCTCCTTTTTCATCCTCCTCGCCAGTTCGCCTACTGCGACCAACTGTCCCGCCTTGACCCTTGAGATGCCCTCAATGTTCTCCAGCTCGTTGAGGGGAAGATCGGCGAGCGAGGAGAGGGAGTAGCTACCCAGCACCTCTCCACTCAACTCCTTCACGTTTTTGCCCTGAATCCCGGTTCTCAGGACTATTGAAAGAAGTTCCACATTTGTGAGACTTCTAGAACCATGTTTCTCTAGTTTCTCCCGCGGTCGCTCCTCTTTAGGCAGGTCTTTGATAGTATAATCCATGTTTCTAGCTTTGAACTCTCGCTCTTTAAACCTAGGTTAGAGCTAAAAAATTCGCGTCGAATCCCCGTGGCATGGAGTTACTCGAAAACCCGGATTTTGAGGATGCAAGGAAAATGATGGAGGAGTACTTGTCCCGCAACTACACGCTCCAGGCGAACGGGCTGTGCAGGGTCAGCTACCAAGGACGCGCAAAGTCCAAGCTGGACCGGGGTGAACGTATAGTTATAGTGAAGCAGGACTCCGCGCTTCTCGTGCACGGACCGCAGAACTACCAGCCCAAGAACTGGCAGCCCGAGGTGGACTCCTGGGACGTGAGTATAGAGGAGGACAAAGGCGATGAAGAGCTTGTCCTGAAGGCCTTCAGGACCTCGCCAGAGGAAAAGGTGGAGATAAGATTCGAGCGGATTGACCTAGTCTCTGTGTCCCAGCTAGTTGACAGGTCGGACCTCAAGATAAGGGGCCACGAGGTCGACATCCACGAATCTATAGAGGAGAACCCTGGCCTCGTCGAGGCCGGGCTCAAGGTCATAGAGCGGGAGAAGGAGACGCAGGCAGGTTTTATAGATGTATTCGGACGTGACGAGAACAACAACTATGTCGTTATAGAGGTCAAGAGGAACCCGGACTACAACACCGTCCTTCAGCTTCAAAGGTACGTTGACGAGATAGAGAAGGAGTACCGCGGAGAAGTCAGGGGTATACTTGTCGCGCCCAAGATGACGGAGAATGTGCTCGAATACCTTGAGGATCGCGGCCTGGAGTTCGTGGAGGTAGAGATGGAGGACGTTATCGCGAGCTATGAAGCGCTTGACAACTCCCAGTCAGGGCTCAGTGATTTCTCTCCCGATTACGAAGTGGACCAGTCCTGATTCAAAAGGTTTCAACACCGTACTGGAAACATGTGTGGTATAGCAGGTGGTTCGAAGGTTGAAGAACTGGTGGGGGCCCTTGAGCACCGGGGAAGGTCTTCGAAAGTTCTTGAGGAAGAATTCCCTTTGGGTCATGTTCTACACCCTGTCGTGGGTGAGGTCGAACAGCCTCTCGAGGGCGAAGGAGCCCTGATTGCGAACTGCGAAATATACAACTGGAAGGGGCTTGAAGCAGAATACGGCCTGGATGTAAGAAACGATGCGGAACTCCTCCTGCAGTTGATGGACCGGGAGGGCGTCTCTGTTCTAGAACACTTGGACGGTGTCTACGCGCTCGCCTATTATAATCAGGGTGAACTCGTCTTGGCCCGGGACCCACTAGGTGTGAAGCCGGTCTGGTACTCCCGGGAACCGTTCGCTTTTGCGTCGGAGAAACAGGCTCTAGAGAGTCAGGAACTTGAGGCAAGGGAACTCCATCCCCGCCACGTTCTGAGGTACGATACCGAGTCAGGTGAGATAGGGTTTGAGCAGAGGGAGTTCTTCGAGGTGGCCGAGGACGAGAAGGACATGGAAGAGGTGGCGGAGGAGATAAAGCGGATGTTCCTGAGTTCGGTCGAGAAAAGGATACCTGGCGGTGATTTCGGGCTACTTTTCTCTGGAGGCGTCGACTCCACGATGATAGCTGCCGCCCTACAGGAACTCGATGCTGACTTCACCTGCTACACGGCGGGTATAGAGCACGGTAATGTGGATGCGCCCAGGGATGTTGAATGGGCGGAGAAGGTGGCTGATGAGATGGGGCTGGAGCTTGAGTGCTACCAGGCTGAGCTGGAAGAGGTGGAGATGATGTTGCCGAAACTCACGAGCTGGATATCTACTACCTCGACTGTCAAGCTGGGAGTGGCGCTACCTTTTCACTTCGCCCTTCAGGAAGCGGATGACGGAAAGGTCGTTTTCTCAGGGCTTGGAAGCGAACAGCTCTACGCGGGCTATTCACGGATGGGAGACTACACCAACAGGGAGTGTCTCTCTGGTCTCCGATCGATTTTTGAGAGAGACCTCTACCGGGACGACGTCGTCGCGATGAGGAACGGCTACGAACTCCGGGTCCCTTTCCTCGACCACGAACTGGTGGAGCACGCGCTGACAATCCCCGGCGAGTTCAAGGTCAGGGACGACTATCGGAAGTACGTCCTGAGACTCGCGGCGGAGAAACTGGGTGTCCCGGTGGAAGTCGCTTGGCGGAAGAAGACCGCGGCACAGTACGGCAGCAACTTCGACAAGGCGATAGACCGTCTGGCAAAGAACACTGGTTACAGTTCGAAACAGGAATACCTCAACACGTTTAGATCAGAGCCGAACCACCGCCTGGCGGCACTTAGCTCCGGGGGCAAGGATTCAAACGCCGCGCTCTACCGGATGGCGCGCAGGAATAGCGAAATCGCGTGCCTAGTCAACCTCCAGAGCGAGAACCCGGACAGCTACATGTTCGACACCAAGGAAGAGGAAGTCGTAAGGAAGCAGGCGGAGAAGCTTGATATACCTCTTATAGTCCAAGAGACGGAGGGCGAGAAAGAAGACGAGCTGGGTGACCTGGGATCAGCGCTTCGACAGGCAGTCGAGTTCCACCGTGTTGAAGGCGTTGTAGCGGGCGCTCTTGCTTCCTCCTACCAGAGGGACCGCGTCGATGCTGTAGCGGAGAAGCTTGGGCTGAAGGTTTTCACACCGCTCTGGCAGGAAGACCCGGAGAACTACCTCCGGTGGCTGGTGAGCGAGGGATTCAAGATTGAAGTCACTGAGGTCGCGGCTAGAGGTCTCGACGAGTCATGGGTAGGGCGTGAACTGGATGGCGAATCCGTGGAAGAGCTGATACAGCTATCAAGGGAGCACCGTTTCAACCCTGCTGGAGAGGGTGGAGAGTTTGAGACCGCGGTTACATCTTTCCCCCGGTTCAGACTATGAGCGCGATCATGAAGGCTAGGAGGAGCGAGACCGTTACCATGAACTGCACGACCGCTGAACCTAGGACGCCGGCGGTGGAGTAGGCTGCAGCCCGGAGGCTTTTTTCGCGCTCCCCGGTTCTCATGTATTCACGCAGGAAAACCGTTCCCGCTATACCGACAAGTATCCCAACAGGTCCGGCCACGAAGAAAAGCAGCAGCCCGACCATGCCCGCGGCGAGACTTGTCCTGGAGGAGGCTCCCCCTGCACGGGCTGCTAACGCCCCGCCGAAGTAGTCCACTAGAGCCGCTGTCAAGCCGGTCAGGATAAAGGCGGCCAGGAAGAACGTGCCCGGGGAGGTGTATCCCGTACTCCACCAGTAAACCAGGATCCCTGCTATTGAGAGAAGAGCTCCCGGCAGAACTGGAGTAAAGCTTCCTGCAACCGCCAGAACCATCAGCAGTAAAGCGACCAGCGTGAAAAGATTCATGTTATAATACAAATGTCTACAGGGATAAAATATACTGGGAGGGGATGACTGTTTCCGCTGACTTCGAACCGGGTTTCGCGTCTGACTGGGAGCGCTGGGCGGAGACCTACGACTCCGATCCAGAGCTGGTGGCTATAACCAGCGTGCTTGACCTGGAAGGAAAAGAGATCCTTGAACCAGGCATGGGTTCCGGTCGGCTTTCATTCCGGCTTGCAGAGGTGGCGGATTCAAACCGTCATGTTGCATTCGACCGGAGACCGGAGATGGCCCGGTACTGCGAGTCCAAGCACGGGAAGAGAGATGACGCGGTTAAGGAGCGGCTTTCATTCCTCGCGGCGGATACCACCGATATGCCTTTCCCTGCGAAAAGTTTCGACACCGTGATCGACGCTTGGGTAGGATACCGTGAGCCCCGGGCCGCCGCGAGAGAGGAACGAAGAGTGCTTAGTGATGGCGGCAAGGTTTTCCTTATACGCTACTGGCCGGAAAGCGAGTACGACCGCATCTTCAACCGGTTCCTCGACGAGGCAGGTATCACTGACCTCGGCGGTTTCGAGGCAGAACCTGAGGCGTACAGGAAAGTTTTCGGTGAACCCGTGGAGGATGGCGTCATACGGTCTGGCTACAACTTTGATTCCGTCGATGAAATGTACGACTCGATCGACTTCCACATAACGGAATACCTGAACGCCGAACTGGAGGAAGATTCGGGCGAACAGCTGAAAACTGCGCTCAAGGTCTACGACAACGGTCAGGACGGCCAGGGTATAGTAGTGCCCGAGCAGTGCACCTACTACGTCTTCCAGAAAGATGGGCCAGACGGGATTTGAAGTCGAAGAAGCAAGTTCTTCTCGGACAAATCCCGGCTTAACCAGCATGAAGTGATGGGCCAGACGGGATTCGAACCCCGACGAAAATCGGAGATTTTCTGGAGGCTATCAAATCCGGATGGGCCAGACGGGATTTGAACCCGCGACCACTTGGTTTCAATCTGATAGGCTAAGCCAGCTTGCTGGCCACCGGTGGAACCGGTGATTGCGTGCTAACTGAGCGTAACCAGTTAAGAGCCAAGCGCTCTGCCAGACTGAGCTACCGGCCCATCGGGCTAAACT
>CAZVPZ010000024.1:0-12718 GCA_964629245.1 uncultured archaeon | reverse complement strand
AAAACCGTTTCAAAGCATACCTCGCCGGGCAGGAAGGTGGGAAGTATCTCCGCCAAGAGGTCCGGCAAGAAAAAGAAGTGATAGGATATGGCCGGTGACGACTTCAGTTTCCGCGGCAGGGACATGGAAGAACTCAGGGATATGAGCCCTGAGCAGTTCGCCGACCTCCTGAGTTCGAGAGGAAGGCGGAAGATAGAGAGAGGATTCAGGAAGAACGAGAAGAAGCTCCTGGAAGATATAGAGGAAAAAGATAGTGTTAAAACCCACGAGAGGGCGATGATAGTCGTCCCAAAGATGGTAGGGAAGACCGTCCACGTATACAACGGACAGGACTTCATCCCGGTAGAAATCGAGGCCGAGATGCTGGGACACTACTTGGGAGAACTCGCCAGGACCCGGAAGGAAGTCGAGCACAGCGCACCAGGACTCGGCGCCACACGCTCCTCGCAGCACGTGCCTCTCAAGTGATTCAATTGAAAATCAAAGATTTTCGACTTCCCAAAAAATCACAGGGTGACTTTTGAGATGCCTCTACAGACCGAATCCCACCAGGCCAAGGCAGTCGGAAGCGACCTCCGCGTATCGTGGAAGGACGTGACAGAAATTGGCCGCTTCGTCAAGGAGGACTCGGTGAAAAAGGCGCTAGACAAGCTGGAAAGAGTTACAGAGGAAGAGCTCCCAGTCCCGTACACCAAGTTCGATTCCGGCGTGGGACACCGGTCAGGCAACAAGGCCGGCCGATACCCTGTTAAGGCGGCCGAGGAGGTACTGAAAGTGCTGAGAAGCGCCCGGGACAACGCGGAGAACGAGGGTCTCAACGCCGACAACCTTGAAGTCCAAGAGTTCATAACCAACCAGGGCTCACGTTTCAGGACGCCGAAGAGACACCGGGGCCGGCAGATAAAATCAGCCCACGTAAAGATTGTGGTCGGGGAAAGGTAGATACTATGCAGGAGAAAAAGTTTATCGAGAAAGGAGCCAGGAGGGTAAGGCTCCACGAGTACCTTGAAGAACAGCTGGAGGGTGCCGGATACTCCCACTCCGACATCGTCCGGACTCCGACCTCCACCAAGATAGTCATCTACGCCCAGAGACCAGGACTCGTGATCGGACGGGGAGGCTCCCGGATAAAGGAGCTGACGACAGATATGGAGGCGGAGTTCGACTTCGAGAACCCGCAGATAGAGGTAAACGAGGTAGAGCAGCCCGACGCGGAGGCGGAGGTCGTCGCGAAGTCGATGGCTTCCTGGCTCGAGAAGGGAGGTCAGCCCAAGCGGGTCGGCTACACATATCTCAGGCGGATGAAAGAGGCCGGCGTCATAGGCGCGGAGATAGAGATTTCCGGCAAGCTGAGCGGCAACCGCGGACGTACAGAGAAGTTCTCCTTCGGCTACGTCAAGCGGTGTGGCGACACCTCGAAGCAGAACGTAGAACAGGCATACCGGCTGGCGAGGACCAAACCCGGCGCGATAGGTGTCAAGGTAAGGATAATGAAGAAGATGCCGGACTTCATGCACCGCGATGTCGACGTGGAAGAGGAACTGCTCCACGAGACAGTGGAGCACGGCGACGTCGAACCTAAAGAAAGCAGGCTCGAAAAGATACTCGCCGCCGCGGACAACATGACCTCTGCGGAAATAGAAGAGGCGATGGAAGACCTTGAGTTAGATACTGCTGATATCACCATCGACGAGGTGAGAGATGCGTTCGAGAGGAAGGAAAGCGGCGAACCACTCACAGATGATGCAGAAGGGGAAGAAAAGGAAGAAGCTGAGGAGACAGAGGAAACCGGAGAGGACGAAGAAGATGCCGGGGAAGCAGAAGAGTCCGAAGACAGCAGTACCGAACTGGATTACGAAGAGATAGTTTCAGGCACCATCAGCGACGCGAAGGACAGGCTGGAAGAGGTCGAGAACCCCGACTGGGAGGCCGCGCTAGGGGCGGAGAAAGACAACAAAAACCGCACTACCTTTATCGACTGGCTGGAAACCCGGGTGGACCAGTAATGGGCAAGCACGAGAAGGTCCAAGTCTGGGAGAAGTACGATGAGGATGGCTCCTACGACGGCGAGAAATGCCCGCGCTGCGGATCGTTCCTGGCAGAACACGATGACAGGAAGAGCTGCGGCAAGTGCGGCTACACAAAGCACCAGTAAGTTAGAAATAGTCCATCCCAAACGAAGTCAGGCCATAGGCATCCACGTTTTTCTCAACCAGGTGCCCCAGGAAGCGGTATTCTTCCTCCATGCCCGATTGATCGGGGTCGAAAGGTAGGTAGACATCCATGTGTCCCGTCGTCCTTCCATCTTCGATGTACTGGATCGATCCGCCGTCAATAGGACCGTCATCGAACCTTATCTCACGATCCGGGTCATCCAGGGCAGCGCTTTTCTCGTCTTTTATACTGGTAGCGAAATCCCTCGCCTCGATCCACCGGGCTATGTCCTGCTTCAGATCATCTGCAAAACCTTTCATCCTGACAGGATCGGGGTGGGGCTTACCCCGGAAAACTCTATCCAGACTTCTCCTGACAAGGCCAATCCGGCCGGGTCGATCGTATACCAACCTGTGAATCGTCGGGTAGGACTTGCTTTCCCCAACATCCATTCTCTCTCCTTCAAGACTGTTATCCACTGTAGCCCAGCCTTCAGCGGTTTTGACAGTTTCTTCTCCCATGTAGCTAATTAAAAGTAGTAACTCTAATAAATATCGGCTCTATTCGCCGTCATTCGCCTACAACTTTATCTCTTGGGGCTCCAATAGCTGGTATGAATGTCCTCGGGATAGAATCCACGGCGCACACGCTCGGCATAGGTATAGTCGACGGGGAAGAGGTGCAGGCGAACATTAAAGAGATGTATGAGCCCGAGGAAGGAGGTATACACCCGAGGAAGGCGGCCGAACAGCACTACCAGAACGCCGACGACCTACTAAGAAGTGCTACGGCGGACGCCCGCTTAGAGCTGGAGGAGCTGGACGGCGTGGCGTTCGCACAGGGTCCGGGGATCCCTCAGTGCCTTGATGTAGGCGCTGTGATGGCCCGGGTTATTTCAGACAGGTATAATGCGAGATTGATAGGGGTCAACCACTGCCTCGCCCACATTTCCATCGGCACAAGGACAACAGGAACGTCAGAACCCATCACCCTCTATCTATCGGGAGGTAACTCGCAGATACTGGAACTACGATCAGGGAAGTACCGGATTATAGGCGAGACCCTGGATATAGCGCTGGGAAACGCGCTGGACAAGCTTGCCCGGAAGATGGGTTACGCACACCCGGGCGGCCCGGAAATCGAACGTCTCGCCTCAGAGACCGACGAGCTACTCGAACTTTCCTACCCTGTAAAGGGGATGGACTTCTCGTTCTCCGGGCTCGTAACCGAGTGCGAGCGGCTTACAGGCGAGGAAGAAGACGAGGTTATCGCCAACTCCTTCCAGGAGCACGCCTACGCCGCGGTCGTGGAGGCGCTGGAGCGCGCGATGGCACAGGAAGGAGCGGAGGAGGCACTGCTGACGGGAGGCGTCGCGATGAATTCGAGGCTCCGGGAGATGACGGAAAAGATGTGCGATCAGAGGGGTGCCGAAGCCTACGTCCCGCCCAGAGAGTTCTGCATGGACAACGGCGCGATGATAGCCCACCAAGGTCTCATAGAACTCGAAGCTGGCAGGGAGACCTCCATAGAAGAGTCAGCCAAAAATCCTGGCTGGCGGCCGGACGAGGTGGAAGTCACGTGGAAGCAGGGCTAGAGAGACAGGTGGAAGAGGCGCGGAAAGTCATCAGGGCAGGAGGCATCGCGATATACCCTACCGAGACAGCCTACGGCATCGGAGCGGACGCTCTGGATCCAGAAGCGGTGGAGAAGGTCTACGAGATGAAGCAGAGGCCGCGCGAGAAAGGCCTCACTGTCATAGTGAATGACATGAAGATGGCTGAAAAATACGGGGCTCTAACCGACCTGGAGAGGGAACTTGTCAGGGAGCTTATGCCAGGCCCTCTCACCCTTGTATCCGAGAAGAAGGATAACATCCCAGACGTTCTCAACGAGAAGTTCGTCTTCAGGGTATCCTCGAGCGAAATCGCATCTGCATTGGCGGAGGATGGCCCTCTCACTGCGACAAGCGCCAATGTCTCTGGAGCGGAGACCTCGTACAGCGTTAAAGATATAGATCGGCGTGTTCTTGAAAAGGCTGATTACGTGATAGACGCTGGGAAAATACCTTCTTCCCCCACCTCGACCATCGCAGAAGTTAATAACAGCGGTATCGTAATCCATCGTAAGGGACCCGTAACAAGGGAGAGGCTGGAAGAAGTGTTGAAGAATGTCAGCAGGACTTGAAGTCGGATACAATATCGCCCTGGTCATAATCTCGGCTGTAGTACTTGGTTTCCTGGCGAGGAAGACACGGCAGCCGACTATAATCGCCTATATCCTGACAGGGATGATCCTGGGGCCTCTTCTCTTCAACGTCACCTCCAGGACGGAGATAACGGGGCTCTTCTCAGAGCTGGGACTCGGTTTCCTTCTCTTCCTCATAGGCCTGGAGATAGAACTCAAAGAGATACGTGATATATTCAGACCCACCCTGTTGATAGCAACCGGCCAGATAGCACTCAGCTGGCTCCTGGGTTTCCTGATAGGGTTCCTGTTCGAGTTCGGATTCGTAGAATCCGTCTTCATAGGGTTCGCCGTCGCCCTGAGTTCGACTGCAGTCGTCGTAAAGATGCTTTCCGACCGGGACGAGACCTCGACTCTCCACGGCAAGCTCGACGTCGGCATCCTGCTGGTGCAGGATATGGCGGTCGTGATACTGCTCGGCCTTATGACTATAAACACCGCCAGCCTGAACGCCGCGGGTCTCCAGGTAGTGGAGCTAGTAGCACTGATGGGGCTGATAGCGGGCATCGCCTACGCCTCCTCCCACCTCTTCCTGAACCGGCTCTTCAACGTCATCTCGGAGAACCAGCACGGCTTCTTCGTCCACGGCATAGCCTGGGCCTTGGTCCTGATGACCGTGGCCAGCGAACTCAACCTCTCCCCCGAGATAGGCGCCTTTATAGCCGGCATAAGCCTGGGACAACTGCCTTACAGTAGCGAGCTGAGGGAGCGGGTCCGGCCCCTCACCGATTTCTTCATGGCTGTCTTCTTTATCGAGTTCGGCCTGGGACTGACGCCTGAGACGTTCGGACTTTTCGGGAAGGCTGTGATAGCCTCGCTAATCTTCATGGCGGGCAAGTTCCTGATACTTTTCGTACTTATAGATAGAGCGAAGTTCACCCCCGAGACCTCATTCAGGACCTCCCTGAACCTGACGCAGATAAGCGAGTTCTCCCTGATCCTGGTGGCGGTCGGCGCCTCATCCGGCCTGATAGGACAGCAGGTCTCAGGCTTCGTCGCTCTGGTGGCGCTCTTCACGATGGCCGGCTCTTCCTACCTGATCAGCTATAGCTCGGAGATCTACGAACGCACACAACCTGTGCTTGAAGTGCTTGACTCCGAAGAAAAACAGGATGTGGAAATACGGGGACTTGAGGACCATGCACTCGTGCTTGGCTACAGCGAGCTGGCGAAGAGGACTTTACCTGTCCTGAAAGAGCGCTATGACCAGGTCATGGTGGTCGACCGGAACTCCGCCAACACCCGGGAACTGGCGAACTCGAAGTACGAGTATATCTACGGGGACTTCAAACACGGCGAGATAAGGAAGGCCTCGGGTATCAAGAAGGCGGACATCGTAGTAAGCTTCTCCCCGGAGAGATGGGTTAACGAGAAGATACTCGAGGACAAGTCGGGTGAAGCGGTCGCGTTCCTCCGGGCACAGGACGTGGATCATGCCGCAGAACTCTACGAGATGGGTGCGAACTTCGTTATAGTCAAGAACCTGATGGCTGCCGACAAACTCAACCAGTACCTCCGGCTCTACCTAGAGGACCCGGAGCTTTTCCGGGCCGAGATAGACGACGAGGTAGAGCTGATAAGATGGGGTGGTAGGTCTGTCTGAAGTGTTCAACCTGCTGACGCTGATATTCCTCGCCGCATCAGTGATGCTGCTGGTCTTCCACCGATTCTCCCATCCTGCGATACCGGCCTATATCCTCTCTGGCATCTTCCTCGGCCAGTTCATCGACGGCTCGAACATCATCTTCCTCATAGAGTTCGGTATAGGTTTCCTTGTCTTCATCTTCGGGGCGAACACCGAGACAGGCCGCATCAAGTCAGTCGCGTCGGAAAGCGCCGCCACGACTTTTGTGCAGGTAGCGGTCATAGGCACCATAGCTTACTTAACCGGCACGGGAATGGGGCTGGACTCCCTCAACGCCTTCTACTTCGCCACTGCGGCCAGCCTGAGCTCATCCCTTGTCGGACTTGAGATGCTGGAGAGCCAGATACGGATAGACATCCTCCACGGTAGACTGGCGGAGTCCATCCACCTGACACAGGACCTGATAGCGATTGGGGGCATCCTCATAATAACCTCGACAAGCTTCACCCACGGAGCTGTATCCTCCAACATCGCGAGAAGCCTCGTTCTTCTGGTCGGCGCACTCGCCTTCAGGCAGTTCGTCTTCCCACGGGTTGCGCGGCAGACCCGAGGCTCGACAGAGATGATGATGCTCCTCAGCCTGGGGATACTGGCGCTCTTTGTCGGTGGAAGCGAGCTTCTCGGCATCTCCTTCATAGTCGGCTCCTTCACCGCGGGAATCGCTGTTGCAAAGTTTCCACACAACCTGGAGGTCCTGGAAGTGATGAGCTCCTTTAAGGACTTCTTCTCGGCTATATTCTTTGTCTCCTTGGGATCGCTCCTGAGCTTTCCCACTCCAGCGGTGCTCTCCATAGCGGTCTTCCTCACGATAGCGACTCTTTTCGTCAAACCCGCTATAACCGCGCTTTCGCTTCTCTACGCGGGCTACGACACCCGGACGGCCTATCTGACGGGTCTGTCGCTCGACCAAGTCAGCGAGTTCGGACTGATCGTCGCGATTGCCGGGCTACTGTCCGGCTCCATCCATCCGGGCCTGTTCGACGCCATAATAATCGCGGCCGCCACGACGATGGTCGTGTCCTCATACACCACGCGCCACCAGGAACAGATCTACCGCAGGATATCACAGTACGGTTTGATAGAAACCAGCAAGAAGAAAATCGAGGAGAGGACAGGTGTCAAGGAAGATATAGGGGGTCACGTAATCGTGCTGGGATACGATCCGCAGGGCAGGAGGATATCCGAAGAGCTGGAGGACGAGAATCGGGACTTCATAGTCATAGAGAACGATCCAGAGAAGATAACGGAGGTCGAGAAGAACCACGACAACTACGTCTTCGGCGACGCGATGGACCAGGGGGTCTGGGAGAACGCCCGGTTCGAGAGTGCAGACCTCATAATATCGACTGTGCCCGTGATACAGGTCTCCCGTAGGATAATGGAGCTAGACACTGGAGCGGACAAGATACTCCGGGCTGAATCAGTCGATGATGCTGCCGAGCTCATCGACCTGGGGGCGCTCTATGTTGAAGTGCCCGACATCGCGGCCTCAGAGCAACTGATAGACCATATCCGGGGCGTTATCGAAAACCGGAACTACGCCGAGGAACTCAGGAGGAGAAAGCTTTTAGAACTCAGGAGGTACACCCGGGATGAGGAGAGCTGATGGAACTAAGAGGTGCTGAGGCAACCCTAGAGATAGGGGACGAGAAGGTAAAGAAGGTTCGTGAGCCCAAGAACTACCGGCACCAAGAGCTGGACGACCGTATAAGGAAGGAAAGGACCCGGAAAGAGTACCGGATAATGAAGGACGCCCGGAAAGCAATCTCCGGGATTCCCCGCCTAGAGAGGACTTCAGACGACACACTAGAAATCGAGAAAGTGGAAGGCGACACGCTTAAACAGGAGCTGGAAAGCGGGCCTGAACGCCTGGAAGAGGCCGGCAAAAAGGTGGCAGGGCTTCACAGCACGGACATCATCCACGGCGACCTCACCACAAGCAACATGATAGTCAACGGGCAGCTCCACCTGATAGACTTCGGCCTCTCCCTCCGCTCCCAGCGGATCGAGGACCGAGCAGTGGACCTCCACCTGCTAAAGCAGGTGCTAGAAAGCTCCCACCCGGAAGTGGCTGAAGACGCCTGGCAGAGTTTCATATCGGGTTACAGCAGCTACGAAAAAGCGGAACAGGTGCTTGAACGGCTCGAAGAAGTAGAAGAGCGGGGACGTTACAAGTAATCTAGTCGTAGGGCTCCTGCTCTACTATGACGAGCTTTTTCTCCGAGATAGAATCAGGGCATTCCCCCATCTGCCGGACCTCGTAGACATCCTCCACATCGACTTCTTCCTCGTTTCTCGGAACCCTGTCAATCGACAGTTTGAACCTCTTCACCGTACTACCCTCGATAATCCCTCTTTCCGGGTTCTCGCGGTCAACGTAGACTGAATGCCTCTCAGGTGTGTAGAGACATCCTTCGTAACGCGGCAGTTCGAGTTCGCGAGGAAGGACGAAATCGTTCCTCGCCTCCAGGGCGCCCACAGATGTTCCCGGTTCGCTGCTGATGCGGACAGTGTCGTTCAGCTCAAGGCTGTAAACCGGCTGAGAGCCAGAAACATCTACGCCCACGAGCAGGACCGACAGGAGGAATACTCCTGCGACTATCTTCTTCCCTCTAACCCAGTCAAGCTCCAGCTCCCTCTCGCTCACGACGTATCCTGCTCCTATCAGGATGGCGGACGAAGCGGCGAGACTGAACAGGACAACGCTCTCGCCAGGGCTGAACTTAAGCAGGCTGTAGCCCAGGAAGACCATGTAGGACGCAGCAGAGAGGACGTAGAAGACCGTGTCAATCAGTTTTTTCGAGATCGAAACCGCGAAGACGAAAAGTATAACGGGGGAAAAACCGAGTAAAGCAGCTTTTGTTGCGGGTGAAAGCCGGAATATGAAGGATGCCCCGAAGTAGAGCAGGGTCACAACCGACAGGAAAATCCCTGCCGTGTACATCACGTAAGAGTTGTCGATACCAAGGTCCATGGTCCCAAGAAGGGGGAAGGCGATTGAAAAAATCTACTGAACGGAGTCCCTCTTAAAAAAGTTTCCCGCCATCGTGTTTACAGACCGGTGAGGTTTGCGCCGAGCCGGATCGGTAGGTGACGAGTTATGGCTAGAATGCACTCACGGAAACGCGGATCATCTGGTTCTGACAAACCTGTGAACAAGAAGGTTCCACGCTGGGTCGACTATGACGAGGAAGAAGTCGTCGATCTGGTTCTAAAGCTGAGGAAGGATGGACTTGCCCCCTCCCAGATAGGTATGGAGCTAAGGGACAGCTACGGGATCCCCAGCGTCAGGGAGATAACCGGCATGAAGGTAACCGAGATCCTGGATGAGGAGGAGGCGGCCCCCGAACTGCCCGAAGACCTGAACAGCCTAGTCGAAAAGGCGGAGTCGATTGAGGAACACCTCGACGAGAACCCGAACGACCAGGAGGCGGAGCGAAGGCTTGAATTAACCGAGGCTAAGATCAGGCGGGTCGCGAAGTACCACAGGGATAACGGCAACATCGACGAATCCTGGAAGTACGTCAGGGAAGAACAGTAGAACCGCCAACCATAAAAGATGAAGTCCGCGATTAAGAATTAGATGGTCGACGATATTCTAGAAGCCGCCGAACCCGCGGCAGAAAAGCTGAGAGATTTCACCGGGAACATACGACTGGTGGGTCAGTACGACGCTGACGGCATATGCGCTACAGCCATAGCCCACCAGATGCTATCCCGACTGGGAAAGAAGTTCGAATACGAGATAGTCAGACAGCTCTACAAGGAGGATATAAGGAGACTGGCGGAAGCAGGCGAGGAGCTTCTCCTCTTCGTCGACGTGGGGAGCGGACAGTCGGAACTCTTCAGGGAACACCTGCTTCCAGGTAAACAGGTCATAGTCTCCGACCACCACGAACCACAGGTGGAGGGTGACGACGAGAACTTTGTCCACCTCAACCCTCATTTCCTGGGTCATGACGGGGGAGAAGCGATAAGCGCCGCTGGGATGACATACCTCCTCGCGAAGGCGGTCAGCCAGGAGAACACGGACCAGGTCCCGCTCGCACTCATAGGTGCGACGGGAGATATCCAGAAGCAGGACGGCGAGTTCCTCGGGCTGAATCAGGATCTTCTGGAGGAGGCGGAGGAACTGGGCCTCATAAACAGGAGGGAGGGCCTCGACCTCTACGGTCGGTCTACCAAGCCTTTACACAAGTCGCTGATGTACACTTCTGATCCCTACCTGGACGGTATCACGAACAACGAATCGGGCGCGATACAGTTCCTGAAGTCAGCAGGTATCGAAATCAGGCAGAACGGAGATTTCAAGACCCTGGAAGACCTGACGGAGGAAGAAGAGAAGAAGATAATCAACGAGCTGATAACGCGCGGCTACAACGCCGAGGAGCTTATAAGGAGCATCTACGTGCTCAACAACGGCCACGGCATAGACGAGTACTCCACCATCATCAACGCCTGCGGCCGTCTGGGCGAACCGAAGAAGGGCGTCAAGATACTGCTTGAGGATGACCTCGAACTCGCGAGGAAGATATCCAATCGATACGGCCGGGTCATATCGTCCGCGCTCTCCTACCTGGAGGAGAACAGGAAGAACCGGGAAGTGGTCTACGAGAAGAACATGGGAATTATCGACGCGGGCAGCAACATCGGCGAGGACTTCATAGGGACCGTTACAACCATCTCCATGAGCAACGGCTTCTTTGACTCAGAAGTGATAGCGGGGATGGCGGAGGCGGAGAAAGAGATGGTCAAGGTTTCCTCCCGCGCAACGAAAGAGGCGGTGGAAAGCGGCCTCAACCTCGGGGAGGTCATATCGGAGGTATGCGACGAAGTTGAAGGCGAGGGGGGAGGCCACAATATAGCCGCGGGTGCCAAGATACCCCGGGACGAGAAACAGCGGTTCATAGAGAACATGGACCAGAAGATTGGAAAAGCGCTGTCCTGAATCCACGCAGCGGCAACACCGTTTATAAAGTTTTGATCTACGAGTTCTACCATGGCCAAGGCCGTTATACAGAAAAACTGGTACGAGATACAGGCTCCCGACGTATTCGACGTTGACGAGCTTGCGGAGACGCCTGCGGAGAAGGACCCCCAGGTGATAGGCCGCACCATCAAGGAGAGCCTGACAGAGCTGATGGATGGTACCGACAAGTACTACATCGATGTCTCCATGAAAGTCACCGAGGTCGAAGGCAGCAAGGCGTTTACGGAAATCGACGGCATGGAGTGTTCGAAGGAGTTCGTATCCCGGATGATAAGGAAGCGTTCGGACAGGCTCGACCTTGTGCATGACACCGAGACCGAAGACGAAAGGAAAGTCAGGATAAAAATCATAGCGGCGACCGTCAACAAGACTTCAAGCGCGACGCTGAGACAGGTCAGGAACAGGCTGAAGGAAATAATAGACGAGAGAGCGTCGGAGGCCACCTACAGCGACTTCATGAAGGATATCTTCCGCAACGAACTCCAGAGCGAGCTGAGGGATTCGGCGAACGAGATCTACCCGTTCAGAGAGATGGAAGTAAGGAAGACCGAACTCCTTGAATAATCATCCGATATAATCCAAGACCTCTTCTACGTGCCCGCCAGGATCCACGTTCCTGAAAACCTTCTCTATCACACCGTCCTTCACAAGGAAGGTCGTGCGGTCCGCAAAACCCGTCCTCCTGAGCACGCCGAACTTCCTTGCGACCTCCTTGTCTTCATCCGCAAGAAGGTCAAAATTGAGGTCTTGCCCGTCGTGGAACTTTTTCTGGACCGCCACGCTGTCCGTGCTCACGCCGTAGACATCGACATCAGCGGTCTCGAACTCCTTTATACTGTCGCGGAAGTTGCAGGCTTCTTCCCTGCATCCAGGGGTGCTCGCCTTGGGGTAAAAGTATATCACCGCGTCATCTATATCATGTGAACTCACGCCCTCCCCGTCCTGATTCTTCAGCATGAACTCGGGTATCTCTTCTCCGGCCTCCATAACCTCTGGTGTGGAGACAAGGTTCTTCAGGCTTTCCCTAAAGGATTGCGTCGAGAGCATAGGGACCCGCCCCGTTGAGGTAGAACATGAAGGACGCCCCGAGGAGTAAAAGATCTACCTCGTAACCTCCCTCGAACTCCTTGTCCATCTTTTCGATGGCGATGTAGCTCGCAACTCCCATGAAAAGAGTGAGTACGAGTCCTGCCAGCTGGGTGTAAAGCCCGATAGCGAGCAGTGTCCCTGCTATGACCTCTATACCCAGAGCCAGGTAGACCATAAACATTGAGTCAGAAAGCCCAACCTCATGGAAGAACTTCCGGGTTGACTCCGGGTCCTGGAGCTTGGGAAGCGCGTGGGCAACGAATACACCGCCCACTATGATCCTGAAAACCGCCACACCTAGAGCTCCGAAATATGTTGGATCAATACTCATGGGGCCACACCTAAAACTTTGTAAAATCTATTTAAAAGAATCGCGGGAGCTAGAAGAGTCTAAAAGGGTTCGGCCCCAGTTCTAACATGCCGAGAGCGGCCAGAAAACATGCTGGGGTTTCCGAGTCAGGCCAAAGGAGACGGACTCAAGATCCGTTCCCGCAGGGGTTCGCCGGTTCAAATCCGGCCCCCAGCATCGATTAATTCTAGGCGGATTTGTGGTCAGAAGCTCCCAGAGGCGAGCTTCGGGTTCAAATCCGGCCCCC
>CAZVPZ010000023.1:0-13628 GCA_964629245.1 uncultured archaeon | reverse complement strand
TGAGGTGGGACTCAACTTCCATCTCTTCCAGCATCTGGAATCCCTCGTCAGCGGTGATCTCCGCGACCGTTATACCGTTACCAGATGCCGTATCGCGCTCTATCGCGGACTCTATCGCACGAGTGACCAGCTGCTTTCCCTCCTCGTGGTCCATTCCATCCTCATAGCTGTCCTCAAGGAGTCCGTAGGCCATCTGGGAGCCCGAGCCGGTCGCGGTGAACTTCTCATGCTTCATGAGTCCGCCCGCGGGATCCAGGTCGTAAAGGACTCCCCCTTCACCGTTGATACCTCCCAGGACGAACTGATTGAAGAAAGGTATCATCTTGTGGCCGTGGAGGATGTTCGCGAGCAGTGTGCCAGCGCCCTTGACGCTGAGCTCCTTGGTCTCCAGCTTGTGGAGGTTCAGCTGCCCCCTCATTATTCGGACTATCTTCTGCGCATCCCCGACGCTTCCAGCGATTGTCAGGCCGATAGTTTCATCCAGCTTGTAAACCTTCTTCGCGTACTTTGAAGCGGTCAGCCGGCCCATAGAGGCACGTCTATCCGCGGCAAGTATAACTCCTCTGTCAGTCGTCAGACCTACTGTTGTTGTCCCTGTTTCGAGTTCGTCCATGTCCTTCTTTTCAGTTCTCGTGTTCTGCATAACAGTATCACGTCGGTTAACAGAAACTCGGATGAAAAACCTGTTATAAGCACTTTAGAGGTTTAGATTTAAATACCTACTTGGAATCATCCTCGCCACCAGTCGACGAACCCGTGTCATCCAGCATGCTTGACCTGAGACCTCCTGTCAGCTCCTTGAGATCGACGTTCTCGAGTACGCTGTCCACGATATTCTGCACCGGTGAAGGACCTTCGTCAACATCGCTCTGCTCTGGCATCAGCTCGGCGGGAATCGTGAGTATGGTCGAGTTCTCCTGCGCTACCCGGTCCAGGGTCTCCAGCGTCCTCAGCTGGTATCCTCCTTTCCCGAGTATGTCGGACGCCGCACGCATCTCTACTGCGGCCTGTAGCTCTCCCTCTGCCTCTTTTAACTTCGCCCTCCGGGAACGCTCCGCCTCTGCCTCAGCCGCCATCGCCCTCTCCATGGAGTCAGGGATGGAAACGTCCTGTATCTCAACGTCGCGGATGTGGATGCCGAAGTCGTTGGTCGCCTTATCCAGGTCCTGCCTAAGCTCCTCGGCTATCTCGTCCCTGTTCTGGAGTATATCATCTAATTCCTTTCTCCCGATTATCGCACGGAGCATTGTCTGGCCGTAGTTAACCGTCACCTGGTTGAAATCCTCTACCTCAAGGATGGCTTTCTTTATCTCCTCAGAGTCCCGCCTGACCTTGTAGAACACGATCGCGTCCACGGTAACGGTCACGTTGTCCTTCGTCAGTACTTTCTGTGGGTTGACGTTCACGGTCTTGACCCGGTAGTCCACCTTCTGCGTCCACTCGAGGAATGGGATTACGATGTTGAACCCCGGTCCAAGGACGCGAGAGTAGCTTCCCAGTCGGAACACCAAGGCACGCTCGTATTCCTGATTGATGACGATGGAAAAGTAGAAAAGCACCGCGAGTCCCGCGCCGACGAACATGCCAAGACTTCCGCCAACCACCGATCCGATGCCCGCCAGTATCACCAGCAGCACCACTGTTAGTACAATCTTTGCCGCCGAGAACGAGCCCGACATGCCTGGCGACATCGACCCGTGAAGGTCCTCACTTACGGCAACTGCTCCGTTCGCCATGGTACTGGCTTAAAGGCAAGCTAGTTAAATCTTGCGATAGCCGGACCATCAATCCTTCGCGTGACCGGCTCTCAAGGCGGCGGTCAGAGAAAAATTCTTCAGTAGTTCTTCGCGAAATAGACCCATTTCTTCGCGTTTTCTCCACAGACCGCGCACTCACCGCCTATCTCCTCCTCGCGGATGGTCTCCGGCTCGGAGTTCTCCCGGAAAGGCAGCACCACTATTTCGGCAGCGACCTCGTCCTTGACCTCTTCCTCACACGATTCGTCGCCGCACCAGCGCGCCTTGACGTAGCCGCGGTTCTCACCTATGATGCCGAGGATCTCCTCCTTCGACCCGGCCTCCCGGATATTCTCCTCAAGGTATTCCTCAAGCCGGTTGTACATCGCCCTCTGAATATCGTAGAGTAGCTGCTCTACCTCTTCTTCCGCCTCGTCGACAGGTATCGCCTCCTGGTCGTCAGTATCACGCCTAACAGCGGTGATTTCCGCGTCCGACACCTCGTTAGGTCCTATCTCCAGCCTGAGCGGGACGCCCTTCAGCTCCCACTCGTTGAACTTGTAGCCCGGTGAGCGATGGTCACGGTCGTCGACTTCAGTCCTGAACTCGGAGAGCATCTCCTCAACTTCTTCAGCGTATTCCAGGACTTTCTCCCTGTTGTCTTCCTGGTAGATGGGAACGATGACGACCTGGATCGGAGCGACTGTCGGGGGAAGTTTGAGGCCGCGGTTGTCGCCGTGGGCCATTATGAGGGCGCCGACCGTCCTGGTGGATAATCCCCAGCTAGTGGTCCAGCAGGTCCGGGTCTCGGCGTTCTCGTCCTCAAACGTTAT
The DNA here is from genome assembly GCA_964629245.1 of uncultured archaeon. GTDB lineage: Archaea > Nanohalarchaeota > Nanosalinia > Nanosalinales > Nanosalinaceae > CAZVPZ01. Next base: position 11,059 of record CAZVPZ010000023.1, on the reverse strand, counting down.
CTCGAACGCCTCCGCGAAGTTCTGGCCGAGCTGGTGCGATGTCCCGGACTGGATGGACTTGCCGTCGGGCATCAACGTCTCTATAGTGGTGGTATACTTCGCGCCCGGGAACTTGTCGTGCTCCGGCTTGTAGCCGAGTATAGCTGGGATGGCGAGGTGGTCCTCGATGACTTCCTCGTACTGCTCTAGCCTCAGCATCGTCTCCTCGTCCGCCGCACTTTCATCCGCGTGGGCGGTGTGGCCCTCCTGCCAGAGGAACTCCCTGGTGCGCAGGAAGGGGCGTGTATCAGTCGCTTCCCAGCGGACGACGTTCGCCCACTGGTTCAGGCGGAGCGGCAGGTCACGGTGTGAGCGTATCCACTTCGACATGAAGGGCGCTATTATGGATTCGGAGGTCGGTCGTACAGCGAGACGCTCCTCCAGCTCCTCGTCGCCACCGTGGGTGACCCACGCGACCTCGGGGGAGAACCCCTCGACAATATCCGCCTCCTTCTCAAGGTATCCCTCGGGTATAAAGAGCGGGAAATAGGCGTTCTCCGCCCCTGTTTCAGTTATCTTCTGGTCGAAATCCTGCTTTATCGACTCCCAGAGCTTTAGCCCGTACGGCCTGAACACCATGCAGCCTTTCACCGGCGCATAATCAGCCAGCTCTGCCTTCTGCACCACCTGCGTGTACCACTCCGACGGGTTCTTATCCTTCTCGGCCGTTATCCCCAGTTCCTGCGACACTAGAAAATCACCTCCATGATTTTCTGCGAGTGCTGAAAACTTCTAGTTTTCGCCATCGTGCTCCACGGAGAAGTTCAGAAGATAAGCTATTTCAAGGTTTTTAGAGCCGCCGAGTTTTCCGCCGGGAATCCTACGGTGTCATTCTTTTTAACTCGAGGCGCCTAATTCGTTGTATGCCGGAAGAAACCTACGAGTGCCCAGAATGCGGCAAAAAGTTCGGCTCGGAGGAGACGCTCTACGACCACTTCGAGATGGAGCACGGCTCGGTCGACTTCCTTGGATCCAGAAGAACCGGAGAGAAGAGACCAGTCGACATCCTGAAGAGCATCAGGCCCTACCTTAACGTCTCCTTCGCCCTCGGTCTGGCAGCCGGATTCCTGCTAACAACATCCTTATTCACGGGCTACAGCTACCTCAGCCAGGACCGCGGCATTCCCGTGGAGATAACCGTCGTGACATGCGACAACTGCAGCTACGACCGTTTCCGCGACACCACCGACCGGCTTTTCAACACCCGTTACGAGGAGGTGGATTACCGGAGCGAACGGGGCCAGGAACTCATCATGAAGTACAACCTGAAGTACGTCCCCGGCTTCGTATACTCCAGGGATATCGAGGAGGCGAAGAACTTCACCTACGTCCGCGCCTCGCTGGTAGAGTTCGAAGATGCGTACGTTCTCGCGGACGAGGGGAATCCCGTTGCCCAGCGCTTCAGCGAAGGCATGCAGCTTGAGTAGATACGGATAAAAGATTTTGAACCAAATCTTCTCCAGATGAAGGTTTCTATAATCAGTGACACCCACTTCGGATACAAATGGGGTGAGGAACGGGGGGGAGATGCGTTTGACAACGCCAGGGAAGCGTTCGAGAAGTCGCTTGACGCCGACCTGATAGTACTGCCCGGCGATATATTCGACCGGAAGATACCCAAGCAAGAAGTCCTGGATAGAGCGGCGGAAGTCCTGTCAATCCCGATGGAGGGCGAGAGGAGTGTCGACGCGGACCGGGAGCTCGGCATCCACGGGAACGGTATACCTGTCGTTGCAATCCACGGGACCCACGAGAGGAGGCCCAGCGCCTACACCAACCCAATCGAGCTCATGGCCAACACCGGCCACCTGTTCCACCTCCACAACGACCGCATCGTCTTCGAGAAGGACGGAGAAAAGGTTGCTGTCCACGGGATGAGCGGCGTCCCCGAGAAGTACGCTCCCCAAGTCCTGGAAAAGTTCGATCCTCAACCGGTCGAGGACGCGTTCAACATCCTCGTCGTCCACCAGTCCATCGAGGGTTTCGTCTACACGGGGGAAGGCAAATATCTCACCCTGGAATCGCTCCCCGACGGGTTCGACCTGATAGTCGATGGCCACATCCACTGGTACAACATCGAACGTTTCAAGGAAGAGGAGGATAAGCCGCTGGTGTTCCCCGGTTCGACTGTAACCACCCAGATGAGGAAGATAGAGGCCGAGAAATCCAAGGGCTTCCTGCGTCTCGACACGGAGACGCGGGAACTCGACTTCGTCGAACTGGAGGAGCCGAGGGAGGTAAACTACATCGAGCTGGAGGTGGATGGAGAAGACTGGACCGAAATCAAGGAAAAAGCCGTAGAGAGTCTCAAAGAAGTGGGGGGCGAGGAGAAACCTCTAGTGAACCTCAAGATAAAGGGCGAGACACGAGGCAGGGTAAATCCCCGGGAGCTCAAGCAGCTTTTCCGCGACCAGATGTTCCTGAACGTCAACTCCTCAGTAGATGGAAGCGATACCGGTACCTCAACTATAAGCGATGGGGTCGACCCACTGGAAGAGGGAAAGGAGATGCTGGCGGATAGGCTGGAGGTAGAGTTCGGGGAGGAGGAAGAGCTTTTCGAACTCCTCGAAAACGGCAACACATCTGAGGCCATAAAACTGCTCAAGCAGGCGGAGATAGGATGATCAAGAAGGTAGAGATAGAGAACTGGAAGTCGCACCACCAGACAGAACTCGAGTTCTCGGAGGGCGTCAACGCCCTGATCGGGACGATGGGTTCAGGAAAGTCGAGCGTGCTGGAGGCGATCGTCTTCGCGCTGTACGGAACCACTCCCAGCCTTAACGCCCGGGAAGTCAAGCTGGACGACGTCATCAGAAGGACACCGTCACGGGCCGACTCCGCGAGAGTGAGAGTGGTGCTGGAGGTGGAGGGAGAGGAATACTCCATTGAAAGAGAGATCGAGCGGGAAAAAGGCACATCCCGGAGCGAGCTCAGGCGGGACGGAGAGCTCATCGAGGCGCCCTCGACCGAGGAGGTCACGGAACAGGTAGTGAAGCGGATCGGGATGGATTTCCAGTCGTTCACAAGGGCAGTATTCTCCGAGCAGAACAACCTCGACCTGTTCCTGGAGATGCGCGCGGGGAAGCGGAAGGAGAGGATAGACGAGCTCCTGAGGCTGGACCGTTTCGAAGATGCACGCAAGACGGCCGTAAAGGTCGAGAACCAGCTGGAGAACGAGTTCAAGTCGAAGCAGGAGGACCTGAAGGACCTGGAAGAGGACTGGGACGGGGAAGAGCTTGAAGAACTGCAGGAGGAGATAGACGAGAAGCAGGAGAATATGGAAGAGCTCGAAGAGGAGATAGAACATCTCGAGGAGGAGATAGATGAACGGGAGGAAGAGCTTGATGAGCTTAAGGAACGGCGCGACCGCCACCGGGAACTCGAAAACAGGAAGACCCGGCTCGAGACCAGGATGGAGTCGGTGGAAGAACAGGTGGATGAGATAGATGTCGGAGAAGTCGAGGATGTCAAAGCAAAGCTGGAGGCCGCGAGAGACGAACTCGGAAAGCTGGAACAGCTGGAAAAAGATATCGACCGGCAGGAACAGGAGCTGGAACATCTGGAAAAGGACAGGTCAGGTCTCGAAGACGAGATAGACGATATCAGGCAGAACGTTGAGAAGTTCGAGGATTTCGACGAACTGGAGGAAGAACTGGAAGAGGTCGAAAAGGAGATAGAGGCTATCAAGAAGGAGGGCAACCAGGTATACGCCGAGAGGACCAACCTGGAGGAGAGCCTCGAGACCTTGGAGGACACCGACGGCGAGTGCCCGACCTGCGGTCAGGAGCTGGACGAGGAGCACCGCCGGGAGATAAGGGAGGAGAGAACCCGGGAAATCCGCAGGCTGAAGCAGAGGGAGAAGGAGCTTAGAGAGGACATAGAGAAGCTTATGGACCGGAAGGAGGGACTGGTGGAGGAAAGAGATGAGCTTCTACAGTTCCGGAACTCAGCGGAAAAACTCGAGGAGAAGAAGGAGGAGAAGGAAGAGCTGGAGGAAAAGATAGATGAGAAGAGAGATGAACTGGAAGAGATGCGGGAAGATTTTTCCCCCGAGAAGGTCGAAAGCGTAGAGCAAAGGATAGAGGAACTCAAGGCGGCAGAAGAACTGGAAGAACTGGAGCAGAAGAGGGAAGCTCTTGTGGAAAAGATAGATGACACGGAAGAGGAACTGGATGAACTGGACTTCGAGGAGGAACAGCTGGAACAGGTCCAGGAATCGCTCTCAGACCTCGAGAAGGAGCACTCGGTCAAGCAGAACACCCTGGAATCGGAGATGGACCTCCTGGAAGAGAAACAGAAGAGGCTTGAGAACCTTGAGAAGCAGAGAGAACGGCTTGAAAAGTTGGAAGACCAGACTGAAAAGCTCGACAGGCTGATGGACTACCTCCACCACTACAGGACCGCACTGGAGGACACACAGGTCTCGCTTCGGGAAAGGTTCGTAGAGAGGCTGAACGACCTGATGGACCGTATATGGAGCCAGGTCTACCCCTATGACGACTACTACTCGATAAGGCTGAACGCCGAGGAGGACTACCTCCTGGAACTCCTGGACGCGGAGAACAACTGGATCTCCGCCGAGGCAGAGGTTTCAGGCGGCGAGAGGCACTCTGCCGCGCTCGTTATGCGGCTGGGCCTAACCTTCGTTCTTTCTCCCAAGATACAGGTGCTGATGCTCGACGAGCCCACCCACAACCTGGACTCAAGCGCGGTGGAAGAGCTGGCGGAGACCCTGCGAGACAGGACCTCCGAACTCATAGAGCAGCTTTTCGTCGTGACCCACGACCCCGCGCTCGAAGCCGCCGCGACCGGGAAACTATACCAGTTCGAGAAGAAAGGCACGGACACAGGACTGACAGAGGTGGAGGAAGTCCGCTGAAGCCTACATGAAAGCTTCCGCGTCGCTGTCTTTCATCTCCCTTTCTTGCTCCCAGTCCTCAAGCGCCTCCTCAAGGGCGTCGCTTGACTCCGCCTCTTTCGAACGCCGTTCCCTCACGTCGACGAAGGTGGGATAGTTGACAGCCTCACCTATCACGATAGCCTCACCTGTCTTCAGGCCAGGTATCTGTTTCCTGACATCGCTCGTTATCCCCTCGCTCGACTGCGATATATGCTCAAGGTCGTTCGGGTTGGTGACTCTCAGGATGAACTGGGTGTTGCACTGGGAGAGCGCGGTTGTGGAAAGCCGGACGGGGCGCTGCGATATAAGGCCCAGGGAGCAGTTGAACTTGCGTCCCTCGCGGGCCACCTTCTCTATAACAGAGCGTGACGGTGCTGGCGCCTCTCCCGGCGCAAAGTTGTGGGCTTCCTCTACTAGGTAGAGGAATGGAGGGATACGTTCCCGTCTCCTTAACCGGAAGAACCTTCTCCCGAAGTAGGCGGCGATTATCTGCTTCTTCTGGTTGTTTATAACGTCATTAAGGTCGATTATGTTGAGTCGGCCGGGCTCGATGTCAACGGGTGCGGGAGAGTCCGTTTTCCCGAATATGTCCATCGAATCCAGCTTCCTAAGCTTCCTCATGAGAGCGTACTGGACCTTCGAGTTCATCTCCTTCGACTGGACCCGCGACATCACATCCTCAAGCCCGAAGTCAGTGTTCTCAGAACGGTTGAGTTCCGAAAAGACCTCACGCAACTCCTCCCTCTGGGCACCGCTCATGTCACCGTTGAAGAACATAGCCACCTGCTCGGCGGAAAGCTTGTTGACCGCGATGCTAATATCTTTATCTCCGTGTACCCGGGTATCCGACATGTAGTTCTCGTCTTCCGCGAACGATGTGTAGTCACCATGTGGATCGATAGCAACTACAGCCGGCGCGTGTTCCCGGTCCAAGAGTTCCTCCAGGAGGACCGACGCGGAGTAGGATTTACCGGCGCCGGACTGGGCAAGCACCGCGAAGTGCTTCTGCAGCGTATCGGTGATGTCGAGGCTTGCATCTATACCCTGCTGCTGTACAGTCCCGATTGATAGGCCGCCCTCCACCAGCCCCAGGAAGCGCCTGACGCGGTCAGGATCAGCCTTTTCCACCTCTTTCCCCGGCGAGGGGGCGTTGCTGACCCTCCTCACCATACCGCTGCTGAACTTCCCCATGATAACGGCCTTGCCTATCGATACCTCCCATTCGTCGACCGGGAACCTGTCGTGGATAGACTCGTCGTTCTTCATCGACTCGGAGACGCTTTCAGGGTTCTCGAAGTACTCGTTGGAGCGGAAGACTTCCGCAACGCGGGCCATCACAGTGTCATCGCCGCGCTCGTATTCCAGGTAGGCTCCCTTCCCTACCTCCTCATCAAGAACGACGTAGAACTCGTCCGAACTGGGCGTATCATTCCACCCTAGTATGGTTCCGACCATGAAGACTCCTTCGCCTCAAAAAATTTAACTCTGAGTGAAGACGAAGATACCTGCCAGCATCACTATCACCACTAGCTGGACCAGACCAATACCCGGAACATTCCTGGTCTGGACCTCTACCCCGCCGGTGGTGTTGGTCGCGGATACAGAGAGTATATCCACAGTCACGCTGTCCTCGCCCGATATAGCGGAGTTCTTGACATCCGCCTGTACCCTGAGGTCGGCGGCGTCGATGTTCTCGTTGCCCCCGTATATCTCGGCCTGGAACTTCCTGGAGCTCCGGGCTGGGAGGGTCGTGTTGAAGGCGTCTCCGCCCTGGCCTACGAAGCTGGCCCACTGGGAGACAGGCGTGTTCTGGATCTCGACATCGAAAGTCCGGGCCTGCGGCTCGACGTTTATGAGGATGAAGGTGACCTTCCTGGTCTCTCCCAGGCCTACTTCTACCGAGTCTTCCTCGAACACTATAGGCCATTCCTCGTACCAGACACCCTGGAAACAGGCTATCGTCCGGCTGTCGCTGGCGAAGTTGAAAGTAACGTTCTCGCCCGGCTCGTAGACCATCCTCTTCTGCTTGTCGGGAGGGACCGGGTGGCCGGAACCGTCGAGTATACAGCTTCCGGCGGTTTTCGCGACCCCGATAACATCGTTTTCGCTGTCGCAGAGCCGGGTGTTACAGTTCTGTGTCACAAGGTGCTCGCCGTCGTCGTCACCACCGCAGAAACCCATGGAGGCGATGGTCTTGTTCGGGTTGGGTGAGACCAGTTCACCGCTGGAAACCGGCGATATCTCCCACTCACCATCACCGTCAGGATCGTAGTCCGGTGTCCCATCACCGTCATAGTCATAAGTTGGATGGGACGGGTTCGAGGTAAGGTTGTCGGTTATATCCCCGTCTACCCATAGCTGTCGCAGGTACTGGTTCCAGTCGTCGTCGATACCTCCCTGGACCGCGAACGGGTAGTTTGTGACATATCCCGAGTCAAACCACCTGACGCCCTGGGAACCGTAGAGAGTGTTCTGCTTGCATGTGTCCTGACCTCCTCCCACCGTGACATTGCCGTAGTCCTGATCCCACCAGCGCCAGACAGTGTCATCAGACTCCTTGAGGCATATCTCCTCGTCCTGTTTCAGGCGACCCCATTTCTCGCCCAGTTCGCGGACATCCACGGTGTCGCCCTCGTCGAACAACTTGCTGCCCGAGGCATCCATGTAGACGCACTGGGCCCGAGAATCCGCGCAAGCGTAGCGGCCATCGTACAGACCGGAGTTCTTTATCTCCCCCGCCTCCTCAAGAAGGAACTCCTTCTGGTCGTCACCACACATCGGCGGCTCGAGGAGCGACACGGTCTCGCCCACTGTCGAGGTATCTGACTCGCCCTCGTCTACCGTACCGTCACCGTCGTTATCCGAATCATCCTTCTCGCCCTCGAAGTAGATATTTCCGTACATGACCCAGTTGCGCGGAGGATCTGTATAGGTTATATCATCGTTGTCATCAGTATTGATACCGATACCCGAGTCAGGTCCTGACAGGTCCATCCCGAAAGAAAGCGCCATGCGCCAGTCCCTCCTTATCTTACCGTTCATACTCCACTTCCTCAGCTGGTCAGGGTCTATCCAGACCCCGTCACCGACCTCGACCGTATCACCCTTCTGGTCCGTCCATGAAGTCGTGGCCTCCGCGGCGTATGAGTTGCCGAAAACCTTCACAGTCTTTGAAACGCTGTCATCCTCGGCATCCGACCTCTGCAAGCCCGAATAATCGTCATGGTAGTAAGTGGCTCCAGGACTGTAAGGAACGCCACGGTTCGACAGGCTGTAGTTCATGAAAAGGGTTACAGCCCACTGGTCGGCCCGGTCCTGGGTTCCCATCGAGTCGTGCCATTTCGCATCATCCGGAGAATCAACGTTCTGCTGCCCGTCAAGTTCCGTGTCGGGATCCGAGGCGGGACTCGACATGTTAAAGGCGGTGGTGTTCATACCAGGCTCCAGCTGGTTCGAGGAGTCTTCAAGCTTGTTTATCTTGCCGTTGAAGTAGGGCGGGGGTGCAAGAGAGGGTGTGTCAGTACCGTTCGGGTGGAAGTCCTCGTCCTGCCGGTACTTAGTCTGTGACTGGCCAAAACCAGCCATGAGCAGAACTAGAAAGACGAGTAAAACGACCCCCGATACAGTGCCTTTCCGCATCCTATGCCGGCCTCCAGAAGAACGAGTAGAATACCGGGGTTTTACCGTCCGTAGTCGTCTGTACATCATCGCAACCCGTCAGCAGGGGGCCGCAGTCGTCCTCAAGCGCCAGACCGGTGTTGCCGTCAGGGCTTCCCGCGCCTCTAGGGTTGTAACTGGAATGGTACGGGTTCATGTTCTCCCTCCAGTAATAGGCGACGTCGTGCCAGTCTCCAGGAGATCCTCCAGTTACAAGGGAGTTTCCTGCGCCGTTAAGGTAGTCGTTGACGCGCTCATCGTCCAGATCATACCATTCACCACCGTAGTCCTGCATGGTGCCATCGTTCTCATCGTTATCCCATACTCTATTATCACCAGTTCCGTCATCGATATCCAGGCAGACCTCGAGGTCCGGGGACTCGCCGCCCTGCTCGAAGGACTCCGGCAGGTTGGTTACCTGGGCTCCAAAGACTGTTCCTTCAGCAAATATGGCTCCTTTGTTGACACATGCGCTTGAGGTTAGAGAATCACCCCAGTAGTCCTGGTCGTCCGCCCAGTCGACGCACCTCTGCTCGTAGGCAAGATACTGCTTGCTAGTACTGGATTTTATCTCTCCTTCTCCCTCCATCAGGATAAGGTGCTCACTCGGCTCGTCGTCACACGCCTCAGGGAGCGGGCTGACATCTCCCCCTCTCTCGTAGTCGCAGTCAAGTATCTCGGTCCCATCGCCGTTCTGCTCGTTTATGTAGTTGACCATCTTGCAGACGGAATAGGCATCGTCCGGCGTGAAGACTTCGTCGCTGACCGTAGGTGCGTTGCCTGCCGCTGTGGCCGAATCTTCGTCCTTCCAGCCGCTGGTTCTCGTCTGGTAATCGACGTAACGTATGCAGACTGTCTTGTCACCCGGACAGCTCGTCGTTATCAGATCCTGCCTGTCCTTGTACGCCCCATTGACGTAGACCCTCTGGCCCACATTATCCGTTCCGTCAGGACTCATCGTCGCGGTGATACTCCCGCTCTCGATGAGGACGAAACCATCGCCGTAGCCACGCGGCCCATCCGCGTCCACCACGGTTATATCCTCGTAGCCGCACCAGACCTTGCCATCGCTCCCGATAGAGTTGTCTGCATGGGCGGTGTAGTCGGTGAATGCCGCGGCCGGGTCATTGTCGGCCTTGCTCCCGTACTCATCATCGTTTGTATCGCCCCCGCCGTCGATCACGTTGTGGGTGTTACAGTCGATTGTCTCCGTCATATCGAAGCTTCTTTCATCGCCTGCCGAGTCACCGGAGGCGCTGCACTCGCTGCCGAAGCAGGTGCAGGAACCGTACTGGTCGAAGCAGCCACAGCAGGTGCTCGAGTCCCCGGCACTGCATCCGGAAGCAGATGCAACGCAGTCCGTACAGTCGACAGTGCATTCGTAATGCTCAAGCGTGTCTCCGTTCGTCAGCCAGTATTCGTTCGACTCGTCACCGCTGTAATCGGTATCTACATCACAGTCGGCATCCGTACAGCTAGGACTCCCGCAGGCGCTTCCCGAGCAGCTGGAAGATGTGCATGAGGCCACGTCATCCCTGCACTCCATACCATCCCGCTTGTAGGGTGAGTTGACATCAGGAGTGTCAAGCAGCTGCCCGTAGTCCTTGATACATGGCACGCTACCTGAAGGATTCGGCTCGTCCTGGCCGTCCGGGCTGGGAGCCGCGCCATCATTCTCCAGCCCGTCACCACAGGTATCGCCGCCGTCCGGGTTGGGCGGATCTATAACCCTATCCCCGCTTGTTACCGTGCCGGCCGGGTATCCGCCGATGCCATCCGTGGCTGCGAGACCGTAGGCATAGTAGTCCCCCTCGGTTCCCTCGTCTTCCACCCATACCTCATCAGAACCCCCGGTATCGGAATCTATAACAGTATCATCAGCCTTCCTGAGCTCTCCCTCGTAGAAAACCGACTCAGCGTTACTCTCCGTCGGCGCTCCGCCCTCCATCGTCGCAGTCAGGTCGAGGTCCCAGATATTGCCCTCTATACCGTCGTTGGTATTGGGATCCACGCATGCATCGTCCGAGGCATCCGTGTCCCCGTCATTGTCGTTATCGTTACCGTCCCAGCAAGTCCCGGGATTGCCGGTCGAACCGTTAGGATCGATACCTCCACATCCCTCGTCAACCTGACCGTCACCATCATCGTCTATTCCATTTCCGGTTCCACTAGGACCACACTTCTCATGAGGATCATCGTCATCGTTACTGTTATTACTGTCCGAATCGTTGGTGGTTATCTCATAGGATGCACCAAGCGAGCCGAAACCCATGGCTGCCACGAGCAGAAGGGAAATTGAAACTACAAGTACGGCGGTACTGCCCCTATCCATACTTTAAGATATCGGAAAGCCCGAATAAAAACCCTTTCGACACCACTCAGTATCGCCAGAGGTCCTAATAAGAGCCAGATAAATCGTATTACTTTATGGCCATATATGGCCTTTAAACCGCTATATGTATT
>CAZVPZ010000022.1:0-13749 GCA_964629245.1 uncultured archaeon | reverse complement strand
AGGAGGAGCTGTGCGACCACTGCCTGGGCCGCCAGTTCGCGAAGCTGGGGCACGGGCTGGAGAACTACGAGCGCGGCGCGATAGTCCGCGAAGTCGAGGACCTGGACGAGGAAGATTTTGTACGCGAAAAAATACCGGGAGAGGCCGAAGAGGCCGCCGGCTCCGGGGACTGCGTGGTATGTCAGGGCCTGTTCAACGAGCTGGACCGGTACGCCGACATGGTGATGGACGCGTTCGACCGGTACGAGTTGAGGACGTTCCTGATAGGTATCAGGCCCCCCGAAGACGTTCTCGCGGCGGAAGAGGAGCTCTGGGAGCGCCATGGTATCGAGTGGACGGAGCCCATCAAGACCGAGCTTTCCCGCCTCCTCGGGAAGAGGATAGAGGACGCTCTCGACATCGAGGTCGACTTCGACCGGGCTGATATAATGGCGGTGGTAGACATGAGGGAGGGCAAGGAGCGCGTCGAACTCCAGGTCAACTCCCTGCTGGTATACGGCCAGTACAACAAGTACTCACGGGAGATACCGCAGACCGAGTGGCCGTGCAACAACTGCAAGGGAAGCGGCTGCGACGAGTGCGACTGGACCGGCAAGCAGTACCAGGAGTCGGTCCAGGAGATAGTACAGGAGCCGTTCATGCGTGAGACGAAGGCCATCGAGGCCAAGTTCCACGGCGGCGGTAGAGAAGATGTCAACGCCCGGTGCCTCGGGAAGCGGGAGTTCGTGCTCGAACTCGTTGAACCTCTCAACCGGGAGATCGACATAGAAGCGCTCCAGGAAGAGGTCAACGAGTCGCAGGACAAGGTCGAGGTGTTCGAGATGAGGGAGGCGGAGAAGGACGAGATAGCTGAAATCAAGCAGAAGGACGCCGACAAGACCTATCGAGCAGTCATCGAGCTTGAGGACGATGTGGAAGAAGGAGAGCTGGAGAAGCTGGAATCGCTAGTGGGCGAGGTGGAGCAGGACACGCCGTCACGCGTCGAACACCGCCGCGCCGACAGGACCCGGAGGCGCGAGGTCTACGGCATCGACTGTGAGAAGGCCGGTGACCGTAGAATCGAGCTGGAGGTCAAGGCAGAGGCTGGTACATACATCAAGGAACTGATCTCCGGTGACGAGGGAAGAACGGCGCCGAGCGTTGCGGGACTGCTGGGCACGGGCGCTGAATGCGTCGAACTCGACGTAATCGATATCGAGAAGTAGGTTGGAGTTAAAAAGGTTTAGTCCGACTTGGTGGTTAGGTAATACTATGGCGCAGAAATCCCACGGCTCAAGGCAGGGAACCCGGAAGAAGTTCTCACGGAGTCCTCGAGAGGTCCTTACTGTGAACGACCACATGAAGGAGTTCGAGGAGGGTGAGAAGGTCCTTATACGGTTCCATCCCTCTGTGCAGGAGGGAAGGGTTCACCATCGCTTCTACGGCAGGACCGCTGAGGTCACAGGCTTCCGTGGAGACGCGGTAGAACTCGAGCTGAGAGACGGGGGTAAGACCAAAACGCTCTACATCAAGCCGGTCCATCTCCAGCCTGCGGAGGTTGATGAGTGATGGAGGTAGAGGAAGAGGGACTCGCGTACCCTGTCGAGGCGCTTGAACTGCTTGATGGGCGTGACGCTGATGAGATGAGCCACGAGCAAAAGATTGCCCTTGAAAACCTGACGCGCCACTGCAAGGTAAGGGATCTCGACACCCTGGAGGAACTCCACGAGGAGCTTTCGGAGGTCAAATCCCTGAAAGACAGGCATATATACAAGCTGCTCGATGTCGTTCCGCGGCACGAGTCAACGGTTCGTGCGATCTTCTCGAAGGAGAGGGTCAAGCTGGACGACTCGGAAGTCGAAACCATACTTGAGATATGCCAGAGCATAGAAACGGAGGATTAGGCCTTTTCTCGATGAGAAAGGCTTTTAACTTCTAGACTCCCTGTTTTTTCCATAAACTCCTGATTCTGGAAGGTGTTCAAGATGGCTGAAAAAGACGACAAGATAAAGGTGCTGGACTTCCTCGAACACGGAAGGACGGGCCAGAAGGACGAGTCCGTTGCACAGGGTATAGGCACTGATAACTATAACCTTCTGGAAGTCGTCATGCGTGAGGATGAACGTCCCAAGGGCGGCGAGGAGCTCTACATAGGCGAGGGCGAGCGCGACAAGGTCAAGTACATCAAGGACAGGATAGACTACGAGGACCTCACAGGAAACGCGAAGAAAGAGCTTGAGTACGTCCTACAGGCGCTTGTAGCCGACAACGAGGACGAGTTCGTCGAGTTCTTCAACAGGGCGACTCCTGTAACGCCGAGAAGGCACGCATTTGAACTTCTCCCAGGTGTAGGAACCAAGCACATGGAGAAGCTGCTGGAGGAGCGGGAGAAGGAAGAGTTCGAAAGCTTCGAGGATATAAAGGAGCGCGTGAAGACCATGCCCGAGCCAGAGAAACTGATTGTCAACCGCCTCCTAGAGGAGCTGAAGGGGGAGGCCAATCGGAAGCTATTCATATCGTGAACCCGATGAGAGATGTCAGTAGTATTCTTAATGAACTGGGTGTAAAACCTGTAAAGGGCCAGAACTTTCTGGTCTCGAATAACGTTGTAGAGGCACTTGTGGCCGCGGGAGAAGTGGATGACAAACGCGTGCTTGAGATAGGGGCTGGCACCGGCAACGTCACAGAACAACTCGCGGAAGAGGCGGAGAAAGTTTACGCTGTGGAGAGCGACACCACGCTCGCGGGTTACCTGGAGGATCGTTTCCAGGACGGGAATGTCGAGGTCATCAACGCCGACATCCTGGACTGCGAGTGGCCGGAGGCCGACCGTTGCGTTTCCAATCTACCCTTCCAGGTATCCTCGGAAGTGCTTGCGATGCTGGGGGAGAGACAGGTACAGTCCGCACTCATCCTCCAGGGCGAGCTGGCGGACAGGATAGTTGCGGAGCCTGGAAATAGCGACTACAGCCGGTTGACGGTGATGGTCAACTACTATTTCGTGCCTGTGAAGCTCCGCGATATCGCTTCCTCCAACTACTACCCTGAGCCGGAGGTGGATACCGCCATCGTCAAGCTCTACCCCAACGTGGAAAGGCATGGGGTGGAGGACGAAGGGGCGTTTTTCCGGACTGTTCGAGCACTCTTCACACACAGGAGGAAGAAAGTCCGCAACGCGTTCGTCGACTCCCGCCACATCCTCGGAATCGATAAGGAGGGGGCGAAGGGGCTCAGGGACGAACTCCCGCACTCGGAGGAGCGGGTCGTCAACCTGGATATCCGGTCGCTGGCGGATATAACAGAGTTCCTTGAGGGAAAGATTTTCGAGCCCTGATCGATGTTCTCCGGTAGCGAACACCGCGAATTATTTATTTCCTATCGAGCTGTGTAAGTTATGCCGAAGTGGATTTTTGTCACCGGTGGAGTTCTTTCCGGGCTTGGCAAGGGTCTCGTGTCGGCAAGCGTTTCCAAGCTTCTACAGCAACGAGAACTCGATATCGTCCCGATAAAGTGTGACGGCTACCTGAACATCGACCCGGGAACGATGAACCCCCACGAGCACGGGGAGGTGTTCGTGCTGGAAGACGGTACGGAGGTCGACATGGACTTCGGCCACTACGAACGTTTCCTCGGGATAGAGGGCAAGGGTGACTGGAACCTCACCTCTGGCAAGATTTTCCAGAGCGTTATCGACAAGGAGCGCCGCGGCGACTACCTCGGGAACACCGTCCAGATGGTGCCCCACGTGACTGATGAGATAAAGCAGGAGTGGAGGGAGGCCGCGGAGGAAGAGGACGCTGACATCGTCGTGATCGAGATAGGCGGGACGGTCGGTGACATCGAGAACATGCTATACCTTGAGACGGTTCGGCAGTTGCGAGGAGAGCTTGACAGCGAGGAGAGCTTTCTGATACACACCACGCTCGTCCCTTTCCTCGAGACCACGGGAGAGCAGAAGACAAAGCCGACACAGCACTCTGTGAAGGAGCTGAGGGAGACCGGTCTGGAGCCGGACATGATTATCGGCAGAAGTCCTGAGCGGCTGGAGGAGGAAGTTGTGGAGAAGATATCACTGTTCTGTGACGTCGAGGAGGAGGCGGTCATATCCGACCCTAACGTCGACACGGTATACCGGATACCCCTGCTGTTCGACCAGCAGGACGTCGACAGGATAATAGCAGAACGGATGGCCCTCCCTGGTCGTGAGAACGGCCTGAAGGACTGGAAGCGGAGGGTGGAAAACCTGGTCTCGGACCCGGTTGCTGAAATCGCTATCTGCGGCAAGTACATGAGGATGGACGACTCCTACGTGTCGGTTGAGGAGGCCCTGAAGCACGCGGGAGCGGAGCTTGGAGGCTCTGTGAGCATCAGGTACGTCGACACTGAAGACTTCGACCCCTCGGACTTGGAAGAGGTTGACGGTGTCGTGATACCAGGCGGCTTCGGTTCACGCGGTGTAGAGGGCAAGATCGACGCGATAAAATACTGCCGTGAGAGCGAAGTTCCCCTGCTCGGCCTCTGCTACGGCCTGCAACTGATGGTTATAGAGTTCGCCAGGAACGTGGTCGGGATCGATGCGAGCTCGGAGGAGTTCGAGGAAGGGGAGGAACACCTGATAATAGCGGAGATGCCTGAGCAGAAGGAGGTCAACGAGAAAGGAGGGACGATGAGGCTGGGTGCCTACACCGCTGACGTGACCGCGACCGTCCGGGAGATATACGGTTCCGATACCGCGACCGAGAGGCACAGGCACCGCTACGAGGTCGACCCGTCGTATCACGAGATGCTGGAAGAGAACGGCCTTAAGATCGCCGGGACGACTAAGAACGGGAGGCTGGCGGAGTACATAGAACTCAGGGACCACCCGTTCCTCATAGGCACCCAGGCGCACCCCGAGTTCAGGTCAAGCCTCCAGCAGCCTAACCCTCTCTACCTGGAGTTCGTAAGGAACTGTTCGAGATGACTTATCCCTCACGAGAAGACACTTACTTCCTCTGTGACTACCTGAAAGAACTCGACCTGGAGGGAAAACGGGTCCTTGAAATGGGAACTGGTTCGGGGCTGGTCGCTGTTTCGATGGCGGAGCAGGGTGCAGAGGTTACAGCTGCGGACATCGACACCAGGTCACTTGGAGAGGCGGAGGAACTGGCTGAGGACCGTGGGGTCAGCGGGTCCATCGAGTTCCTTGAGAGCGATCTCTTCGAGAACGTTGAGGGAAAGTTCGACCTGATGGTTTTCAACCCGCCCTACCTTCCTGACGAGGAAGGGCTGGAGAACGGCTCGCTTTTCGGTGGAGAGTCAGGCACCGAGGTCACTGAGCGTTTCCTGGAGGAGGCACATCCGCACTTGGAGCAGGGGGGCAGGCTTGTCGTGGTGGCGAGTTCGAGGGCCGATGTCGACAGGCTTGAAGACCACGGACTTGAAAAGGCGGACTCCCAGAAAATCTGGTTTGAGACCCTCTACATCTTGGAAAAGTGACTAGCTTTTTATAACACTGGAGCAAATTTTCCTCCATGCGCAGAAGGATATTTCTGGCAGGGATGATAACGGTTTTCTTCATCTCAACGGTCGCTGCGCCCTGGAAGATAATAGACCTCGACCGGCCGTACAGCCATGATAGGGTATCGGTTTTCAAGGACTCTGTCCAGCTGGTGCGGGTCAACGACACTTCTACAACCCCGCCAAACCCTGTAACAGAGTCGGAAGTGGAGTCCAGCGACTATAACTTTAACTTCGTCTACAACGGTTCGACCTCCTCGATGGGGTATTTCGGCCAGGGTTACTGGTACGCCATGTTCGATGTCAACTCGACGGGAGGACGCATCGAATACCAGCTCTCAAGCCCCTCGGAGGAAATCAATGAGACCGAGAAGCTCAAGCCGGGAAACCTGACCGTTGATATCGTCACCGACTTCTCGAAGAGGTACAGGGCCGGGGAGAACATAACTGTTGAAGTAAACGTAACGGACAAATGGAATGGAACAGACGAGGAAGATGCCGATGTCACCCTCTATGGAACGAACGGGACATGGGTTTCAAGTATCGGCAAGCTAAGTTACGGTGGCGGCATTTACAGCAAGTCAGTGCTTCTCCCCGGAAAGAGCGGGGCGGAATACGCAATTCACGTCAACGCGACAAGGAGCGGGGCGCCCTACCTGAACGCGTCAGGCTCGGAGTCGAAGATTCTCAAGACGTTCTCGCTTGAAGGACAGGTGGTCGACCTCAACACTACCACCCTGGGATGCAACAACCAGTCGTTCTTCACAGAATGCGAGAGAGACACCGATATCAAAACAGCATTCAACATGACGGTTTCCTCCGCCTCGAGCGCTGAGGTCGACGTTATCCGTGACCTGAAAACGGGGGGATGGAACTTCGTGGAAACGGTTTCCCTGAGTAACAATAGCGGCCTCTGGACCGGTAGCTTCACCTTCCCTGACATAAACACGTCAGAGTACGAGGACAAGCTGGTACTCCGCTACAACGCGTCAAGGGAGGGTGTAGAGTACCACACCTACCGGAACATGACCTCCCGGGCCTACACGATAAAGGACAAGAGCGACCCGACAGCCTACCACGGGGACAGCTACCGCATCAAACTCCTTTTTGGGAAGTACTTCACCCTGACACCTCTGAATACCACAAGGATCAAGTCCGCCAACGTTACCGTGAAGGAGCCGGATACAGATTACTTCACCAGTTTCTCCCTCGATGATATGAACTACAGGGAGTCAACAGGGCTCTTCAGGAACGATATCGATATACCTGTTGACGCCGAGAACGGGACCTACTCCCTGGAAGTAGATGCAGAGAACCTCTACAGCGAGGAGCAGTCGCTCAGCTCGGCCTTCACTGTCAAACCCATAACTGCTAGCTTCAATACCTCTGGCGATATCGACGAGGAATACAACAAGACCGGCTTACATGAGTACAACCTGACCATCACCAACAAGGCGAGCGGCTCCATAAATGTAAGCTGGACGCCCAAGGGAGATATCGA
Organism: uncultured archaeon; assembly: GCA_964629245.1. Lineage (GTDB taxonomy): Archaea > Nanohalarchaeota > Nanosalinia > Nanosalinales > Nanosalinaceae > CAZVPZ01. Next base: position 6,770 of record CAZVPZ010000022.1, on the reverse strand, counting down.
GAACTTCACAACCCTCGCTGACGGCGATAACATCATCATATCCGGGAAGGAGACGAAGGATGTCGAGGTTGAGTTCAACGTCACCTACGTTGAGGACCATGAGGGAGAGATAGAACTCTCGGACACCGCTGGAAAGTACAACAAGACAATCGACGTCGACCTAGACGCTCCTTCCTGCGAGAGGAGGAACGGCACCCTCTGCTTCAGGGACCAGGAAGAGGAATGGCTGAACGTGACCGCGACGGAGAGAGGGTCGATAACGCGGACCCTGACGATGCTCTACTTCGGTGAGAAGGGCACGACTGAAACGGTTGATTCAAATGTTACCTCGGACATAGCTGACCATCTTTCGCTCGACCCTTCATCGTTCGACATAAATATCTCGGAGGAACTGGTGGCGCTGAACTACTCGGCCACGGAGCCGGGCAACTTTACCGGTATGATAAAGTTCACGGGCGAGGACACTGGAGACGTGCTCACGCTTAGAACACTCCTTGAGTCGGATGTCGAACTCCAGGAAGCGAGCCTCAACACACCCGCCTCGGTGGACCTCGGGACCTTTGTGACGGGAGATAACGTCTCACGCCAGATAGAACTTAACAACACGGGTGACGTGGTTATCGAGAACTTCACCGCCTCCTCCGCCGACTTCCAGACATCCATACTTGCAGCCGAGGTTCCCTCGGGCCGGACCCGCACCGTAACGGTCACTTTCAAGAACCTCAACACGAGTTCGGGAACGCTAGTGATTACGGGACAGTCCTCGCTGGGTGAAGTAACATCCACCATAAGTGTCACAGGTAACATGACCTCCGACTACACGGATAAGGTAGAATCACTCCGGCAGAGGATCTCGAACCTGAGGTCGCAGGCAACCACCAACACCATGATAACCCGGCTTGATGACCTCGACCAGGCGGTTGACAGCATGGAGTCGCTCTACGAACAGGGGAACATCCAGCAGGCGGACCAGCGGTACCAAGAGATCTCGAGCGACCTGGACAACCTGGAGCAGCAGATAGGTTCGCCTTCAACTCCGGATAACGGTACCGGTGACCAGAACCAGACCGGGGAAGAACCCGAGACAAACCAGAACCAGGGAGGCGGGATCCTGCTGCCGCTCATAATAGGTCTCGTGGTGCTTATAATAATAGGATTCGTGGCCTACACCAGCATAATACCTGAAGAAGGCGAACCTCTCTTCGACGTCCTAGGAAGATGACACTCCTCCAGAGCCTCAACCCTGACGCACAGAGCCTACTGCTTATCATACTGCTAGTCATCGCGTTCGTCGTGGCTTTCAAGATAATGGAGATGATATTCGAGACACTGCTGGTCTCGGTTTTCTCCGCAGTTTTCTACCTGGCGCTCGCCTACTTCTTCAGGTTCTCGCTGTCGTTCGACCGTTTACTGCTGTTCGCCTTCCTGGGAGCGAGCTTCTACATGTTCTACAGCTTCCTGGCCTCAGCCTATACCATAGCCTCCACGGTCATAGGCGTGCCCTACACATTACTCAAGATGCTATGGCTTGGAGTCGCCATACCCTTGGAGAAGTTCTACAGCGAGTCAAAGAAGCTCTGGGATGCGCTGACCGAGAAGGCTGGAGAGATAGAGGAGAAGAGGAAGTCGGGAGGTAAAGACAATGAGAGGGATGTGAAGGAAGTAGTGCTGGACAAGGTAAAGGATGAAGAGGATTAACTGCCGAAGCTGACCTCGCCGGCGGTAAGGCTGTCAACCTTGCCCCTCAGGACCACGGTGCCATTGGAGCTGTAGATCGAGATGTTGCCCGAGAAGGAGTTTATATCCAGCGAGGTCTCGGAACTCCGGATGTTGGCGGATGTCGAGTTGGATTCCACGCGTCCGGTGACGCCTTCAAAGCGCAATGCCGACCTCTCTACTTTACCTATCCTGATGAAGCTTGTATCCACGTCCTCGCTCACCCCGAGACTTCCAGATACGTTTACCCCGCTCGAGACCAACCCCTTGCTCCGGCCCTTGAGCTCAAGCGGCTGGTCGGCCTTCAGCCAGCCGGAAAACCCGTAGAAAACTATCGGCTCATCGGACTGAAGTTTTTTCCCGTTTATAGTGATGGAGGTCAGGTTTTTTACGAAAAGCGTGCCCGCATCGACAGTCAACCGGCGATCGCCGAGGTCCTCTACCTGGAGCACCGCGGTCATATCCGTCTCCGGTTCCGGGTTCTGGAACAGGTCGCCTATAGACCTTATCGGTCCAGGAAGGAGATCGCCCAGACCTGATTTCGCGTTCTGGAAGTTATCGGTTTTCAGGCTTCCCGCATCGACATGTCCCCCGCCTACAGCTGCGGCTATAGCGGCCAGTGATGCGAAGACTGCTGCGAGAATCCTGCCGTCGAGCATGAAGAATAGTGGCCTTCGATGCCTTAAAACAGTTAACTAAGAATAAAAGGGTATGAAGACGGCGGTGATAGTGGAACCGGAGGTGCCCGAAAACACAGGTTTCATGGCCCGGCTTGCGGCTAACTTCCACTTCAAGCTCAGGCTGGTAAACCCCGGTTTCAACCTGAAAGAAGCCAGGAAGACAGCGAAAAACGCCCAGGACAAGCTCCGCGAGGCGGAGATATACGAAACGGTTGAGGCCGCGGTGGACGACCTGGACTTCGTGGTGGGGACCAAGCCGGGAAAGGGCGTGAAACTCCAGGAGTTCGAGCCCCATCGGAATACCGCGGTCATGATAGGAAGGGAGAGTTCGGGGCTGACAAACGAGGAGCTGGCGCTCTGTGACGCGGTAGTCGAGATAGAGACGTCGGCTTACGAGTCCATAAACCAGAGTCACGCTGCCGCGATACTTTTCCACTGGTTCAACTTCTCTGAGACGCCGGGTATGGAAGCCGGTCAGAAGGAAAAAATCGGGGAACTCCTCGCGGAACGGCCAGAGCTGAGGGAGGCGGTGATACGTTCCGGTCCCTCGGAGAAGCAGGCGGGCCGGATAATCTCTGAACTGCGGGAGCTGGACGATAACCGAACGAATAGTTAACAAGTTAAAAAGCTAAAGCTTCAAAGCTGGAACATGGTACTACCAGGACTTTTCCCGACGGGCGGCGAAAACAACTTCTTCATGATAATCCAGACAATCATATCGCTGGGCTTCTTCGGACTGCTGTTCTTCCTCCCCCGGATAATGATATGGCAGACGGACAGGAAGCTGAGGAGCGCTCTTGTCGACCTTGAAACTTACAAGAACGACGCTGAGTCGATGTTCCTCAAGACATTTACTGACAGGATGACTCCGTCACTCGAGAAGAAGTTCCAGTCGATGAAGGACTTCAAGTTCTCCGCACCCACGGGTATCGACCCCGCGGGCATGGTGAGGAAGCTGGAGCATGTCCTCGACAACTCGGAGCACAAGTTCGACAGGTTCATCGAGAGGAACGCGGATACTGACGATGAGGAAGAGCTTGCCAACCTTAACATGGCTTTCAAGGGAGTCATGGGGACGCACCAGGTCTACAAGGTGCTCCGCCACTTCAGGCAGCTCATAAACAAGACGAAGAATTTCCAGCTGATAGGGCTCATCCAGATGATGCTGCCCATCTACAAGGAGATAGCCGAGTCCCAGAAGGAGGCGACCAGGGCGTTCGTGGATGAAGCGCCGATAGGTGACGCCATCGGGCCGTTAGTTGCGGCGCGGATGATGGAGGAAGAGCCGGAAGAAGTCGCAGAGGACATCGTATGCGGCAAGGTAGAGCTCGAGGAGCAGAACGCATTTGTACTGAAGTCGAGCGGTCCCGGCGCGAGGCTGGGCAAGTACGGCGACGCGATAGACCAGCTTGCGGACGACAAAGACCTCGATGCGATAATCACTGTCGATGCAGCGGCCAAGTTCGAGGGCGAGGAAACAGGAGATGTCGCGGAAGGCGTCGGAGTGATGATGGGTGGTGTCGGGGTCGAGAAGACCAAGATAGAAGAGGCCGCGACTGAGCACGACATACCGCTTGAAGGCATAATAATCAAGCAGAGCCCGCCGGAAGCCTCCAAGCCGATGAAAAAGGAGATATACGAAAGCAACCAGGAGGCTGTCGACAAGGTGGAGGAAATCGCGGCGGAGTTCGAGGGTGATGTCGTCGTGGCGGGCGTCGGCAACACCTGCGGCGTCGGCAACACCTCTGAAGCGACACAGGATGTCCCGGAGAGGCTTGAATCCTACTGGAAGGAGTATGAGGAAGAAGAGGAGGAAGACGTCTCCTACATCGGTCTACTGGGGGCCTTCCCTGGAGGCGGCGACCAGTCGAAACTGGAGGAAGTCGCGAACAGCCTCATCTGGAGGATTCCAAGGTTCTAGCGACAGATAGGTATGTTTTTTATTTGGACTTCCCAAAAAATTGTTTAGAGCATGAAAAAATTCAGTCTTATCCTTCTTCTCGCATCAATACTCCTCTACACTGGTATAGTAGGCGCGGCACACCAGGATTCGGATTACGATTTCCCTGACAAGACTATCACATACGGCCAGAAAGATTCCATAGAGGTCGAATGTGAGGATGACCCAACGAAGGACTGTGTCGATACATGGGTTAACAGCTGGGCCAACTGTGGTAGCAGGGACCCGTTTGAACTTGATAGAGACCTGCATCCTGACGGAACCGATTACTACAAGAACAACGTTCATATAAGCCCTCATCGCCTTGGATGGAGCTGCGGATGGGGTACACACGGCCCTCTGGAGATATGGGATCCAAGTACTGGAAACAAGCTTGCTGAGGGTGGTTCGTTGACTGTGAATGCCTATAATATGGATGCCCACAAGGGGAAATATTTGTTTATCCGTGCATGGTGGGACAACGCAAATCCCAACGACTACAAGATAGAAACATTTTTACTTTCGGACGATGACGCCCCGGACTGGGATGGTCCCGCCCCTGAATGGGGCGGTGTAAACATAGAGGTAGTCCAGGAGTATGACACTGATGGTGACTCGGAGCCCGACCGGCACTGCGTTTATAATAATCCTTTCGACCAAGGAGCAAGAGTTCCGGCTTCTACCTCGGAGAGCTTTGATGGGAACTTCCCTGTCGACAGTTCCACTGGAGAATGCTCGACTTCTAACGGCTACCCCGGGGATGTGTTCGAGCAAACTTTCGGTTCAATGGCTAACAAGATAAAGCGTCCGAATCACGGTGGATGTCTTCACGGTTGCGACGACAACAATGGATGGAACATGGGTAGCTACACTCCCCTGCATAAGGACGGAGAGTACTTTCCACAGGGAGGTCTCTTGATGGGTTGGCCTCCTGGGAGCTGGACACAGGGCCCGTTCTGGTACGTATGTAGGGGTTCGATGGACGGCCAGACGAGGACTGTATCTGAAGGAAATAGCGATGATCTTTACCGGTGCGATACGAAGGGTAACGGCGTTGGATGGAGGGACTTTGACGCGAACGACTGGGAGCCCGTGGCGGAATGCGAGGACGGTTTGGACAATGACAACGACGGCGATACCGACTACCCGGCTGACACCCAGTGCGACTCTTACTCGGACGATACGGAGGGGGATTCAGCTGACGTTATAGTGCCCTACAATCCCTACGGGTCTAATGACCTCTACTATTTCGACTTTAGCACTTTTACGAGTACGGATACTGGTTATCAGGGCGATCCTAGGAGCGTAGATGATTTGGGAAATGACGGTGACCGGGACATCATCTATCAGCGCAGCGGTGATGTCTACAGCTATGATATTGGATCTGGAACAGAGAACCTGATTACAACAGGGTGGGCTGGCTGGCATGTTCTCGACATAGGAGGCGACTTCGATCAAGACCTTGTCCTTTCCCACGGACCCGATGACGCGATTGGTTACTACGACTTTGGAGACGACACTGTCAAGATACTGAAGAGAAACGTGGATGTGTACGGAATGCAACCTCCCGCCGATGTGGACGGCGATACAAGCTCGGAGCTAGTGATAAGAGACTCATCAGATCTTGAGTTCGCCTACTACGATTTCGCCACTAATACCACGGACTACACTTCTACGGTAGGGATAGACGACGTCAACAACCCATACAATATCGACGGCGACAGCGACCATGAAACAGCGGTCTCGGACAGGAGTTCAAGCACTCTCAAGATATACGAGTACAACTCTTTCTCAGAACAATCGGACACCGGTGTAAACGTCTATGATATCGCCGGCTGGACCAATCTTGATGGCGACAGCGACCGCGAGATAGTATTTTCCTACGCACCCGGAGTTACGGGCAACTGGTTGAAGTACTATGACACCTCAACAGGAACTGTAACCAACTTGAGCGTATACACCTCGAGCACGCTCGGAGACCTAACCACCTACGGTTTCACTTCGGGCGTCTGTAAGGACCCGGTGGTAGGAGACTATGAATACACAACGACCTGCTTCCCAATGGGTTGTGACACCAATACTGAGAAAGCGGCTTTCTGGGACCAGGATGCAGGAGGAGCCTATCAGAACCAGAGGACTGGCTGCCGTTACAACAACGTCGACGTGAACAGCACCCTGGAGAACTCGCCTCCCGCGACCTTCACCTGTTACAAGGACGACAGTGTTAACAACATCGCTATACTGGATGGGGAAAGAAGGAGCTTCTGCAACTCAATCTCCGACTGGAAATTTGATGACCACAACAGTACCTATCAAGAAGCGGTGGAGTACCACGTTCCGAAAGATGCCATCCCCTACGGCAAGAACCAGTTCGTCAAAAGGGGAGGATGGGACAACGACGCGTTCCAGACACTCCACGGCTCCTGGAGCCTGAC
>CAZVPZ010000021.1:0-14349 GCA_964629245.1 uncultured archaeon | reverse complement strand
GCTGGACCAATTCCTCGGGCAAGAGGTACGGCTTCACGGAGATCCACCGGCCGGGCGAGATAATCTGGCTCAACATGACAGCGTTCGCCAACATCTCCTCGAGCCTCGGACCCCAGACGTTCGTGCTCAACGAGACCAATGACCAGAAGAGGGAGGACGAGGAGCTGATAACGGTTGACGTGTATGCGGATTCCAACCTCACGTTGAGCTCGGACGATCCCACGCCTGACAGGGGCGACACTATAACGCTGACCGGAGACCTTGAGTACGACAACGGGGACGCTGTCCAGGGCGAGACCATACGGTTCTACGACGAGACCGAGGGCCTGTTCATAGGCTCGGATGATACCGATTCGAACGGTATCGCGACCGTGGACTATACCCTGCCCGGTGACGCGGTCCTCGGCGACCACGAACTCAACGCCACTTTCGGGGGAAGCAATACCACCTATACGCGTCCCAGTGACGATAACGAGACCATAAACGTCGGCCAGAAACCCTCGGTCAGCGACGTCACGGACGAACCTGACCCGGTTGGTTACGGCTATAACGTCACCATAAACGCGAACGTTACAGATGCGGATGGAATAGAGAAGGTCGAGGCCAGGATAACCTACCCGGACGGCTCCACGGCAACGCTCAACATGACCAATGTCAGCCAGGACATCTACGAGGTCAACTTCACCGATACCTGGCAGGAAGGCACATACGACTACACCATCTGGGTGGAGGACGGCTCCGGCAGCACCTTCGAGACCTCCCAGTTCTCGTTCGAGTTGAGTGTGGATGCGGAGGTCTCAGTGAGAGGTGACAACGACACCTACGGGCCGAACACGGACGTGCTCCTCAACGCCACGACACAGGACTGGTGGAACTACTCCTTCAGTTACAGGAAACCCATAAACCTGACGGACAGCACGGGAACCGACCAGCAGGAGGTACACGTCAACCTGACGGCCGACACCGCCTCGCTGGTATCCGCGGGCAAGATGAACGCGACATGCAAGGATATCCGTTTCACCTGGCTGAACTCGACGAGCGGCGATCAGGTCAGGGCGCCGCACTACCTCAAGTCCGGCTGTAATACCACGGAGACCGAACTCTGGGTCCAGGTCCCCGAGTTCGGGGCAAGCGAAACCGAGCAACTCTACATGTACTACGGCAACTTCGATGCGGGCGACGGCAGCAGCCAGAAGAAGACGTTCTCCTACTCGTCGCCGAGGACTGTGGGGTACGTGGTCAGCAACATCTCCGCGGGGAACGGTCTCAGAGTCCAGAGTCTGGTGGACAACAACACGGTCGAAGTCGGCTCAAACACCTACCTGCTGAACGAGACGGATGCGGTCACGGTCGGCTCCGGGCTCTCTATCGACACTCCCATCAGGGCGGAGGGACTCATCCAGGCGGAAGGAAACGGCGACACCGATGACATAGTCTCGCCGGTCTCCTGGGCGGGCGAGGAGTTCGTCTACGGGGGCATGAGGGGAACCGACAGGTTCTGCATGCTCGCCACAGGTTCCTCCGCTTCAGTGACTATATACGACGGCGGCAGCTCTGTCTTCTCCGGGACGGTCGACTCGACGGGGACCTGTACCGATACAGACATAACAGATGGTAACGCCGCACGGATAACCAGCGACGAACCCATACTCGCCCAGCACCTCTCCAACGACAGCTACGACTCCTTCCCGATGTATCCCGCGACCACCGACAAGGTATACGGAATCCCCTCCACCACCCTGTATGTGGGTGCTGGCGCCGGTGGCGCAGACATAGAGTACCAGGCAAGCGACGGCTCCTCTGGCTCGACATCGATAGCGGCGGACAGCGAGTACTCGGACAGCTTTCAGGGGAATGGCGAGGCGCCCGCATTTATGGTCAACGGCTCGAACCCTGTCGGTGCCATACAGCAGGCAGATGGGGATGGAACCGAGTCTACCACTTTCGTACCCAGGCACGAGATGACTACCAAGTTCGGCTCCGACATGGCCGCGGACTATATAACGGTCGCCACCCCGCATTCGGGAACAGAGTGTACTTTCCGGGACGGCGCCAGCGTCTCGACCAAGACCGTATCAGGTATCAGCGGGGTATACAGGCTGGACTGGGGTGCGGGAACCGGAACCCAGTACACTTCCGGTGGCTGGAAGGTGAGCTGTGACAGCCCAGTGACGGCGTACTACGAGGAGTCCGAGGTCAGCGACGAGGACGAGACCAACCTGTTCGGCTGGCCGCAGATGAGGCGGGAGGTCTCCACGCCTCCAACAGTGTCGAAGGGAGACGAGGAGACGCAGGACGGTTCGCTGGTCAAGAACCTTGGAGGAACCTCCTTCCGTGGCTACAAGCTGATGCAGGTCGAGAGATACACGGGCTCCGGCTGGAACACAGTTGAGGTCGTGGTCAACGACACCGCGACAGGCAACACTAGGGACCTTGAATCCTTCTCATCGCTCGATATAGCCTCCATCTGGAACGCCGACCCCTGGAACACCGACCGGGAGCCAGCGGGACAGTACAGGGTCCATTCAATGATGGTCGACCGGGACGGGAACGTGCTCCAGGATAAGGATGGAAACATCGAGGGCTTCTACGAGTTCAACATAACCGGTGCGGCGGTTCAGGCCAACGTGACCCAGGTGCGGTTCTATAACGTCACAGACAACCCGAACAAGCGCATCTATACCGGCGACCTCGAGGCATCCGGGCTTAACTCGACCTTCACCATCTTCACCAACTACACCTACCGGGTGGAGGTAGACGTCGAGAACCTCAACTCAAGTTCTGGGATATGGGACCTCTCCAACGTCGATATCAGGCACCAGGGCCTGAGGAGCGGCTGGGAGCTTGACACCGATAACATCTGGTACTCGAACATTTCCGACCGCACGGACACACGTTTCGAGGGAGGACAGTGGTTCCAGGGCAACGTGAAGTGGAACACCTCGACCAACGGTGGGAAGGTGGATCCGGGAGAACAGGCGACCTTCTACTACATCTTCAACCTCTCCAGCTATACCTCTGAAGAGAGACCGGTAAAGCTCAACATCTCCGACCCGAACTTCATCGAGGAAGACAACTCGGTGCTCGACATACTGATACCCGAGACAGAGCCGCCGAAGATTGTCAACAATGTCTACAACCTGACCAAGTCGGAGGTTATCCGGGGCAACAGTCTCGACATCTTCGGCAAGTGGGATGAAACCCTGAGCGAGGCCAGGGCGACCTACAACACGACATCGCCGACCCTCCAGAACGACACCATAAACCTGCCTGACCCCAACCCAGGTCACTGGACCAACCACACCATCTCGACTTCCAGTGTCTGGGCCCGGGGAATCCACTTCGCGAAGCTCCATGCCGCGGACGAGCAGTCGAACTGGAATTCGACCCTGCCGTTCAAGACCTTCAGCGTCTGGGGCCTGGCACAGGTCAAGGACGGCTACAAGAAGGAGCCTGCATCGATCTACGCGGACTGGAAGTACCGCCAGGAGATCTCGATCAACAATAGCGGTGGAAGTTCGCTTACCGACTACCAGATCGCGCTGAATGTCTCCCACACTGCGAATATGAGCGCCAACTTTTCGGATCTCAGATTCACTTGGGTGAACAGCACTGGAGGCGAGGAACCCATCGACTACTGGATAGAGTGGAAAAGCAACAGCAACTGGGCCTACACATGGCTGGAAGTGCCGGATATAGGGGCGGGAGCCATGGAGACGCTCTACATGTACTACAACAATTCAGAGGCTACTTCCGAGAGCAACGCGTCGGAGACGCTGAACGAGGGCGGCCTCTGGCTGACACAGTGGCAGGACGGCCACTCTTCGAACCCCGCGGACGAATCCGAGATGGACTCGCTGTTCTCCTCGGTGAGCTACAGCGGCAGGGACGGCTGGGCCGCACAGCCCAGACCCACCTGTAACGACAACGCGTCGGATGGCTCCTGTAACCTGTTCGGCGGAGATGACAACTACCTGACCTACCTCGAGGGCTGGATAAGGACGAACACGACCGGCACCTACGGCTTCGGGACCGACTCGGACGACGCGTCTGACGTCCATGTTAACGGCACAGGAAGGAAGTCCAGCATCGGTGGCACGAACGTCGCCAGCTGGTACGGCGGCCACGACGATGCAGGAGACTTCAGCAACAACGGCAACATCGCGCTCGAGCAGGGCTTCTACCGCTACGATTACCGACAAGAAGAGGTGACCGGTGGTGACATGTGGAGAGGAGGATGGAACCCTCCCTATGCGAGCAGCTACAGCGTTATACCAGCGTCGGAGCTCTACTACCGCAAACACGCCGACGATGAGCCTGCGACGTCGTTCGGACCGGCGGAGAAGAACGGCATCCGGCTCGGATGCTACGTTGAGGACGACACCACGGGCGACGCAATAGCGAACTACGACGTGAACTTTTACAACGAGACCGGGCAAATCGGCACCGCTCCAACCAACTCGACAGGATGGGCCGAGTTCGTCTACCGCGACACCTCCCCCGGCATAGAGACCCTGAAATGCAACATCACCGAAGACACGGCGCGGTACTACAAGATAGACAGCAACAACGAGCAGACGTTCACCACAAGCCAGCTCGAGTTCGTACCGCCCAACTTCCTCGCGGTCAGCCAGAACGCTACCGTCGTGAACAAGACCGACACCGTCGGTCTCAACGTCCTCTGGGAGGACAACTTCCAGATGGATGAGGCCAAGCTAGAGATAAACACGACCGGCAGCTTCGTGAACGATTCGACCATAACGCTGTCGAACAGCAGGGAGTGGGCCAACTTCAGCTATAAATTCCCCGCGACGATGCAGCCAGGAACAGTCGCCTGGAGGCAGTGGGCCAGGGACACCTCGGACAACTACAACGTGACACCTCTCTCGACGACACAGTTCATCCAGGTCTGGGGGCGGGCCGAGATATCCCAGGCGTCTCTCAAGGACAGCTCTATCCTCACCACCGAACTGGCCACGATGGAGTGCCGTGTCATAGACGCTGACAGCGGTAACGGACTCGGCAGCTACCCGGTCGAGTTCTACAACTCCACGGGATTCATGGGCACGAACGGAACCGTGAGCGATGGCTGGGCCCAGTTCACCTGGAACGACACCTCGACAGGCTCGGAGAACATCCAGTGCCAGATAGACGACAACTTCACCCGGATGTACAACGCCACCGTGGACACGGGCTCGGACACCCTGAACACCGCGACACCGGGTTCAGATGTCGACGCGCCGAAGATAGTCGACGGCCTTTACGGTTTGAACGCGACCGAGGTGACCAAGGGGGCGGAGTCGGCGCTCAAGATATTCGGTAAGTGGAACGAGCAGATAGACAACTCGACCGCCTTCTACAACTGGTCCTCTTCGATAAACAGCTACCTGGTGCCCGCGCCCTACACCGCGAACTGGACGAACTACACCATCCCGGTGAACGAGTCCTGGACGCCTGGAGAGCACTTCGCGAAGCTGGAGGCTGAAGACGGCTTCGGCAACGTCAACGACACGCTGAGGTACCAGAACTTCAGTGTCTTCGGACGTTCACGCGTCACCTACGATTCGCCGACCGGAGCAGTTTCGAGGGGTATAATAGACCTCACCTGTAGCGTGGACGACTTCGACACCGCTGAACCACTCGCGAACTACGACGTCCAGTTCTACGAGGACGGCAACTTCCTGGACACCAACCAGACCAACTCGACAGGCACTGCGGTCTACCACTGGGATGCCAGCTCCGAACCCACGGGTGATAACGACGTGACCTGCCTGATACAGGACGACGATGCCAAGTACTACAAGGCCGAGCAGACCCAGGACTCGGAGACCATACAGATAACCTCGAGTCTCAACACCACGATACTCAGCCCCGATAACGCTACAGAATACTTCAAGGGAGACACCGCCTGGCTGAACTCAACCTCGAAGGACACATCGGGCAACTACGTCTCGCCTGACAACGTGACTTGGAGCAATTCGACGAACGAGATAGCGACAGGTGAGAACACCACCTGGACGGTGGAGGGAGGTGTCGGGCTGGAGAAGATCGAGGTGCTCGCTGAAGAACCCAATTTCGCGGACGGCACGGACAACGTCACCATAGAGATATTCGGTCGTACGCAGATAGGACTGGAAGAACCGTTCTTCAACCAGTCCTTTGCCTCCGGCTCGGTCGCGGACATCACCTGCGGAGTAACCGACACCTATAACGGGAACCACGTACCTGACTACAGCGTGGGGTTCTTCGTCAAGAACTCTACGGACCGGTACTTCCTTGGTACCAACACCACTGGAGCGACCACCAACGCGACCTGGCACTGGGACACCTCGGGATACGCGAGCGGGCAGTACCGGACAGGCTGCAACATATCTAATCAGGTCAGCGATTACTACTACGCATCCACGGACAACGAGACTAATACCACGGTGTTCATCTCGGGACAGGTCAACGGGATACTTGAGGCCTACCTCACAAGCCCGGCGAACAACTCGGTGGTGGCGCAGAACCGGACCTTCGACGCGGAGGTATCGGTGACCTGCAGGCAGCAGGACTGCGGTTCGGTCGACGCGACCTTCCGGTATAACTCCTCCGGGAGGAAGGCTGACACCGCGGCTCCCGAGAACTCGGGCCGGCCGTTCCACACCGTCGGGACGAACACCAAGACCTGTGATTCCGATCTCACAGTGAACGAGACCTGCATAACTTCGTGGCAGGTCAACGCCACAGGAAAACCTAATTCCTACCACTCCATAGATTCGGAGGTCACGGGAACAACGGCTAAAACCAACGATACAGTGGACAAGAAGCTGACCATCGATATCGTCCTGATCCTGAACGTCAACTACACCGAGATAGATTTCCCGGCGGGAGCCCCGTCGAGAACCAGTCCGAACTTCGTCTCGGGTCCTGGAAACCCGACGGACAAGTACTTCGTCGAGCTGGACGAAAACTCGAACAACGCGAACGGGGGAGTATGGGTCAAGTCCACCTTCCTGAACCATACCACGGCGGGATCAAACGCGGACCAGTATACCATCCCGCCCGAGAACACCACGTGGACGCTCAAACCCAGCTGCAGCTATGCGGCCTCTAATAGCCTGCACACAACGTTCTCGCAGATGCTCTCGTTCCTGTCCTCAGGTGACAACTTCACTAACTGCTTCTTCCAGGAGATCCCGCAGGGCAAGGCCGCGGGCATCTACAGAGGCAATATAACCATAAAGGTGAACGCCACAAATTAAACTAGAGATGAGGAATCCCGGCGCCAGAACAGTATTAATCGTAACAGTGGTACTTCTCCTAGTCTCGGCGGTTTCCGCCACCTCCTTCGGCTCGATGTCCTCGGATACGAAGAAGACTATCACCGGGAACGAGGCGTCCTACCGGCTGAGCGTGTTCAACCTCGGGTCGAGGACGCTTGAGGTCAGGCTTTCCACCGAGCTGAAGTCAGGAGACCCGGGAGGGATAAGGATAGCACATCCAGCTACAGTCGAGCTTGAGCCATCGCAGGTCACGAGGAACCCGGCGGACGGACCGCGGTGGTTCCTCCTGGACGATGGTAGGTACGTCGAGCTGACTGATATACCGGTCCGTGTCTTCGTGGAAGAGGAGCGCTCCTCTAACAACTTCAGGTTCCAGATCAACCTCAGGGCGTCGCCGAAGACCGGCGCTTCTGGGTCGGGAGATATACTACAGAGCATCTCACAGGTAAGGTCTTATACTTACGAGCTGGACGTAGAGTCGCCCAGGACCGGTTCCTCGAGTACTTCAGGAACGGTTTCTGGCCCATCCGGCACATCTAGTTCCTCGGACTTCACCTCGCCGTCAGGAGGCTTCTCGGGGACTATCCAGAACGGCTTCAACGCGGTGGGATCGATCTGGGACAGCGCCACCAGCGGCTTCAACCTGCCAGGAGACGATTCCACGGAGTCCGCAGGTCCCACCGGTTCGAGTGTCGACAGCGGCGCTTCGCAGGATGATACTGATACATCAAACCGGGCGGAAAGTTCCCAGGGCTTAGACAAGGGTTCAGCGGAGACTGATACGCCGAATGAGGATGAAGGCGTCCAGGGAAGCACCATCTCGGGCTCGAACCGTGCGACAGGCGGATTCTTCCAGGGAGCCGGTGTGAACACCGTCACTCTGGTCCTGCTCGTGGGGGTGCTGCTTTCGTCTCTCTACCTGCTGAAGGTGATAGAAGTTGTATAGGAAGATCCTGATGGTTTTCCTGGTGATACTGTTCGCAGGGAGCGCCTCCGCTGTCAGCGTCAACAGCTTCCAGGCCGTGGAGTCGGGTAACCAGACAGAGCACTTCTTCGCGGGTGAAACGGTAGTGCTTGAGCTGAACGCCACCAGCACGGGAGCAACAAACCTCACTCTCTGGGACAGTACGGGTTCGCCACAGGTCTCTAACCAGTCGATGACCCTTGTTAACAACGGTTCGGACAAGATATACCAGTACAACTACACCCTTGGCGCCACCCCGTCCTCGGGAGAGTGGGAGGCAGAAGCCACTATAAACGGCACCGGGACTACGGAGGTCGAGACGGAGAACTTCGTGGTCGTGACCGACGACCCCTTCATAGAGTCGATTGTCTGGAACCCTGTGAACCCCAAAACCTATTCAAACGTCGATATAACCGCTCATATCTTGGATTCGGGCCAGAACGTTGACAGCGTCAACCTTTCTGTGCTTAACGACGATGATTACTCGATGAACCTTGACAGCCAGGACGGCTACAGGTACAACTACAGCAGGGAGGTAACCGCGAAGTACGGGGGGGAGAACCCCTTTAACGTCAGTGTCTCCGACACTATAGGCAACAGCGACCTGCGACAGGACAGCTTTTTCGCGGTCGGGAGCCACTCCTACACCAACGTCTCGGTCACAGTCGCGCCATCATGCCGCACAAGCCTCGATTACTTCCTGGTCCCGGGCGACGGGGAGATAGTCCAGAACAAGACGGGTGTCTTCGTCGAGATTCTCTCGAACTCGGGCAATGTCAAGTCGAACATCACCGTGGAATATCTCAACGTCACCTACGAGGCGAACGATCCCTACAACAGTGGAGAGGCGAAGGGTCCGGTGGTGAAGGGCTATCCAGGCGACCAGTTCTTCAACGTTCTCGTCGGTTCCTCGGTGACCTACTTCGAGATCTTCAAGGCCACCTACCAGACAGGTAACTACACAGGCCACTCCAGCGTCTCGAGCACATGTCAGACTCCAGGCCCGGAGGACGAGCAGGAGAACAAGAACAAGCTGGAGGACGGGTATATCTGCACGAACACATCCGAACCCAGTTTCATGTGTTCAAACGTTACCGTCACCGATACCAGCTTCGTGACCTCGGAGGTCGACGCGGCGAACTTCAGCGTCACTACCACTAAGACGGTGAGCGACCAGGCGCCGGGCTCGATAGGATACCAGTCCAATATAACGCTGAACAGCACGGATTACTGGGCCTACGTCTTCAACACCACCAGCACTGACGGCTACGACTACGGCTGCGCCTCCACCGACCCGGACATCGACGAGTCGGGAGAGTGCGCTTTCGAGGGCAGTATCATAGACGACTACCTGATACAGGTATCGAATATCCAGTTCGAGGGTGACACGGGCACCTTTGCCCAGCAGAAAGTAAACGAGGACCTGCTGAATACCACTCTGAAATGCAGCAGCATAGACAACGCCACCGCGACCTGCGACTACTTCTTCACCTTCTTCGAGAACTTCAACTTCTTCGGCAACTTCGAGATCGTGCTGTCGGTTGGGGACGCCCAGGGCGGCGTGAACCAGTCAGGCAACGAGACCACCAACCAGACTATAGCCGGCAACAACACGAATCCCGGCCAGACCAACGTGACCGTTCCAGAACCGGAGCCCGAGCCTGAGCCGGAACCGGAGCCCGAGCCTGAGCCCGAGCCTGAGCCGGTCGTACGTGTCGATATCGAATCGGTGAAGGAGAGGTATACAACGGTGCAGGGCCAGTTCCTGGCAGCGGAGTTCACAGTGGAGAACATCGGGAATGTTCCTGTGACGGATATATCGCTCATACCACAGATAGACCAGTTCCAGGAAGACTGGAACGTCAGGAACGCCCTAGTGTCCAATCTCTCTGTGGACGAGACCGTCCGCAGAGATGTTTTCGTCCAGCCCTCAAACTTTACTGACCCAGGGGTTTACGTTGTACCCGTGGAGGCGGAATCAGGCGGGAACCAGCTGGATCTGGACTACTTCACCGTCAACGTCAAGAAAGGGGAGTTCCTGCCACGGCTTGTTGTACAGGAGGCCCCGCAGTCTGTCGAGGCCACGGTGAACTCGACACAGTCCCTGCCTCTCCTCGTAAGGAATGTGGGCAAGGACAGGTTGACTGATGTCTCCGCACGGCTGCAGAACGTAGAGGACTGTGGAGAAGTAGAAACCGGCCAGATAGATGAGCTGGATGTCAACTCTTCGGCGTCGCTGGAAATGGAGTTCAGGGCCGGGAGGAGGTCCTCAAGCTGTGAGACCACGCTTATAGTTTCATCGGCTGAAGGCGCCTACGCTTTCTCGAACATACAGTTCACTGTGGTGCCGCGAGCAGGACTCATACCTGAGGAGCAGAGGGTGCCGCTCCTCGCGCTGCTCTGGACCGCCCTGCTGGCGGGTTATGCTTACTTCACCAGGAAATACGACCTGGAATCGTTTACTGTTAAAGGTCCTTTCCTGCTGCTGATACTCGGAGAATTCGTGATACTGCTTTACCTTGTCGTGAACTACCTAGGTGTGCCCGCCTCCTCAATCCTGCCCTTCTGAGGTATCCCAGATTATCTCCAGCGTTCTCAGGAAGGTGGAGGATACTATGAGCAGGACGAAGACGAGAATATAGATACGGTAGGAAGTGGGCGCGTCGATAGTCTTCAGGGCCCTGTGGAAGTCGCCCCCCGGGCCTATAGAGAGGACTATAGAACTCATCAGCCCGAGGCCCGTTCCGGCGTAGAGGAAGGCTCTCATCCTTCTCTCCTCCATGTGGCGGACGCTCCAGAAAGTAAGGAAGCCGCCTGCGATGAGTGTGCTCGCATACCCCGAAATGTAGAATATGAAGAGCTGTACCTGCTGGACGTAGCAGAGGGGCTGTACCGCCCCGTGGAATGTCTGTCCCCCCTCCCAGAACACCCTGAGCTCGTAGCCGCAGCCGATGGCCTCGAGCACTGATACGTGTGAGAGTTCGTGTATCAGCGGCCCGACGATGACCAGGGACACGAGGAATACCGTGAGAAGCGCGCCTATAGTCTTGAGACGCCGGTTCCTTTCCAGCTTCTCTATATCCTGAAAGTGTCTTTCCGGCAACATACTAGTGAAGTACCTTTACTGCGTGCTCCGCCGAGTCGATAACGCTGTCGACTTCAAGGGTTATCTGGCCTGCGTACTGTTCCCTCTGCATCGCCTCGAAGAACTCCTGAAGTGTCGAGAGGTCTGTGCTGGGATCTTCGACGTTTTCAAGTGTATCCGCTAGCTCCCCGTAGGTAAGTTCACGGGTGATGCCGAGCTTGTATTCCAGGTAGCCCTTCATGACGTGCGCCGTCTTGACCGCCGCCTCGTGGCGGTTGAGCTGGCGGTATTCTTCCAGCAGGTCACGCACCTTCTCGTACCGTTTTTTCTCTTCCGCGCCTGATTCCTTCTGGGAGATCTGGGACCAGCGCTGCTTCATCTGCTCTGGGAAGTTCTTTAGTCCGTCGAGAGGGTCTCTCTGCTGTTCTTCTCCCTCGTTCTCCTCGGCATACTTCGCACCCATCAACATCTCCAGGTCTTCCTCTGCTTCCTCCTGGTACTCTGTTTTCCTCCTCTCAATCCTGTTTTCGAGGAAATTGATGAGCTCCCCCCTCTGCTTGCCGTCCCTCTCCATATCGAGCAGTTTCTGGTAGTCAGGGCTTTCCAGCTGTTTTATCTGCTGTTCTATCTCCATCACGTTGTCCCGGGCGAGTATCTCCCTGTACTCCTGGACCGGCGAGCCGTCAACATCCTGCCTGAGCTTTTTCAGGTCCTCAGTGCTCGACTCCCTCAGCTGTTCCGGGTCGAAGCCGAATTCCTCTAGTTCATCTATAAGGCGCTGTCTCTCCTTCTTCTCCTGTTCGAGTCCCCGCAGCTGGTCTATATCGACCTCCGCCAGTTTTCCCTCGTCGAAGTCGAGTCCCAGCTTGTCGATAAGGGCCTTCTTCTCCTCTACGGCTTCAAGCATCTTTTCGAGTTCCTGCAGGTTCTTGCCCTCCACATCTTCCTCATCATATCCGAATCCCTGGAGCTTCTGCGCCAGGTTTTTCCGGGCTTCCAGCTCCTCTATGAAGTCCTCGAGCTGGGAGATATCCTTACCCTCCAGCTTTTCTTCTTCAACGTCGTAATTCTGCTTTATCTGTTCTCTCTTCCGTTCAAGCCTATTCTTCAGGTCCTTGAGCTCCTCAAGGCTCCTGCCGTCTAGTTCGTCACCGCTGTAGGCATCGCTTAGCTCCTCTTTCAGGTCGGCCTCTTCCTCCAGCCTGTCTTCAAGTTCTTCCAGAGCCTCCAGGGACCTGTCCTCCAGCTCTTCACCGGGGACGTCGAAACGGTCCATGATGGACTGCTTCTTCTCCTCCCGTTCCTCAAGGTTCTTCTCCATCGCCTCCAGCTCGTGGTAGCTCTTCCCCTCCAGCCTTTCCTCTTCCACTCCGTATTTTTCCTTTAGCTCTTCTTTCTTCTGCTCTATCCGGTCTATCTTATCCTGTAGTTCGTCGAGTTCGCTGTCCAGCTTCCCGGTCTGCGGCTGCCCTCCTCCTGATTGCATGCCCGGTGAGTCAGGAGCTCCTTCCGTCAAGTTGGGGCTGGATGCGGGCGCTCCGCCACCCTGCTGTCTCTTGAAGAACTGTGACGGCGATATCTCCTGTCCCGCGACTGAGCCTCCCGGCGCCTCTCTTACGCGGAACCGCGGCTCAAGGTCGTCCTGGAAGTAGACGGGCTCTATAACGTGTCCCGCAAAGTTTAGCGAGGGGTTGTCGTCGAGCTCGAACTTTATGCCGTTGATGTCGAGAACGAAGTGAGGCTCGCCTCCGTCACCCTGGACAGCTTTCAGTGTACCTATATCCGCCTCACGGTAGCCCTGGTGCTGCTCTCCTCGCCGGAGTTTCTGGTTGAGGTAGTTGACGACCTCTGCCCTGTTCTTCGCGCTCTTTTCAGCCTTCAGCAGGGTCTCAAGCTCCTGCTCCTCGAGATCCGACTCCTCCACGTATATCTTGAGTTCTTCCGCTGGTGACTCTATCAGCGAGATTATCCTTTCGAGATCAAGGTCCTCTTCCATTTTATCGGCGGTCCCCTCTAGGAAAGTTTTGGGAGGTCCTAAATAAGGTTTTATGGTATGGTGCTCAGTTTAGTGGTGCCGAGGATCCATTCAAGGAGCAGGAAGCCCAGTGAGACGAATATGAATATATGGGTTATATCCTCTCTCTTCCGGGTCCTCTCTATCCTTACAAACGCGGATTCAAGTGCCGTGTTGTTCGACACCGTCATGAACCGCCCGCCGGTGGAGTTCGCTATCCTCCGCAGCCTGTTCTCGTTCAGGTTGGGGAACTCGGCTCTAGTGGCGTTAACACCTTCCACGAACTGGAAACGGTCTGTGCGGTTCTGCTCGCTCCCTATACCTATGGTGTAGACGCTGACGTTGTTCCTCCTCACGAACTTCATCGACTCGTTTAAAGAACTTCCGACGTTGTTCCTGCCGTCGGTTATCAGCACTACGGAGCGGGACCTGTTGGTTTCCAGCAGCATCGAGGTGGATGTGGACAGCGCGTCTCCTATCGCAGTCCCCGCTACATCCCCTGACTCAAGGTTCCTCAAGGTCTCGACAACGTCCTCTTTATCGGTCGTGAGATCTATGTTCTTCCTTACTTCCCCGGAGAACGAGACCACGCCGACCGAGGTCTCCTCCGCGAGCCGGGAGACGAAGTCCGATGATAACTGCTTTGCGGCCCCGAACCTGGTGGGATTGAGGTCGTCAGCCAGCATGGAGGTTGATGCGTCCATGGCTATGACATAGTCTGACTCAGCGGTAGGGACCTCCTGGACAAGCACCGGGTTGGAGAGCCCGATGAGGAGGGCGGAGAGCGCCAGCAGACGGGTGAGCAGGACGTAGTTGCTTGATTTCAGGAAGCCTTTCCCAGCGACCTTCTCCAGCGTCTTGAAGTTGCCGAAGGTGATGGCGCGCTGCTTGTTCTTCTTCTTCGCGACGAAGAAAAATATTATAACGAGACCGTTTATGAGAAGGAAGAGGTTCGCGTACTGGTCCGTGAAGACTAGCTTCATCACCATCTCCCCTTCTGCTTGTCGAAGAACTCCGCGAA
>CAZVPZ010000020.1:0-15502 GCA_964629245.1 uncultured archaeon | reverse complement strand
CTTTTACAAGGGTCGAAGCCATTTTTCAGTCCTCTAGCTTTACTGCTTCTCCGCCTTTTTCTTCTATCTTTTCCTCTGCGCTTTCCGAGAACTTTTCCGCGTGTACCTCGATTTCGTGAGTAAGCCTGCCCTTTCCGAGTATCTTTTCGTATCCAGCCCTATCAGCGTGGAAGACGTACTTGCCGTCGTCCTCCTCCGCGAAGCCATCCTCGACGAACTCATCAATCTTCTGGTCGATATCCCTGAGGTTTATGCCGTTCTGCTCTTCTTTACGCGAGTTGAAGCCACGCTCTCCCAGCTGGTGGACGCCATCTTTCGTCATCTTTTTCTGGGCGCCCTTCTTCCCACGCCCCGCTTTACCTCTGCCTCCACGGTTGCCCGCGCCGCGGTTCTTCTTGCTGGAGCCGTAGCCGTGGGAACCGGACTTGTTCTTCTTTTTGCGTCTCTTGGTCATTGATTTAACACACCTCTTTCTTCTTGAGCCTGATAGTTCAGGTCTAGATTTAGTATAGACGCGGCATCTCTGTAATTCCCCCTCCTTATACTCTCAATCACTCTCTCCGCATCACTCATCGGGGTGAGTATGGAGTCTGGTTTCTCCGGTGTAATATCGATGGCAACGGTGAATAGATCGCCCAGTGTCTCGGGATATTTCTCTTCCTCGTCCTCAGTCAGACCTCTCCAGTTTTCTGAATCTTCGTAGCTTGGGTCTGCTTCAATGAATCCTTCTAATATGCTTAGTGCCATTTCTTCATCAGTTGTGTCTACAGATCTATATCTCATTTATCTAATCTACACCATCCTCTGGACTAGGTGGTTCATGTCGCCACGTTTCCCGAGCGAGCCGCCCTGGCCGACCTGCTTCCTCGTATCCCTGAAGCCCTTGCTGGGCGGTGCGAGGTCGATAACGTCGCCAGCCTCCACCTTGCTTCCCTTTCTTTCTTCCAGTTTTTCGATGGTTTCGTCGTCTACGTCGCCGTAGGCGATGTAGTCCTTTGCCTTCCTGAGCATCCCCCTCATCGCGTCGTTCTCTTCCAGGAGGACGCACTGGTTCTTCTTCCTGAGCTGCAGGTCGTATAGAGTCCTGCTGATATTCTGTGACGCGTCGATATCTCCCCTCACTCTTACGGCTGCAATCATCTTTTCCTACCTCTTCATCTCGTTGAGCTGCTGTAGAGCTTGAAAAGCTGCCTTTACAAGGTTTTCGCGTGTGCGGGTCTGTCCGCGTGTCTGGACCCAGATGTCCTCTATGCCGGCCAGCTCAAGCAGCTTCTTTACCTCGTCGCTCGCCGCTAGACCTGTTCCCTTCGGTGCGGGCTTCAGAGCGACTTCTACTGAGCCTGACTTCGCGGTCACCTCAAATGGGATGGAGGTGTCTTCCTCGCCGCGGTCCTCCCAGGAGCCGTTGCCGTGCTGTACCTCTATCAGGTTGAGCTTGGCATCCCGGTTCGCGGATTCGATTGCGGCCCTCGTATCGTTTGCCTCACCGTACCCGAGTCCGACTACCTTGTGGCGGTCGCCGAGCACGGTCATGGCCTTGGTGCCGTACCGGGCTCCTGACTTGTGCATCCTCGCCGTTCTCTTCGAAACGGTGCGTCTCTTGCCGCCGCCCTTGCCGGGGGTTCCCCCTATCAGTATTACTTCTTCGTCGAGGTCGACCAGCTGGTCGACTATCTCCGGCTCCATTATCTTGCTGTCCGACCTCAGGGCTTCAACTATGTCCGTTATCTGTCCGTTCGCGACCTTCTTCCCGAGCTTGGTCTTGGGCTTCCATATCTCCTCTTCTTCGACTTCCTGTTCTGCCATCTATATCACCTCTTAAAACTCTTCCTCGATGTTTTCCTTTACCTTTTCGAAATTTTGAGTTATATCTGAATCCTTCATCTCCTCTATGTGTTCGCCTCTCATCCTTTCCTCGCTGGGGAACATCTCCTCACCCGCTGGCACCTCGACTCCTGCGTCGATGAGCCCTTTTACCGCGGCGAAGAGCCGTCCGTGGGACTTGACTTTCCGGAGACCGGTGTCGAGCACCGCTTCATCCTCGTCTGACTTCTTGCCTGCCAGGAATCCTGTGAGGTAGGCGGCGGGCATGTTGCCCGTGTGCTCGTCCCAGCTGTACTCCTCGAGTTCTCTGGAGAAGGCCTGGGCTTCAGTCACGTCGCCTTCCTGATCGTAGAGCGATATCATGACCCTGATGTTATTATTGGAGAGTCTCACGACCGCTCTGGGCTTGTTAGACCTGACCAGGTCGAGCCGCTGGTCGTAGTCCGTCTTCTGTTCCCTTCGCCTCCTCAGCTTGACCCTGTAGTTGGACGTGTCTGCCATTATCGTTCACCAAGCTTGTTTTCCACGAAGTTTTCCAGGTGTTTCGTGTCCCGGAAGAATCCTCCTTTCGCCATGTCGTAAAGATCCCTGTACTGGTCGTTCGTTATCTCTTCATCGTCCCTCATCTCCTTCAGTCGGGATCTGATAGCGCGTATCTTCTCCATCCACCGCTGCTTGCCTCCCTTTCTCGCGGTCTTCTTACCCTTCCTTGAGCCCTGTCCTTTCTGACGTCCTTTTTCCTTCTGCTTCTTGTTCTTCTTGGCCCTGGCCTTGGAAGTGCCCCTTTCCTTCCTCTTTTTTATGGCTCCACTCTCTATGAGGTTCCTGATGTCCTGCCGGGTGATAGCCTCTTCTATCTTCTCACGCTGGTCTGGGTCTATCCAGACCCTGTTCTTGCCGACGTCCATCACTTCTGCGGCCATCCTCTTCTGGCTTTTCAGCGTCATTCTGTCTCACCCGGGTTGAGTACTTTTAAGTCCTCTTCCTCTGCTTTCTCCAGTATCTTTTCGCGCTTCTTCGTGCCGACACTGGACGCTATCCTCGCCGCCTCTTCTTCCCCGATTTCTTCGAGTTCGGAGATGTTGTGGACTATAACCTCTCTATATCCGGACGGGTGGATTCCGCGCTGGTCTTTCCGGGTCCTGTAGCCCGCCTTTGGTTTCGGCGCGGCACCTTTCTTCTGCTTCCTGACGTTGGAATGCGTGCCGACCGGTTTCCTCCAGGAATCCGGGGTTCCCTTCTTCTTGTGGCTCTGCTGCCTCTTGAAATCGTCACTCATTATTATCGCCTCCTACTATGTAGACGCCGTCCTGGAAGACCCTGGGGTCGCGGTCGCCCTTGTGGCATTCCTGTTCGATCCTGGCCGCGGTCTGGCCGGCCTTTTCCTTGTCCGCACTTTTCAGGACGATGTCGTCGCCGTCGATGGAGACATCGACACCTTCCATGACCTCGACTTCCCGTGGCGCTCTCTCACCCATGAAGTTCTCGATAAGGATCCTGTCGCCCTCCTGCTTGAGAGTCATAGGGAAGTGGGCGTAAACCCCTTTCATCCTGTAGACGTGAGACTCCTTAAGACCTTCGATTATGTTTTCCACGTGGGAACTGAAGCTCCCTACTATACTTGTCACGCTCCTCTTGTCGCTCTCCGTCGAGAAAGTGACCTCGCCGCTCTCTACCTCCACATCCACTAGGGCGTGGTCAAGCTTCTTGTTGACCTCCTCGCCCTGGTATTCCACGGTAAGGACTCCGTCCTCGTATTCCGCCTCATATCCTTCCGGTAGCTCTGTTGTGATTTCCATTTTTCCACCTAGTAGACGTATCCCAGCAGTTTCCCGCCGACATTCTCGTCGTTGGCCTCCTCGTGTGTGAGGACGCCTTTCGGCGTGGTCACGAGCAGGTGGCCGAAGTTCCGTGCGGGCAGATACCTTTTCGCCCACTTGGTGTACTCGGTGCTCTTGACGAAGAACTGGGGCTTCACAGACTGGCACTGGTTTATCTCGGGTTTTACCTCTACCTTGAACTTTCCGCCTTGGCCGTCCTCGACGAGCTCGAAGATGCCGATGTAGCCCTCTTCCTGTAGCTTCAGGAGGACGTTCTTCACCAGGTTGCTGGCGGGCGCCACCACCGCCTGCTTCTTGCCTATCCTCGCGGCGTTATTGATCGAGGAAAGCGCGTTGCTCAAGGTATCCTGTTGCATGGTATGTCACCTATTTTAGCTGTTTGAATCCGAGTTCTTCCGCTATCTCGCGGAAGCACTGCCGGCAGTAGTTCAGCCCGTACTCGCTAATCACGCCTCTGCCTGTCCTTCCGCATCTGCGGCATTCTTTCTTGGATTTTCCGTAGTCCCGGTCCTTCGGGATATTATGTTTCTCGAACTTCTTCCTCTTCCCTTCCTTGTGCTTTATCTGGTCGATTACACCCTCCCAGCTCACTCGTTGGTCACCTCGATTCCTATCTCGTCTTCCACGAACTCCGCCGCCTCTTCATCCGAGACGCGGTGGTCTTTTCCGATGCTGGAGGGTTTGTGGTCCCTTCTCTTGACCCTGTAACCGGGTCTTTCCAGGGTCACTGCGACCTCGAATCCTCTCATGCCGATGTCGGAGTCGTAGTCGACTCCGGGGACGTCGATGTATTCTGATATACCTAAGGAGAAGTTACCGTTACCGTCGAACGCATCCATGGAGATTGACCCTGCAGCCGGTGCTACCTTCTCCAGGAACTCCCGTGCGTCCTCGCCTCTAAGCGTTGCACGTGCACCGATGTTCAGACCTGACCGGAGGCCGAAGGTCTTCGACTCGTCCTTCGATTCGGTCCTGACCGGCTGCTTCCCGGTCAACTTCTCGAGCAGTTTTACAGCCTTCTCCACGTCGTCTCCTACCTGTCCGACGCCGATGTTTACTGTTACCTTTCCTATCTCTATCTGTCTCATCTGGTTTTCAGCCATCTATATCACCCAGCTCTACGTCTTCGACCGCTACCAGGTTTTCCAGCCGGGTCTCGAATTCTTTGCCATTCTGGAGTACCGCGGTGTCGGGGTTCATCCCCATCTCGTGTATTTTGTTTACCTCCGCGGTTTCCCCGGCATGACCTCCTGCTATGACCAAGACCTCTGCTCCTTCCTCAAGTTCGATTTCTTTGGCCTTCTCACCGTTTAGTATCAGGCTGTTGCCGACGCCGTATTCCTTTTCGCTCCTGTAGTTCTCGCCGCTGTGGAGCCTGTAGACGTATCCGCCGTTCTCGGCCGACTTTCCGACTATCTTGACCAGCAACTTTTCCGCATCGGTCACAGGCACGAACCTGAGCTGGTCGCCCTTCCTGATCACGCGGTAGGCTTCCTCCGCCTCGGGTATCTCAACCACGTCGAGCACTCCTATACCCTCTCGTGCATCTCTTACCGGCTCACCGTTCCTGAGAAGGTTGCCGTCGTTTACAATCGCCTTGGCTTCTTTCATCGTGTCAGCGTACTCTAGCACCTCTCTGAGGAGCAGTGTCGCCGGGATCGCGTCTTCTGAACTCCGGGAGCCCTTTATCTTGGGGGTATACGTGACGCCCTTCCTGTCGATAGGGTAGTGCTTGGGAGCTGGCAACCTCTTCTGGTGCGAACTCATTATTCTATCCTCCTCTCGATCCATTCGACAAGGGTTTTACGGTTTTTACCTCTTTCCTCGGCCTCTAGTGCGGCCTCCCAGTCGGGGTTCTCGACCTCTTCCAGTGCTTCCTTCGAGTCCCCGACTGTTCCTGAAACGAGTTTCTCGTAATCTATATCGGCGGTATCTTCCGAACTCGAGTCTTCAAGTTCTTCTTCCCCGGCTTCTTCGGTACTAAGATCTTCGTCTTCTGGTCCCTCAAACTCTTCTTCTGCGGCCTCTTCCTCTGTCTCTTCCTCCTCTGTTTCTTCTCCCGTTCTGTCTTCTCCTTTCTGCATCTGCTGCATCATCTCTGACTCCTCATCTTCTTCAAGCGCTTCCTCCATTTCTTCGGCCTCGACGCCTATTGCCTCGACATCTGCGACCTCGTACTTGGAGAGCCGTCTCTCGTCGTCGATGTTCAGCGCAGTTACCTGGAGATTGGAAGGTTTCAGTGCTTTCTCTCTGGTTGAGCCGTCCTGCTTCTCGTTGTCGATACCGTTAACGAAAACTCTTTCTTTCCTGCGGTCGATACCGTTTACTATGCCTTCTTCACCGCTCTCGTCACCCCGCATCACTTTGACCCGGTCGCCGACCCGGACAGGGATGGACCGGGTTCCAAGCTCTTCCCTCAGCTCGGGATCGAGGTTCGCGGAGACGAGCTTGTCCTTGACATGGAGCGGGGCATTTTCTCGATAATTGCGCTGCTTTGACGGGTTGGTGCTTGAATTCCATTCCTTGCTCCACTTTCCTCTTGACTCCATTAGTATCACACCACCTGTGACGCGATCTTCCCGATCGGGCTGAAGCGCTGTACCACTTCCTTTGCGATAGGGCCTCTCGTGACGCTGCCCTTCGGAAGTCCTTCTTCCACCAGGACAGCGGCGTTGTCCTCGAACGCTATCCTCATCCCGTTCGGTCTCTGGTATTCTTTTGTCTGCCTCACGATCACCGCGTCGAAGACCTGGTGCTTGACCTCCTGGTCTCCCCGGAGAATCTTGACAGTAACGACGTCGCCGACGCCTGCGCTGGTCCTCCTGCTCCTTCTACCTTTCTTGGCCTTGACGCTGATAATCTCCAGCTTCTTCGCCCCCGAGTTATCCGCACACGTCAGCTCCGAACCGATGTCGAGCGTGCGTGTGATGTTGGCGCCCAGGGGCTTCATCTTGAATCACTCCAGAACTTCGGTGATCACATGGCTCTTGGTTTTGGAGATGGGACGGGTCTCGTAGACGCGCACCTGGTCGCCCTCTTCCACGTCGATATCCTCTGGTACGTGGACCGTGACCTTGGTGTTCCGCCTCTCGTACCTCTCGTACTTCGGTATCTGCTGGGCGTGCTCCCAACGAACGGTCGCGGACTTCTCCATCTTTGTGGACTCGACCGTTCCAACGAAAGAGCCGCCTCTAACCGAAAGGCCTTCCTGCTTCAGAGCTTCTTCGTCGACTTGCTGTCCCATCTTGTATGCCTCTGCGTAAAACTCAAAGCCGGGATGAACTCTTTTAAACCGATTTCATCAGAACCCGATACGACACGAACGGTTTTCGCTATCCGTGCCGCCCCGAGTATCGCGGTCAAGCCCTCGCCGTTACAAAGAGCGTTTAGACCTTCACCCGACTCCAAGCGGTGTACCAGAAACTTAGAGCTAACCTTTAAAAGGGTGAAGTCGGCCGCAGGTGTGAACTCTCAAATAAGTTGGCCTCGATGTGTTCCGTGGAGGTAAAAGATGCTGGAGCTTGTTTACCGCGCTTTAGACTACTTCACAGGCCCCGAGGTGGAGGAAGAACTGGGAGATTTGGATGAACTCAGGGCCCTGCTTGATGGGATAGGAGAAAGTGTCAGTGTTCACATCGTCCATACCGAGAACGGGGAACCCGTTCCGTTCCACAACCGGGATATCTCGGATGTAGACCGCCTGCTCGACAACCAGTACGGTAACGGCGGAGACCTGGATATCGAGTACAGGGAGTACACACAGGCGGGCGAGATATACGTAGATATCGAGGCGCCTTCGGCGGGCAGGGAGACTTCTATCGGTATAAGGGATTTCTAGTCTACGTACTCCCATTCACCTGGCAGCTTCATCCCTACCCTCTCCTCCGGCTTCTTCGCTATCAGTTCGCCGTCGAGCTTTACTTTTTCTCCTGAGGGCAACTTGAACCGGAAGACGCAGCTCTCCTTCTCGACCTTTTTGTCGCATATCCGCAGCATCGACTCGGTTTCGTCCATAACCTCGCCCTCGATGCCGATCTGGTTCTCGTCACTCGATTCCACCACCTCGCATTCGAGGCCTATGAGTTCGTGCCGCGGTAGGTTCTCGGGTGTTATCATCGCAGGTGCTTCACCATGACTTTCTGGCGGGTCTCCTCTCCCTCAAGTATAACATCTTCCTCGCGCTCCTCCTCAAAACCCTGTTCCTCGTAGAAGCTGATACCTTTCTCGTTATCCGCCAGAACCTCCAGCTCTATCCTCTCCACAGCTTTGTCGGAGAGCTTGCGCTCGACCTCCTCGTAGAGCGCTGACCCGATACCCGAGCGCTGGTGGTCTGGCTCAAGGTAGATGCGGTGGAGATCCGCTTTTTCCCCCATGAAGGTGGCGTGTGCGAATCCAACGACGTGACCGTCCTCCTCCGCTACCAGGAAGAACGGGCTCTTGACCTGCTCCTCCAGGTTTTCCCTGCTGTACCACCTTTCGACGACCCGGTCGATAGCTTCACTTGAAAGTATGTTGGCATACGAGTCTTTCCAGGTCTTCTCCGCGATATCCATTATCGTGTCGACATCTTTTTGCTCAGCCTGTCGCAATTCCATCTCAGTTCCATTCCCCTTTGAGCAGTCCGTAGATGTAGGCTTTCTTGAACTCGCCATCCATCAGGAAGTGGCTGTCAAGTTCGGCCTCCTGCCTGAAACCCAGTTTTTCCCATACACGGGCTGATTTCTGGTTTGTCTCGAAGACCCAGGCATAGAGCTTGTGGTGGTTCAGCTGTTTGAAGGCGTGCTCCACCAGCATTCTGGATGCCTCTGTCCCGTACCCCTTCCCGTGATGCCCAGGATCTATCATTATCCCGAGTTCGGCTACCTGGGGCTCGATCTTCTTAAGCGAGATGCTGCCGATGATTTCTCCGCCTGTATGGATGGCGAACATCAGGTGCTCGTCGTTCTCAGTTTCCTCCTCTATGAGCTTTTCCTCCCTCAGAAGGTTTAAAGGCGCCCTCACACCGATATACTTCCTGACCTCAGGATGGTTCGCGATATCTCTTAACCTTTCGGCATCATCTTTCTCCAAGGTTCTCAGCTCTACTTCTTCTCCCTCCAGGAAAACCGCTCCACCCATAGAAGGATACTGATGGATGAAGTCTTTTCTACCTTTTCAGTTCTGAATCTCTACCTGAGAGCCGTCGAAACCTTCTTCGACAAGGACATCCCTGATACGGTGAGTGTGGTCTCCCTGTAGTTCGATGTGGCCGTTCTTTGCGGTGCCGCCGCAGGCGAGCTTCGACTTGAGGGTGGATGCGAGCTCCTCCAGGTCAACTTCTTCTCCGAGGCCCTCGATGACGGTCATCTCCTTGTTGAATGTTCTGGTGTCGATTTTTACAGTTATCTTCTGTTCGCCCTTGGCGATAGAATCACAGACACAGAGATCCTCAGGCATTCCGCATTTGGGACAGGTATCAGCCATTAGTATCTATTCAGAATTACGCTGGTTAAGAACCGTGTTTATCTTTGCGATAGTTTTTCGCATCTCCTTTATGCGTCCTGGATTGTCCGCGAAACCTCCAACTTCGATCTGGCCGCGCTCCTCTACAAGTTCCTTCCTGAGGTCGTTGAGCTTCTCCCGCAGCTCTCCGGTGTCCATATCCCTTATGTCATCGATCCTCAGGATTGCCATTCGTTAATCACCATTTCTCCACTTTCGCTTTTATGCTTTATCGCGATTCAAGCCAGTCGATGAACGTTGTGCGGTTTTTACCAGCTTTTTCGGCCTCTAGTGCCGCCTCGTAATCCGGGTCATCGAGCGCTTCGAGTTCGTCCTTCGCGTCGCTGATGGTGCCAGAGACGATCTCGTCGTAATCCAGTTCGGTACTGATGTCTTCGGACTCTTCTCCAGTCTCTTCCTCCTCGCTCTCTCCTGCTTCGTCTTCTTCAGGTTCTTCGACCTCCTCGGTCTCTACGTATTCTTCC
Organism: uncultured archaeon; assembly: GCA_964629245.1. Lineage (GTDB taxonomy): Archaea > Nanohalarchaeota > Nanosalinia > Nanosalinales > Nanosalinaceae > CAZVPZ01. Next base: position 5,871 of record CAZVPZ010000020.1, on the reverse strand, counting down.
TCTTCTTCGAGTCCTACCTCTTCGACCATGTCCTCTGTCTCGCGGACCTCGTCCTCGTAGTCCTCGAGTTCCATCCCCTGGAAGACTTTCAGGGTGGCAACGGATCGCTGATTTCCAAACCCGGTGTATATACCCTCGACCTCGATCTTCTCCGGGTCCAGGTCTTCCTCGGCTGCTATCCGGCTCTTGATGTCTTCCCTGCTGGGAGTTGGCTCTCCCTCGTGGTCTATCTCGACCTCGATTTCCCTGCGGTCGAGCAGCGGGTTGTCCCGTATCGATGCGATTTCAGTTTCCATTATCATTTCACCCTGATAGCGTAGCGTCCCGGTGTCGCAATCCCAAGTGTCTCGGCTATCTCCGAGTCCTCCGTGTCGTAGATTACGACTAGACCGTTCCACGTGCTGGACAGGTCGTTGTTCTTACAGACCGGGCACTCGTCCGCGTCCTCTACTATCCTTCTACAGTTTTTGCAAGCTCTCTCTGCCATTCGAAATCACCTGGTGATTTCTGCGAGTCCAGAAAATCTCTGATTTTCGTCCATTTTTATTCCTCCTCTTCTTCCTCGTCTCCCTGTTCTTCCTCGTACTGCTCTATCCATTCTTGCTTTCCGAGGCCGGGCTGTCTCATCGTGAGGTTTATCTTGTTGGTTTCCTGCTTCTCGAGCGACACCGCGATGATTCTCGCGGTGACGATGTCGCCGACCTGGAGACTCCGGTTCGCCTCGTCCGATGTCAGCATCTCGTTTTCCTCGTCGTAGTTGACGTAGTCGTCCATTATCTGGCTGACGTGGCAGAGCCCGTCGAAAGGCCCTATACGGATGAAGGCCCCGAAACCGGTGATGTCGACGACCTCGCCCTCCACTACCTCATGGAGTTCGGGCTCGAAGACTATCGCTGTGTACTCGACCTCATAGTGTACCCCTGCATCTTCCGGCTTGATATCGCCGCCCTCGATGGACTTTACCTCCTCTACACCGATTATGACGGCTCCTGCCTCGGAGTTTATATTGCCCTCTACCTCCGCAGCTAAACCTGCCTTCACGCTTTCCTCCAGGTCATCGCCGAGATGCTCTGGCGGTACTCTTACTGAGTCCTCTACTGTTAGCCTCTTGTACATCCAATCGCCCTCTAGAAGCTATGTTCGAGATTCGACGCAAGTTTTAAATGGTGTTTGTCTTAGGAGCTGCCGCCTAGCTCTTCTGATGCAGCGTTCTCTACCTCGATATGGCTCCCGCTCCGGATTATCAGGACAGCTCTGCCCTCGTCCTTGATGCGGCGCTTCAGCTCCTTGTCGTTGGTCGCCACGAGGAATTCGCTGGATAGCTCCAGCATCAGGTCGTCGACGTTGCCCTCGCCCTCAGTCTCCCTAACCTCGATGTCCTGCGTCTCAAGTAGCTTCTCCACGAGTTCGATGTACCTCCCGCTCTCGATACTCTTCGCCTCGTGGACCGCGTCCCCCAAGGTGTATAGCTCGCACCCGGGGTAGAGACGTTCTATCTCGTCGAAGACGTCGAACGAGAACTGGAAGGGCGCGATTAGGAAGTTGGTGTCGAGGAGTACCTTCCGCATACCGTCTTTTTCGCGGCTAAACTCTAAAAGCTGTGGAGGCAAAACTCGTTTATGGTTAATATCGCGGTACTCTGGGACGATGAGGTTGAACATGACGGCGACGAGCCTTTCGTCCACGGCTACCTCAACGAGGCCTACGAGCTTTTCTCCGGAGTGGCGCAGGGTAGAGGTGCGGAGGTCTATATAGCGCGTTTCGACCGGTACCAGGACGCCGTCCTCACCGAGGCGTTCGTCTACTCCGACGGATGGCAGAAGGTCGAGGACATCGAAATCGATGTGGTGTTTGACAAGTACCGGTTCGACGATGAGACTGTCAAGGTGAAGAAGGATATAGAGTCACGACTTCCTGTTCTCAACCTTTTCGAGCTTGAGAAGGTGTGCAAGGACAAGCTGGAGACATACAGGCGTTTCCCGTCCATAGTGCCCGAGACGAGGGTCGCGACCCGCGAGAACCTTGAGGATATGCTGGAGGAAAGGGAGAAGGTAGTGTTCAAGCCACGCTACTCGTTCGGTGGCAAAGGTATCGAGTTCCTTGACAGCGCGAACGAGTTCGAGGAGCCGGATGACGCTGAGAACTACGTTCTCCAGGCCTTTATCGACGCTGGAAGCGGAATCACTGAGCTCGGGGTTGAGGGCGTCCACGACCTCAGGATATACATGCTGAACGGCGAGCCTGTGGGGGCGTATGTCAGGATACCGGAGTCCGGGCTCAAGAGCAACATAATGCAGGGCGGAACCATGAGGTTCGTGGATATAGAGGATGTTCCAGGTAGGGCGATGGAGATAGCGGAAGAGGTGGCGGAGGAGTTCGAGAAGTACGAGCCTTATCTTTTCGCGCTTGACACGGTTTTTGACAGGGAGGGAAATGTCTGGGTGATGGAACTCAACTCGAAACCTGGTCTGGCGTTTTACGGGGATGATGAGGCCCGGGAAAGGAAGATGATGATAATGGAGCGCCTTCTGGAGCGGCTTGTCGATATGGCCTAGTCGCCGTTCCCATTCCCGTTCTCTTTCCTCTGCTTCTCCATCGCTCTCTCGTGAAGCCTCTCCACCATCCGCAGTATGACATCTTCTCCCACTATCTGGTTCATTTCCTCGCTTATACCGAAGGCACCGTTCACTTCAAGTATGCAGGGATGGTCGTCCTTCATCACGATGTCGCAGCCGCACATGTCGAAGCCAGTGGCCTTTGCGGCTGTGAGGGCGGCCTGTTTCATCTCCTCTGTGATATCGGCCTTAGTTCTCTTGCCCCCTGCGTCAAGGTTGGAGCGCCACTCGTCTCCTGCGCTGGTCCTGGCGTAGCCGACCGTGTGGTCTTCGATCACGATTATCCTGTTGTCGGTACCGGCGTGCTCGATGTACTCCTGGAGCACGATGTCCTGCTCGAAGGATTTCATCGCATCCATTATAGGTTTCAGCTCGTTTTCGGATGAGACACGCATGACGCCCTCACCGCCCGCACCTCGGACCGTCTTTATGATGACCGGGTAGCCCAGCTTCCTCGCACCTTTTATCGCGGTCTCGGGTGACAGGGTGTAGATGCTGTCAGGAGTGACGACGCCGTTGTCGGCTAGCACCTTCATCATGTAGAACTTGTTGGCATCGTAGGCGAAGGTGTCGTTTTCAGCCTGTGTAATGACCCCCTCCTTGTTGAGCACCTCAGCGAGGTGTTCGGCGAAGAACTGGTCTTTGTCCGCAGTACGGATATATACTGCGTCGAACTCGGTCAGGTCGGTGTCCTTGTAGAGCACCTTGTTGCCTTCGCTGGAGTGTACGAACTTCAGGCCGTTAACCGGTGCCGCGAAAACAGAGTCGAAGATGTCCTCGGCGCGCTCCATCATCAGCTGGTGGCGCGTGGATATCTCACCGTAGACGATGGCCATCCTCATGCTATCATTCCCGGAGGACCTTCGCCACGGATTCAAAAGCGTTTTTGCCCGACAGTTCGGTGTAAAGTTCGAGGTCCGGGTTGGGATTGATGTCTATTATGTGTCCGCCCTGTAAGATGAACTCACCGTATTCAGTTCCAATCGCATTCATCGCGCCCCGGACCCTGTCCTTCAGCTCGCCAGGGAGGGTGGAGTACTGGAGCTTGTCGTTCACCACTCGCCACCCCTCTGTACGGTCCTCCAGCGAAATCAGCTGGCCGCCCGCAGCCATGCACTTGTACTTGTCCCCCTCTTTCGCCTCCTGGAAGATAAGCACCTCGTCCCCGTATTCCACACCCTCTGCAAGATCTTCTACGTCTTCATGGCTGAAGAGCTTGTGCCTCTCCACCATCGACATGCCTGAGAACCTCTGCCCTATCACAGGGTACTCGATTTCACGGTCGAGGTTCCTTATCGCCTTCCTGTCAGCCACCACAATTGTGTCAGGCGATTTTATGTCCTTTTCGTGGAGCACGTAGTAGAGGTAGTTCTTCTTCGCCATGATGAAGAAGCCGGTTGAAGGATAGTTAACCCGGACGTCCTGGTCCTGTATCATCTCGAGGAGCACGCGGCCGAAGACAGCGTTTTTCGACGGTATCTCGAGGTAGGCGGCATCGTATTCAGAGATCGAGCGGCCGTCAACCTTGACATCGGTTCGCCCCTCTATGACCTCGGGGGCGATGTCCTCTATCCCGATGTGAGCGGCCTCCTCGAAAAGCTCCTCGAACTGGCTGTGCTCCCGGTCAGTTATCTCCAGAAGCCTCATCTTCCTCCCCCTTCTCCGGTTTCCATAGCCTTGAAACGTACCTGTCGGTCCTCCAGCTTTCCATGTAGTTCCTTACGGAGGGCGGCATCACTTCCTTGAGTATCCTGCCCTGCCGGAGTATCTTGGTAAGGCGCGCCTCCAAGGTCTTCGACAGCTCCTCGTAGTAGTTCTTGTCGCTGTAAATCAGGTCGTTCTCGATTCTCCACTGTGCGGTGGTTCCCGGCGGAGCCACCACTATGTATCCGTGGTCGTCATCCATCGCGTTCAGGAGTTCCTGCTGGTCGATGAAGTAGACACCCCCGGTCTCGGCGTGTGGATCGACTACGAGCACCTCGTCCTCTTCCACGCCCACGGAGAGAACGTATTCGCCGTCCTCGGCCTCCGGGAAGACCTCCGACTTGTCGAAAACGGGCACTATAAGCGCTCCATCGTTGAACCAGGCTTTCAGCTCGTCGCCCAGGTCCCCGATGTTATCCTTTTCCACGAATCCGGTCCGGACTTCCTCGTCCGTCAGCGATTCGACTATCTCCGCCAGTTCCACGGGTTCGATCGTCTCCCCCTCTTCTATCCCGGCTTCTTCCGCGATCTCCTCCTGTGGATGTCTGTAGCCGAAGATGTCGAGGACCATCTCCATCGAGGCGGGTCCACAGAACGCCGCGTGCTCTGATACGAAGTACCTCTTTATCTCTTCCAGGGTCTCGATGTCGTTCTTGGTCCTCTTGAACTTGAGTTCGGACTCCATTATCTTGGTATTGGGGGTCAGGAGGGTGTATCCCGTCTCGGTATTAACCGTGGTGCTGAACAGCGCGATGTCCTTAATCTCGCCCGTGTCCTCGTCGAGCCTTACTTCCTCTCCCGGCCTCACCAGCCTTGAATTCTTGAGGTAGACTCCTGCTGCGAAGTTCCTGAACAGGTCCTTGAATCCGTAGAACAGGAGTCCCGCGATAAGGAATGCGGCGGCCCAGGAGGACGCCATCACGAGCTCGTTGACGAAGGTGTCGCCTATGCCTATCTGTTTCAGCGCTATCTGGAGCAACAGGAGGTAGAGGAAGCCCTTGACTATCATCGCGACGACGTTTATAGTGCTTCCTGAGAGCCCGACCTCCCGGAAGTAGTTCTGGACGCCGAGGGTCTTGAGGAACTCCGTGGCTACCTTGATGGCTATGTTGATAGCGATAACTCCCAGAAGGCCTATGAGAACGACCGAGAACATCTGTGGCAGGAAGTTCACGAACTTCCTGGAGATCTGGGTCGTGAGGTCGGTGTTGAGGTAGAAAAGCGCGAAGACTATCACAAAAGCGTCTAGCAGGTATTTCAGGTAGCGCAGGGTCTCGTTCCGGTCCTGCACTTCTTTCTTGGAGAGCTGCCGGCTCTTTATCCAGGTATTCCGGATCCCTATACCGGTAAGCTTGACCCCTAGGTGCCCGAAAACAAGGATTAACAGGGCGAGAACTAGCTTGGCGATCACGTCCTCTCCACTCGAAAAGTTGAGGAGAGCTTGAAAGAAGCTGGTCATAATAACCATCTGGTGTATTCAGGGTTTATCAAACGGGAGCTTTTTATTCTTTCGATTTTATCCGTCCATGGCCTATAAGACGCCAGCGAGAGC
>CAZVPZ010000019.1:0-17542 GCA_964629245.1 uncultured archaeon | reverse complement strand
TGCTGGAGTGGCACCACGATGTCCACCACCAGGGATACGTTGATGGCTGGAACAGTGCGGAGCAAAAACTTGAACAGCAGAGGGATGATAACGACTTCTCGAACACCGGTTCGCTTCTCCGCTCCTTCACCCATAACTTCTGCGGCAACGTGCTCCACAACCTCTTCTGGAACTGCATGTCTCCCAGCGGCGGAGGACAGCCTGGCGGCGATCTCAAGAAACGGATAAAGAAGGACTTCGGCAGCTACCAGAACTGGAAGAAGGAGTTTGCCGCCGCGGCGAAAGCGGCCTCCGGATGGGCGGTGCTCGTGTACGTGCCCTACAGCAACGAGCTACACAATGTGGTCGTCGACAGGCACGACCAGGGAGCGGTGTGGGGCGCGCACCCGATCCTGGCGGTCGACGTCTGGGAGCACAGCTACTACCACGACTACGGACCGGATCGCGGCAGCTTCATCGACGCGTTCTTTGAGGTGGTCGACTGGAACCACGTCGAGAAGAAGTACAGCGAGGTAGTCGAGACCTTCGAGTAGTCTCTCTACCTCCATTCCCTTTTACTCTTGTTCCTGGAGGGGCTTCGACCCGCCCGTTTCGGAGTTGTGGTAGCACCTCTCATTGTCGCAGACGGGCTGTCTGACACCAGAACGACCGCTCAGGATTGAGAAAAGTTTAACCAGGTGCGGGTAGGTGCCGACCACGGCGGGCCTCAGGACGCCGGGTATTCCTAGGTGCTCAGAGATCCTCTCTGCTGCCTCACTCCCCCAGTAGACGGTGTCTTCCTCGAAAAGGTAGAGCGTGAATCCCGGGTCTTCAAACGTCTCATCCAGCAGTTCCCTCGCCTCGTCCGACTGGTAGGACTGTATCTCTATATCCGAGAGTGATGACGCGAGTTTCGCTATCCCCGTGCAGTAGGGGCACCCGGAGTCGTATACAAGCTTTTTCATCCTCCTGTCTAACAAACCCCTCTCCAACTACTTAAATCAAAAGACCGGGAAAAACTAGTCATGGACATCGAAGAGCGGGTCAGGAAGTTCTTCCGGAGGATGTCGAGGGGTGACCGCTCCCTGGTATTCACCCGGTTTATCTTCCTGAGGTTCCTCGCCCTGATATCCTTCGGTGCGTTCCTATCCTTCTACCTCCAGATGCCCGGCTTGGTCGGCAGCAGCGGGATACTGCCCGCGCATCAGCTTATCCAGGCCGCCGCGGATGCGGGCGTCGGTTTCCTCCAGCTCCCTACGCTTGCATGGATATCCGCCTCCGACACCGCGCTGGCAGCCATATCGATGGGAGGTATGGTTTTCTCCATACTGCTTTTCGTCGACCTCTTTCCACGGCTCAATATCTTCCTGACTTGGATGTGCTATCTCTCGCTCGTCAGCGTGGGCCAGGTCTTCATGAGCTACCAGTGGGATATCCTTCTGCTGGAAACCCTTTTCCTCTCCCTTTTCATCGCCCCGTCGGACATACTGCCCTCAAGGATAGTCGAGCCGCCTTCACGGCTTTCAGCCTGGGCCATGCGGATCCTGCTGTTCAAGCTGATGTTCCTGTCGGGCATCTCCAAGATACTCAGCGGCGACCCGGCCTGGCAGGACCTGTCAGCGCTTTCATACCACTACCTTACACAGCCACTCCCGATGCCGCCAGCCTGGCTTTTCGACAAGCTCCCTCTCGTCGTCCACCAGGCCTCAACAGCAGCCACTCTTGTCATCGAGATAGCCGTCCCCTTCCTGGTCTTCGCGGACAGGAAGTGGAGGGGTAGAGCCGGCGTCGTCATTATAGGGTTCCAGCTGTTGATAATGCTGACCGGCAACTACACGATGTTCAACCTCCTGGCGATCGCCCTTGCCCTCTTCCTGCTTGACGACTGGTATTTCACCCGGATAAGGGGGTGGATGCCCTTCCAGATACTCAGGGGTGCGAGGCTGAGGAAGCAGACCTCTTTCGAGAGGTTCGCCGTTCTCGTGCTCTCTCTGGTACTCTTACTTAACGTCTTAGTGTTCCTCCAGTTCCTCGGGGCGGGGGTCGCCTCCTCACCGGTATCAGGGTTGATGCAGGTAAACAGCAACTTCCACGTCTCTAACACCTACGGTCTGTTCGCGGTGATGACCACCCAGAGGAACGAGATAATGATTCAGGGCTCCATGAACGGCAACGACTGGGAGAACTACACCTTCATCTACAAGCCGGGAGAGCTCCACCAGGCGCCTCCTGTCGTGGCTCCACACCAGCCGAGACTCGACTGGCAGATGTGGTTCGCCGCTCTGCGCGACTCTCCTCCTCGATGGTTCTACATCTTCAGCCACAGGCTGCTTGAGGGCAGTGAGGAAGTGGAGAACCTGCTTGCCAACGACCCGTTCGGTGACCGCTCACCCCGGTACGTCCGGGCGATAATCTACGAGTACGAGTTCAGCGACTGGGAGGGACTTAGAGAAGGCAGGTGGTGGAAAAGGAGCGACAGGAGGATATACATGCAGCCGATCAGACTGAGGAACTAGCCAGCGTCTAGTTTACTTCCTCAACTTAAGGTTCACTGTCATCGTCCTGGAAATAATGATCGAATTTCCCTCCAAAAGGCATTTCGCTATTGTCCCACCGCGGACCGGTTTCCACCGTGTCATCGGGGGTACCATTATCTGACTCAAGCTGTTCTATCAGTTCCTCCAGTTCTTCAAGTCCCAGTTCTCTTGCGACTGTAGCCTGTTCGATGTTTTCATGTGCGTGCCGGTACCGCGAATAATCGACTATATCTACTTGGATCTCGAACTCTTCTAGTTCCCGCAGATATCTCTCGGCTTCGTCAGTGAATTGCTTCCAGAAATCGAGGGGGACGCTGTTCTTCTTTCCCCTCAGCCGGTAATCGCGGATAGTGTTCCTGTTGTAGCCGGTCATGTCCGCAAGTTCTTCAATGGTGAAAAGGTTCAGGACGTGCTCCTGAACGTCCTCCTGAATCTTTACTCTTTCCTGGCCAAGATGGTTCACGAACTCATCCTCCCTGTGCCTGTCCAGGTTCCCTCCGATATAGATCGGCTCTGAGTATTCCACTATATCGAGCAGCGGTGGGAACGCGTCCAGCGAGAAGAAGCCACCCTCTCCATTAAGCTGGTCGCTGACCCATTCCCTGGATTTGCCGACATGTGCAGCCAGCTGTCTCTGTGGGTAGGATTCGCTACCAGTTTTCTGCTTGTCTCTGAAAGGGAACATCGCACGCTCGAAAAAGTTCCGCCCGTCATCTTCACTCACAAACCTGACACCGTAATCTTCCCGGCGGCCATCGATAGATTCGATAGTTTTCATCCAACAAGCCAATACGGCGACAGTTTTTTCTAGTTCACGTCCACTTTCCCATACATGAGAAAGGTAATAGTCATCGGCGGAGGCATTGCCGGACTGGAAGCCGCGGTCTTCACCTCGAAGGCAGGCGAGGACACGCTGGTGCTTGACACTGACGAATCGCTCGTGAACAACACTTCAAACATCCAGAACCTTATCGGCCATGATTCTGTCGCGGGCCAGGAGTTGCTCCGCAGTGGCCGTGACAAGGTCAAGGAGTTCGGTGGGGAGATAGCCGAGGAAGAAGTGGAAAAGGTTGAAAGGGTGGAAGACGGCTTCAGGGTAACCGTGGAGGATGGCGAATACGAGGCCGAGTTCCTTATCCTCGCGAGCGCTGGAGTCCATGACTACCTGGAGCCTCTTGAGCTCGAGTTCGAGGAAGGTGTCGAGGGACCGTACATGATGGACCAGCACGTCGTGACCGACGATTCCAATAAAGCAGCGGAAGGCATCTACGCCGCGGGTTTGACCAACTCCTGGGAGTACCAGACCTCGGTCGCGATAGGGGACGGTGCGAAGGCGGCGGTCAACCTGCTGACAGAGATCTATGGCGAGCCCTATGAGGACCACGACACCTGAAAGATCAGTCGTAAAGCTGGTGCGCGTTGTGGTGAAGCACCATCTGTTTCTCTTCTCCTTCAAGTATCCCTAGCCCGGTCACCTTATGGAACTCTGAGTGGAAGTCCCCCCAGGGATAGTCTGTGGCGAACATCATCCTGTCGAGTGCGTTCCTCTCCTTGAGCTCCCTCGCGAACCACCTGGGCGCGAAGCCACGTGACCACGAGGTATCGACGTATATATCCATGTCAAGCCTGTCAAGGAGACGTGGAAGAAGCGCGAAGTGCCCCCCGGCGACACCACCCATGTGGACCAGGTGGTACGTCACCTCGGGGTATCGGTCGATCATACGGAATATCTTCACGGGATCTGACGCGCCGTAACCCGTGTGGAGCTGGACGATGAGACCCTCTCTTCCCGCCTTCTCCATCACCCTGTCCATGACTTCTTCCTGCTGTATGCTCCAGCTGTCCGGATCGTAGTCGTTCTGCCAGGCGCCGGCGCTGGTCTTCAACACCTTCACTTCCGGACTTTCAGCCATGTCGAGCGCGGCCTTGGTCTGCCTGTCGTGGGCGGGTTCGAAGAAAACGCCGGAGTAGACGCCTTCCATCTCGGAGAGTTCGAGCGCGAGCGGGTTCAGTTCGAACGTCCTCCTGAGCGAGGGGTGGTAGTGGGGCATTACTATCTGCCGGTCGATCCCGTATCTCTCCATGTGATGTCTCAGCTTTTCACGGGAGGTAAGTTCATTTTCAAATGGTTCTACCTCGTTCCCTTTCATCTCCCACCGGCCCCATGTACCGATGTGGCTGTGGACGTCGAATAGTTTAAAACCGTCTCTCACGTATCGCCACCTTCTACAATGTTTATCATCTTTTCCGCTCCTTCTGCAAGACGCGGCCCGGCCCGGTTAAGCAGGGAGTCATCCATCCTGAAGACGTTTCCCTCCTCCAGAGCGGTGACACCGCCCCAGTCCTGCCTGTTCAGCACCGCTGACTCGTCGGTGTTGGTGCCCGCGCCACAGATGTTGAGGAATATGTACTCAGGGTCGAAATCGATGAGCTCGCTCTTTTCGAACTCCCTGCTCCTCTCTCCCTCCTCTATGAAATATTCGCCTCCGATGCTCTCCACTATACCTGGCACCCAGTTGCCGGATACCATCGGAGGTTCACTCCATTCCTCGCAGTATATCCTTGGAGAACCCGGCAACGTCAACCGGGAAAGCCTCTCCTTCATCCCGGTAACAAGTTCTTCTGCCCTGCGCTTCCTCCGAGCCAACTCTCCTATCTCCTCGATGCTCCGGTACACGTCTTCGAGTGTGTGGGGGTTGAACTGCTCCACGTGAAGGTTGCGGTCCACAAGCTCCTCGACCACCTCGTCCTGGAGGTCATCAGATGCCAGCACGAGATCAGGCTCAAGCCCCTCGATCCTCCTGAAGTCGACGCCCCGGCTCCAGCCACCGACGCTGGGTTTCCTGGCCGCTTCCCGGGGATAGTCGCAGAGTGAAGTGGTCGCCACCACCTCTTCTCCTGCTCCCAGTGCGAAAAGTATCTCGGTGTTCGACGGGGCGATTGAGACGATCCTCATGTTAATGGATTGTGGGCGAAAGGATTTTGAAGTTACGATTTCCTCTCAGTTCCATGGGTTTCAGGATAGGTGCGCACGTCTCGGTTTCTGGAGGAGTGGAAAAAGCTATCGAAAGACAGGAGGAGATAGGCGGCAACTGCGGCCAGATATTCGCGGGCTCTCCCCGCGGCTGGAAGGTCGCGGAGTACGACAACGAGGAAGAGAAGGAGTTCCGCCACCTTAGAGCCGAGAAGGACCAGGACCCCTACGTCATCCACTCCACCTACCTGGTGAACCTGGCGACACCCAAGGACGAGCTGTTCGAGAAGTCGCTCAGGTGCCTGCAGGGGGAGTTAGATGCTGCCGAGACACTCGGCGTCGAGTACGTCGTGTTCCACCCCGGAGCACACACGGGGAGTGGTTGCAAGAAGGGTATTGAGCGTATCGCAGAGGGCATCGACTCGCTGGATATACCGGGAGATGTCATCCTCCTGCTTGAGAACACCGCTGGAAAGGGGACGACCCTCGGGAAAACCTTCGGCGAACTCAGGCAGATGATAGACGCCGCGGACACTCCCGATGAGAAGATAGGAGTGTGCGTCGACACTTGCCACGCCCACGCCGCAGGATACGATTTACGGAGCGGAAAAGGCTTCCAGGACATGGTTCAGGAACTGGAGGAGGACCTGACTCTTGACCAGGTCAAGCTACTCCACCTGAACGATTCGAAGGATGCAAGGGGTAGCGAGAAGGACAACCACGAGCACATAGGTAAAGGCGAGATAGGAGAGGGAGGATTCAGGAATGTGGTCAACGCGGAAGAATTCGAAGACCTTCCCATGATACTTGAGACACCGGTCACGGAGGACAGGGGATACAGGGAAAACCTCGAACTCATAAAGTCGCTGAAGGACTGATGGAACCGATAAGGGACGACCCCGAGCTTTCCAGACTTGTCGACCGGTTCGGCGTCCTGGAGCTTGAACCAGCTGAAGACCCTTTCCGCCGCCTCGCAACATCATAATCAACCAGCAGCTCTCCACTTCTTCAGCCGATGCGATACGCCGGCGAGTGCTCGAAAAGGTAGAGCTGACGCCGGAAGGTGTCCTGGCGGCGGACCAGAAAGTGCTGAGGGAAGCGGGCCTCTCCAGCCAGAAGATAGACTACCTCAAGAGCGCCGCAGGTGAGTTCAGGTCCGGAGATCTGGATGTCAGATCGCTCTCCGGCATCGGAGACGAGGAGATAATAGAGCGGCTGACCGGCATCCGCGGCATCGGTGTCTGGACAGCGAAGATGTTCCTGATGTTCGTGCTGGCAAGGGAGGACGTGTTCCCGGTTGAAGACCTTGGTATCAGGAGCGGTATGGAGCAGGTCTACGACCTGGATCAGAGAGAGGCGATGATGGAGAAGGCGGACGACTGGCGACCCTACAGGAGCATAGCGTCCCTCTATCTCTGGAAGCTGAATGATTAATAAACCGGCAGCTAGAAGCCTTTGTTATGCCCGTACACGGGATAAGGCTGGACATCGAATTCGCGGCGATAGTCGCGGGCGCCGCAGCGGCTTCGTACTTTTTCACTTCCGAACTGATCTCGAACGTGATGTTCACTGTTCTTCTCGGCGCTCTTTTCTTCCTGATAGGTCTCCACATGGACATAGGCAAGGTGAAGAGCAACCTCCACAGGAAAGAGGAACTGGCGCTGGGTCTCGTGATGATCTACCTTATAGTCCCGCTCCTGGCGTTCGGCACGTCCCAACTAGTAGGCGGAGGGCTTTCAGAGGCCATGATAGCCATAGGTGTCTCCGCTGCGGCAGTCGGCTCCCCAATCGTCTGGTCGAACCTCGGGAAGGGAGAAGGTGGCACAGCCCTCGTCATCGCCAGCCTCTCGTTGCTGCTGGGCATCTTTTTGATCCCGGTTCTCCTGGCGGGTTTCAGCACTTCCATACCACTGCTGGATTTCGCGGCGAAGAACCTGGGAGTCATCGGCGTCCCACTCCTCGCGGGGATACTGGCCCAGAGGTTTGAGAACTTCCTGATAGAGGACATGAAACACCACTTCTCCAAGGTCGCGCTCTGGCTTCTCGTGCTCGTGATGGCGGTCCAGTTCCAGCTTATCTACGCTTCACAGGGGTTCTCCTTCCTTACAGGGATAGGGTTCGGCACCGTGGTGCTGACAGGTTTCGTCGCTTTATCCTTTGCGATGGCCTACTTTTCCGCGCGTAAGCTCGGCGTGATGGAGAGGAAGGCCCGGGCGATCGGTTTCGTCTCCAGCTCCAAGGGTATAGGCATAGCGCTTTTTATCGCCGCGCAGATGAGCGGTGAGGCGGTCGCCTATGTCACGATGTACTATTTCGTGAGGCAGGCGGTCTGTGGAACAATCGCGGAGTACTTCCGCCACGGTGAGGCCAAGACCATTAGAGAACTGACAAGGTTCCGGATGCCGCATGCGTAATACCTTTCATTTGAGGGACACAGCCTCCATGGTGACCATCTCCCATAACATGTTTCTGTACTCTATTTTTCCATCCGGATACATCTTTACCCGGATGTACGCTCCCAGTGAAGGGTCCATGAATACGACATCGTAGGTTCCATCTGGGTTCTGGCCATTAACAGCATAACCCGCCATGTTATGCCCTAGTGTCCTATTGTGTGTCCTGTTTATGAATCCCGCTGTTACATCTTCGCCAGCAGACAGCTCCCTCCTGAAGTCGTTGAAATCCGGAAGTCGGTTTCTCAGTTTCACAGTGACGTTTCCGACCTGCGTGTTGCCACTTGAACTATTTGACGCGTTCTGATTAATCCATTTGATGCTGAAATTGTTACCGAAGCCATGCGCGTGAAGGTAACCTATCTTGCCCCCCATTTCGTCCCGGGGATCGGTACCGTTTGAATCGGTTTTCATCCTGTTCCTCAACTCGTCGACTAGAGCCGTGATGTTCTGAGGTGTCAGGCCTGATACATTGGTGTTGTTGAAATAGATGAAGCTGGCTGCCACCGAGGTAGGTGCACAGGAGTTATCACCCCATCTCCTTTCACGGTGCTGAGAGATATTAGGGAGGCCAAGCTTGACGTATCTGAGATTCATATCTCGAATCTCGGATTCAGTAAAAACCGGTTCACCTGAAAGCACATCGCCTCCAGTTTGACCTTCGTCGAGGGTACCGATTGCAGATGGAGATTTGGAAACGCATTTCTCGGGCCCCACTCCACCTGACAGTTGAAGAGGCACCATCTCCGTGGGAACTTCTTCAAACGGGTTCTCCGGTTGATCAATGTGCCTCCTCTGAACCGCTGTAAAGTTTAATGACAGTACCAGTGAATCGGTCTGGACTGTGTTACCGGTGTGGTTAGGCAGTATCCATCTCAGACCCACGAACTCGGTGGTGGAATTCACAAAAGGATCTCTCTCAGTGTCAGATAGGTCTCCATCCAGAAGGGTTCCGTTGGTTAATTCGTGATTTTCAAGATGTGACAAGCTGCCATTAAATACAAGGGATTCGTTCTCGAAGAGATTGTTTCCGTTGTCTCTCCAGATCAGAAGTTGGAGGTGTTCATCCAGTTCCCCATTACCATCGTCTTCACAGCCGGGTTCCACTTCTTTTTCCGGTTCAGTGCACCCGCTCTCAGAGTCTTTCTGCTTACGTACCCTCATCCAGATCCAGGCCGGATTGTCAAAGACGTGTAGAGAGACGGTGGCTTCACCCCTGTCCCCAGGTTTTAGATCTTGAAAATCGAAGATCGGACCGGGGTTGTCCGTAAAAGTCTGACGTTCGATTAATTCACCGTTGTAACTCTCGTTCCAGTCGATTCTAAGATTCAGACTTCCTGCTGTGAAAAAGTTGTCCCGGCTGGACTCCTGGTCGTTGAAAACTGCAAAGGTGCCGCCTGTGGCTGCAGCTCCCGTTATACCTATCAAAACAAGTGACATCGCTATGCGGCGGTTTAAACCCATCTTAATATCCCCCCTCCTTAATAGGTGTCTTCCCAAAGCAGCCGGTCTATCGTTGCAGTTTGCTCATTCTTTTAGTAGGAAAAGTCATATGTTTTTCCCAAAAAGGAATTTTTGGCATTATCCTCACCAAAGTCCTTTTAAGAGTGTCGTGGTTTAAACTTCTTGAATAGATCGATATCACATATCGATTTCTTTTCAGAGGTAACCTGAATGAGCGATATACATCCCAACCAGAGAGTAGGCGTCTTTGTTGACGTCCAGAATATGTACTACAGTGCAAAAAATCTTTACGACAGCAAGGTCGACTTCCAGAAGCTTCTCAACGCATGTGTCGTCGACAGGAGCCTTGTCCGGGCGTCTGCATACGTCATAAAGGCAGACACGCCCGACGAGGGAGATTTCTTCGAGGCACTCCGCCGCATAGGCTATGAGGTCAAGATAAAGGAGCTCAAGGAGTTTTACGGGGGAGCAAAGAAAGGCGACTGGGACCTCGGCATGGCGGTCGACATGGTCCAGCAGGCGAAGAAGGTCGACACTATCGTGCTGGTCACCGGCGACGGCGACTTCGCGGCACTTGTCGACCATCTGCAGGCGATGGGCTGCCGTGTAGAGGTCGTCAGCTTCGGCAAGTCCTCCGCAAAAGAGCTGCGCGAGGCGTCGGACAACTTCATAGACATGGACGACAAGCCTGACAAGTTCCTGGTGGACTGATAACCATGGTGTCTGCTCACGAGGTATCGGCGAAGCAGTTGACACAGGAAAATCCGGTCACCGCGCAGAACGATGAATCGGTCTCGCAGGTCAAGAACAGGATGGAGGAGGAAGGACTCCGCGCCATCCCGGTGGTCGACTCGAGGAACCGGTTCAAGGGAGCCATAAGCTACCGCGAGCTCGTGCGGTTCGTCCAGTTCAATCCCGAGGACACCGACCTCGAGAAGGTGATGCACCAGCCTCCCGAGTACGAGATGGACGCCTCGCTGGTCGATCTCGCGGAGCTCAGGGTAAACTCCGGGCGGAAGCTTATGGTCTCGATGGATGGCAAGAAGCTCGCCGGTGTTATCGGCGACCAGGAGTTCATGGAGTCACTGGAAGATGTAAACGAGGTACAGAACGTTTCTACGGGCGAGATATCCACGAGAGAGCTCATAACCGTTTTCGAGCAGGACTCGGTCGAGAAGGCGCGCCACGCCATGCTCGACAACAACATATCCCGGCTGCCGGTGCTGGACAAGGACGGCAACCTGACGGGAGTAGTGGACTCTGTAGATATACTGAAGATGATAGTCTCTAGGGACAAGCAGAGCCCCGGTGGTCGGGCAGGCAACCGCTCCGGTACCCGGGAAGTGAACATCGCTGGCGGCACCGAGAAGGAAAGGATGTCCGGGGTGACGGCGGACCAGCTGATGCAGAGGAGCCTCTGCACTGCAGAAGAACACATGAAGGGCGACGAAGCGGTCAGAAAGATGCTCAAGGAGAACAGCCAGGAGATAATATTTGTCGACGGCTCCTACCCTGAGCAGATCGTGACCCTCAAGGACTTTATCGACCACATCGCGGGCTACTCGTTCAGGCAGGCAGTCCTTGTGCAGCTCACCGGTCTCGATGTGGACGAGGAGAAAGCTGTTGTCCACAACAAGATAAGGAAGCAGCTCCAGGGCTCGCTCGGGAGAAAGCTGAAGAGACCCGAGGAGATGACCCTCAGGGTGAAGAAGGCGGAGAAGGACGGAAGGAAGCACCGGTACGAGATAGACCTCAAGCTTTCAAGCGAGTACGGTCTCACGACTATCAACGCGGACGGCTGGGAGCTGATGGACGTGGTGGACGAGGCGCTGGACGAGCTAAATGAGGTCATAAGACGGAAGCACGATAAGAGGAAGGAACACCACTAGCTTCCCATCTCCTCCCTGCTCATCTTTTCGAGCTTGGAGTTCTGGGAGATACCGTACTGGTCCGCTACCTGCTCGAACGCGACTGCGGCGTAGATCATGTAGAGGAAGACCGCGACAAGGAGCAAGTAGAGAGGATACCGGGCTATCTGCGACTGCGGGAAGAACGAGTTGTATGTCATGAAGTAAGAAACGTACAGTATAAGCACCGCTATGGCCATCATGAACCGCTTCGAGAACTCTTGGATCTTCTCATCCTCGATGCCCTTGAACGTTGTGTAGACGATGAAGAAGCAGATCGTGCCTATAGCAAGCGTGCCCGAAGTGTTTAAAGCGAAGACTATCTGATTGACCGCGGCCATACAATCGGGTTTACCGATCCTTTTTTAAATATCTAGCCTGTTCTCGCAAGCTCTATGACCTCGATGTCGAGCGTCCCGGGCAGCCTCGACCTGAACTCGGTCTCGTTGAAATCTCCCACCACAAGCACCCTGGCGTGAGAATTCTGGAACTCCATCTCCAGGAGCGACTCACCGAAGAAGTCTTCGGCCTCCTGTTCTACCCTCTGCTGCGCCAGGAAGCCGTCAAGGTTCATGTAGGATGAGTACGCGACCGGCATCGCCAGCAGCAGCAGGATCATGACCGCGACGGGGAGGAGGTAGCGTATCTGCTCAGCCTCCTTCTGCTTGTAGTATGTCGACGGCTTGAGACCTATAAGCTTGAAGGTGACGAAACCCGCGACGATGATAGAGAGAACGTTGATGAAGGCGACCGAGGCCGCCTGCGAGGCGAACACCAGGTCACGCATCCTGAGACCTATGCCGACGCTTGCGAGAGGTGGGACGAGTGCGATGGCCACCGCGACACCTGCCACCTGGTCCCTGAGTCCCGTGACGAAGGTCAGTGCAGCTGCCATCCCTACCAGGAGCGACAGCAGGATGGGAAGGATACCCGGCGACACCACGAGGTTGAGCGCGTGTGTGATATTTACCGGGAAGAAAAGTACCGCCAAGAATGAGACCACTATCGCGAGCACCACGCTCTCAAGTCCCGAACGTAGAGACTCAAGCATCAGCGAACGGTCTCCCACGACAAGGGAGAGAGCGCCGGATACAAAAGGTGAAAGTATGGGTGCGAGCATCATCGCACCGATAACGACTATGAGGTTGTCGAGCGCCAGGCCGTAGGCGGCGATGGCGGATGAAAGGCATATGAGTCCCCACTGCGCGACATCGAACCTGGAGAACTCCTGCGCCTTGCTGTATATCTCCTCCTGTGAGAGCATGGAGGCAGAACCCCGGGTCTCTTGCCCTTTCTCTATCAGGGTTTCCTGCTCCAGCACACGGATGGAAAGTTCGCCCGACTCCAGTCCCTCAATATCTTTTAACTCCGCGCTCAGCTCGTCTATCTGACCCGACTCGACCGTGACCTTGAACTCCACCACCTTGGTTTCGTTCTTCTCGGCCTTGCTGGCGGAGACGTCGCTACTGTGGCCGTCAAGGATCTCCTGTGCCTCTTCCTTGAACTTCTTCGGGACGGATACCTGTAACTGTCTCACACCAATAGATTGATTGAACCGGGTTAAAAAGACGCAGGGAGCTGCGAGTGCTGTTCGGGGACGACACTTACTTTAAACCGGGTACACACATCAAAAACAATGGGCGTGATAAGGCTCAGTCAGAAGCAGACTTTTGGGTTGGCTGCGGTAGTCGCCGTACTCGCGATCGCCATCCTACTCCCCCTCTGGGTCCAGAATGCCCACGGCATAAGCGCGGTAAAGGTATCGTTCGCGGTGATCGCCGTCTTCATCCTGGTCAACTACTACATGAAAAAAAGGTCGTCCATCTAGATACGCACGGTCAATTTGCCTGTCTCTCTCGCCCCAAGTATACGGGAAGCGAGTTCTGACTGCTTCGTAACCGAGACCTCGCCGTTCTTCCCAACTGTGGCGGTGAAAAGGAACTCCCCCCGGTCGTAGACGTCCACGTCCCTGCCCGACTTGTCCTCACCCACGCTGATTATCACCGAGTTGCCGCGCTCCTCCACGTCGAACTCTTCCACCTCCTCCTTCATGGTTGCGCCCTTCGGCTCGACTGTTATGTGGAGGCCGAGTTCTTCCTCGAGCTCGTGGATGTTCTCGCCACCCTTACCTATTATCTTGGATATCGCGTCCTCTTCCACTTCCATCCTGATGTGGTCGCTGGAGATGAACTCCACGTCAGGGTCTCCGGGCATGCCCTTGAGGCGGTACTCGAGCTGTTCACGGGCCAGCTTCTCGGCGCCCGACTCATCGTATTCCTCGACGGGGATGACGACGGTCTCCTCGCCGTAAGTGTATATCTCGTAGACGGGTTCCTCGGTTTCAAGGTCCTTAATCTGCACGACCGGACGCGCGAGGTCTGCCTCGGTCATTCCCTCGGGGACCTTGACGGTGAGCTCCAGCTTGTAGACCTCCGCAACTTCTGCGTTCTCGATGTGGATGACGGTATCGCATACCTGGGGTATCATCCCCAGTTCGACACGGCCGATCAAACGCTGGACCGCATCGACAGCCTCCGCCGCGTGGACCACGCCGAGCATGCCAACGCCGGCCATCCTCATGTCCGCGTAGACCTCGAAGTCTGCGGTCTTCCTGACCTCGTCGTATATAGTGTAGTCCGGACGCACGAGAAGCAGGAAGTCACCGGTGTTCTCCATCGATTCCTCAAGTTCGGAGTACTGTGTTATATCGGGGCCGACGTCAAGGTCGCGGGGTTTCTCCATCGTCTTCACTATACGTCCATCATCCTCGTAGAACTCTGCCAGGGCCTGGGCGAACGTCGACTTCCCGTGGCCAGGAGCGCCCGCGATCAGGACCCCTTCGGCGCGCTTTTCCAGCCTCTCGAGGAGTTTGTCTGAAAGGCCGTAATCCTCTATTGACACCTTGGATACAGGACGCACCGCTGTTATCTCGGGGTTCTCAGAGAAGGGCGGCCTCGCGATAGCGATCCGGTAGCGACCGAGCTGGACGACTGTCGCTCCTTCCCTCTCCATCTCGACCAGTCCTTCATCGGATATCTCCGCGGTCTCGACGGTCTCCTGGATGAGACGGTTGATATCTTCCTTCGAGAGCGGCTCATCTCCTATCCTCTCCAGCGCGAACTCGCCTGGAAGTCCACGCTTCGCGGTCGGGATCGCACCCTGCTTCAGGTGAACGCTCATGGTCTCCTCGTCAAAGTATTCTTTGAGCGGGAACTTCTCGACGCGCTCTTTTTCGAACAGTTCGACGTCGATGCCTTTCGCCTCGGCTATCCGTGCCTGGACGATGTCCCCGGTGTAGAGAACGCCGCCCGCCTCCTCCGCGACATCCCTTATGAGTGCGTCTATACGTCCATTTGATGCGAGCTCTATCTCCTTGCCGGTGGGTCGGCGCCCGGTGAATGATACCTCAAACCCATGCCCGTCGGCGAGTTCTCTCAGTGTCTCTATCTCCTCGATGCCCGCGTAGCCGACCTCGAGCCCACGGTTGGCCTGGTTCTCCAGCTCGTCGACCACGAACTCGGGGATTATGACCTCTCCATCTATCTCTCCCTCTTCCGCAAGTGAGGATAGCTTGCCGTCTATGATGATGGATGTGTCAGGGACTATTTTCCGTGTCATATTACTGGAGTAGTAGCAAAGTTTCAAAAAGCCGGGCCTGGTGTTGGGGAGGTTTGCACAGTTCAAACTCGATTCACATGGCAGAGTTTATAAGGGACAGTATCCCAATACTGGGACAGGAAGTACAACATGTCGTGGGGGAAGGGGATGAGTTCTGCCCCACATGTTGTGGCCTACTGCATAAATCGGTTAAAAAGCCTAGAGGTAACTATGCGCTATGAAATGCCCGTACTGCGATAACCCTGACACCAGCGTGGTAGACAGCCGGGAGAGCTCTGACCGCGTGAGGCGTCGGAGAGAGTGTTCGGAATGCGGCAGGCGGTTCACCACCTACGAGACCGCGGAGAAGCTAGACATCACTGTCGTGAAGCGAGACGGCACGAGACAGGACTTCCGCGAGGAAAAGATACGCTCGGGCATCCAGCGAGCGGTCGAGAAGACGGGGATGGATGACGGCGAGGTGGACGAGGTTGTCGAGAACGTGAAGAAGTCGGTCCGGGGGGAGAAGGAGGTCTCGACCGAGGAGATAGGCGACAGCGTCCTGGAGGAGCTGAAGAAGAAGAACGAGGTAGCCTACATCAGGTTCGCGTCGGTCTACGACTCGTTCGACAGCGCGGAGTCTTTCCAGAAAGAAGTGGAGGCCCTGCAAGAGGGATGACGTAAAATGATGCTAAGCCATACCGAAATTGAATTCCACACCGTTGATGCATTCCATTTTTCACATTCACTGACCACCATTAATTCCGGTAGTTGCACCGGATTCACATCACCACATTTCATACTCACTCAAGGGGGATCAACAAACCATGACTGACACTGTTACGGAAAAGGACGTTTTTGAGTCAAAATCAGAGTTCAAGCTACCCGTGAAAAGGGTCAAAGGGGAGACGGTCAGGGAGAAGCTGACCGAGAACGCGTACGAGCGGATTCTACCGGCGAGGTACCTCATCAAGGACAAGGACGGTAACGTGGTGGAATCGGTTGAAGAGATGTTCGAGCGAGTCGCAAAGAACGTTGCCAAACCTGACCGTAAGTACGATGACGTCGGATACGAGGAGTCCTGGAAGGAGTTCTACGAGATGATGACATCGCTGGAGTTCATGCCGAACTCGCCGACCCTCATGAACGCGGGCGCGGAGCTCCAGCAGTTGAGCGCGTGCTTCGTGGTGCATCCAGAGGACGACATGGATTCTATATTCAACGCGGTCCACGAGGCGGCGAAGATATTCCAGACAGGGGGAGGAGTAGGATACCCGTTCCACCTGATGCGGCCGAAGGGCGACCCGGTCGCATCGACTGGCGGTATCGCATCGGGACCCCTGACCTTCCAGCAGGTATTCGATGAGATGTGCGCCACGATCAAGCAGGGCGGCAAACGGAGGGGTGCACAGATGGGAATCATGCGCGTCGACCACCCTGACATACTACGGTTCATAGTCTCAAAGCGGAAGGAGGGCAACCTCGCCAACTTCAACATCTCGGTAGGTCTGACCGAGGCGTTCATGGAGGCGGTGAAGAACGACGATGAGTTCGCCCTCATCAACCCGCGCGATAACGAGGTCCACACCGTAACAGAGAAGACAGCGGAGTTCTACAACACCGACGAAGAATGGCACCCGACCGCGGAGGGAAGCGACACGGGAAGGGACGACAACTTCTGGCGTGACTTCGCCAACACCTTCGGCGACGAAATCGAGAAATACGATATCGACCTGACGCCAGGCGAGGAGATGAGACTCCCCGCCAGGTTCATCTGGGAATGCCTGATCGACGGTGCGTGGAGGAACGGCGAGCCCGGACTCTACATGTACGACGAGGCCAACGAGATGCACTCCATCGACGTGGAGAAGCACCCCGAGCACCGTATGGAAGCGACCAATCCCTGCGCGGAGCAGCCGCTTGAGAACTACGAGGCGTGCAACCTGGGCCACATCAACCTCTCGCTCCTTGTGGAGGACAGGGACGACGGGATGGGCCTGAACTTCTACGAGTGGAAGGAGGAAAACCTTGATAACTACCAGTTCGACACGGAGGAAGGCCTGAACCGGGCGATGCGGGACTTCATGGAGGACGCACTCAGGATGGAGGACTTCGAGCGCATCGCGAAGACGGGTACACGGTTCCTTGACAACGTGGTCACGATGTCCGACTTCCCGCTGGAGGATATAGAGGACAAGGTCACCTCGATGAGGAAGATAGGCCTCGGTATCATGGGTTTCGCCCAGATGCTGGTCCAGATAGGAGTCCGGTACGGGAGCGACGAATCCATCGCGGCGGCGAAAGAGATCCAGAGGCTGGTGACCAAGTTCTCGGTTGAGGAGTCTCACAGGCTAGCGAAGGTCCGTGGAACGTTCGGGGAATGGGAGAAGTCGAAGTGGGCCTCACCGCAGGAACACCCTGAATGGTTCAAGAAGTACTCGGGAGGATACGAACCTGAAGGCTTCGAGGACGGCCTCGAGATGAGGAACCATAACACGGTTACCATCGCACCGACAGGAACGACGTCGATGATAGCCAACACGTCGGGAGGCTGCGAGCCGATCTACAGCCTGGCGTACTTCAAGAACGTGGCGAAGGACATCCAGGGCGAGGACATGCTCGTCGAGTTCG
>CAZVPZ010000018.1:0-22056 GCA_964629245.1 uncultured archaeon | reverse complement strand
TTAAAAAACAGTTCGCCCCCTCAGGGATTTGAACCCTGGATCTGCACCTATTTGCATCGAAGATCCGAAATCTTCTCCGTCCCCGTTCTCTTGCGAGAACTTGAGGATCCGCAAGGTGCCGTCTTTCCACTAGACCAAGGGGGCTTCTGGAAGGTTACGCGGGAGAGAGCTTTAAAAATCGGTCATGGCTGGTTGGGTTTTTAATTATTGGTAACCGGAAGAAAGGTATGGACGTTGAAGAATGTACCAGCTGCGGCCGGAACCTGAGCGCCGTGGAGGAGTTCGTGGAGTTTTCCTGCCCGGAGTGCGGTGAGGATCTTGCGCGGTGCGACCGGTGCAAGAAACTGGCCCGCGGCTACGAGTGCCCTGAATGCGGCTTCTCCGGACCATAGCTTTTTTTCAATAAAGGACGACGAGTGTTAACTGGTGACGAACAATGGGCTTAATCCAGAAGCTGAAGGAGATGCTAGGCCTGGAGTGAAGCACCGTCCCTGTTTTTATTATTTAGCATCCAGAGAGAGCTTAAGTGATCATGAATGGGGAAAATCGCGTGTGTCTTCAAGCTGATGCCTGAAGACGCAGAAACAGACCTGGAATCAATCAAACAGGAAGTCAGGGAAACGGTTGAGGTAAACGATATCGGGGAGGAGGAGGTAGCCTTCGGACTCAAAGCCATAAAAGTTTCCGCCATAACTACGGACGAGAAGGGTGGCACCGACTACGTCGAGAACCAGCTGGAGGACATAGAAGGCCTCCAGAGCATCGAACTCGTCCACTTCGACAAGCTCTGAAAGATGACAGGTAAACCTCTCAAGAAGGCGGTCGCCCTCGCGATTTACGACGAGGAAGACCGAATCCTTAGCGTTCTCCGGCCCGAGGACGACGAGGACCACCCTGGGATGTGGGGTATGCCAGCCACCTCGCTGAACGAGGAGGAAAGCTGGAAGGACGCGGTGAAACGCGCCGGAAGGGAAAAACTCGGTGTCGAAGTCGAGATAGAAGGGATGGAGAGCGAAGGCGTCCAAGAACGCGAGAGATACGATATCCGACTCAGGAACTATCGCGTCGATATCAAAGGCGAGCCCGAGGTCCCGCAGGAGGGTCCAGGGACACAGTACAAGGACTGGACGTGGAAACCGGTAGAGGAGATGCAGAAGACCGCGGAAGAGGGCGACAGCCTGTGCACCAGCCTCCTTCTCGACAGGCACGGGTTCAGCTTTGACATGCCGGATAACATTGTCCGGGATTCTATCAACCACAGATAGCTACTCGAACGTGCGTTCCCCGCCACCGCATACCGCGCAGCCGTATTCGAGCTTGTGGTCGTCGCACACGTTGCTTCCGCACACCTCGCAGGTCGCGACCGCCTTCTTTCTCTGGCAGTAGTCGCAGAGCGTTTCTCGCTCCATACAGACTGTTTTAAACTTGAGTAGGTAAATTGGTTTTCCATGGGAGTCGACTTGGGGGAGCTTGTTGAACCAGAAGAAATCTCCTTCGCAGACCTGAACGATAAGGAGTTGGCTATCGACGCCATGAACACTCTTTTCCAGTTCCTGTCGATTATCAGGCAGCGGGATGGAACACCTCTCAAGGATTCAAAGGGCCGCACAACCTCCCACCTGTCCGGCGTCTTCTACCGGAACATCAACCTGCTGGAGAAGAACATCCGGCCGGTATACGTATTCGACGGCGACACACCCGACCTGAAGGAGAAGGAGTCGTCAAGGAGAAGGAAGAAGCGGGAGGAGGCGAGGGAGGAGTGGAAGAGGCTGAAAGAGGAGGGAAAGATATCCGAGGCGTATACAAAAGCGACGCAGAGCTCGAAACTTACCGGCGAGATGATAGAGGATGCCAAGAAACTCCTAGATGCTATGGGGCTTCCCTACATCCAGGCCCCCAGCGAGGGAGAAGCCCAGGCAGCCCACATGACCCACAGTGATGTCTACGCGGTAGGGTCGCAGGACTGGGACTGTCTTCTCTTCGGCGCGGGGCGGATGGTGAGGAACCTGACCTCACGGAAGACCCGGAAGACTTCAGGAGGAGGTACGAAGAAGGTCTCAGTGGAGCGTATAGAGCTGGAGAGCGTCCTCGAACAGCTGGATATCTCCCGGGAGAAGCTAGTCTGGATGGGCGTCTTGATGGGCACCGACTTCAACCCGGATGGCGTGAAGGGAGTCGGTCCCAAGACCGCGCTTAAACTTGTGGAGAAATACGACAACTTCGAACAGATACTCGAGGACGAGAAGGTAGATTGGAAAGGAGAAAACGACCCTGACATCATCATAGATTTCTTCATGGACCCGCCGGTGGAAGAGGTGGACTACAGCTTCGGCAACCCCGAACCCGAACGCATCAGGCAGATACTCGTCACCGAGCACGACTTCTCCGAGAAACGTGTCGATTCCGGGCTTGAAAAGCTGGAGAAAGCGCTCGAGTCAAGGCAGTCAGGCCTCGGAAGCTTCGTCTAGCCCCTCTGTTCCCTCAATTCCTTGAGGACGAGTTCCATCATCTCGCCGAGTTCCCTGTAGCCCTCGCGTATGTCCTCTATCTGTTCTCTCTGTTCCTCAATCTCGTCGAACATGGGCTCTAAGTCACTGCCAGTTCCGGACTCCAGTTCCTGTATCCGCTGTTCAAGGGAATCCAGCCGGTGGTCGGGCGCAGAGGATTGCTTCACGAGCTGTTCAAGACTGGCGTTGAGCCTTTCAAGGAGTTCGTCAGAGCTTGAAGATCCGGATTTCAACTTCTCATACTCCTCCACGGATAGAAGCTTCAGGTTCGCGAGGTCTTCGAAATCGTTGAAAACCCATTTCAGGTCCGAAAGCACCGCCTGCACGCCGTCCAGCTCCTCTCTTATCGATGTCAGGTCTGCTTCCTCTCGCTCCTGTCTCAGCTGGACTACTTCGTTCCGTATGTTGTCGAGTTCGACACGGATATCATTTATCTCGTCCTGCGTGGAGAGACCTTCAAGCCGCTCATCAAGCTCCTGGTACCGCTCAACCGACCCGTCCCTGACCTCGGCTATGAGATCTGCTTTCTCAGCGAGCCGGTCCTTGACCTCTTTGAGCTGGTTCTCCAGGCTCTCTATCTCGCTTCTCTCTTCAAGCTCCGAAATCCTGTTCTTCAGGGATTCAACCCTTTCCTCGAGCTGATCTTCCAGTTCCCCAACTTCCTCGCCGATGCCGGGATCGACTCCAGACTCGACCTCCTGCTCCAGGCCTTCCAGCTCTTCCACCTGCTTTTCAAGCGACTCGATCTCCTGGCTCAGGTCAGAGGGATCTTGCTCCTCCAGCCTGCTTATCCTCTCATGTATCTCCTCCCCGGTGGCCTCCTCGAGCCTCTGCTCAACCTCAGCAACGCGTTCTTCCAGTGCCGAAACATCTTCAGAAGTTCCCGTATCCTCACCGGTTTCCTCCTCCGATTCATCACTATCTCGTTCAGCATCTTCCGTCTGCTCCCGCTCCGTGTCTTCAGTACCCTCTTGAGATTCCTCTATTTCGACCTCCTCGTCTTCTTCGCCGAAGAGAACATCCTGCTCCGATTCTGCCGATTCCTCGGCTATTTCAGCGTCTTCATCTAGACCGGTTTCATCCTCAGAATCCTCTCCGAAAAGCACATCCTGGTCGTCATCTTCCTCATCGTCGTCGCCGAATATCACTTCCTCTGCCATGCTACCACTCTTTAACACTGAGAAGTAATCAAAATGTTAAAACTCTACTGGTCGAGCGCCCGCTTCAGCATCTCCGTGAGGTCCAGAACCTCGTCGTAGAGCTCGTCTCGCTCCTCCTCTCCCTCGTGGATCCTTCTCTCCAGCTGGGTCATCTCCTCGTCTATGGCCTCCCAGAGCTGGTTGATTCTCTTCTCCCGCTCAGCTCCCCTCGCCTGGAGGTCATCCAGTTTCTCGCCACGCTCCTGCTGGATCGTCGCGACCTCCTCCAGCTTCTGCTGTAGGCGTTCACGGGCCTCCTCGAACTCGATGGCAAGGTGATCCAGTCTGTCATCGATCTCCCCGACCTTATCCTCTATCTCCTCTAGTTTACCACCTTGGTCGCCGAGCCTCTGTTTCAGACCCTCGTTCAGGAGTTCGTCAACGTGGCGGTCAGGGTTCATCACGACATCCTCAAGCTCTGTCATCCTGTCGTCAAGTAGCTGAGGGGTCTTGATCGATTCGACCTGGTTCTCCAGCCTTTCTAGCCTCTGTTCCAAATCCTCATCGCTTTCCAGCTCAAGTCTTTCAATCCTCTGCTCCAAGTCGGATATCCTGCCCAGTTCCTCGGATTCCTCGCTGACGAGTTTCTCCTCAAGCCTCCTGACGCGCTCTTCAAGACTTCCTGGCTCGTTACCAGACGCCTCAACATCAGCTTCGTCCACTGTTCCCGGCGCCTCTACAGCCCCGTCTCCCTCGATATCGATTTCCTCAGGTTTCTCTACAGCTTCAGCTTCTTCCACCTCTTCAGACAGCTCTTCACGGCTCTCTTCCTCTGGTTCTTCTACCGGCTCTCGTTCAGGAACTTCTTCCTGAGATGTTCCTATTTCCTGCTTGGAAGCGGATTCCATCTCCTCCAGTTCCTGGGTCAGGTCGCCCCCATCTTCCTCTCCAGATACAGAACCCGGACCTTCAACATCTATTTCCGGTGGCTCGCTGAGCCTAGCCAGGTCCCCGCCCGAGCCCTCCACCTCATCCATCTCCGGAGTGCCAGACGTATCGGGCCCCTGTGGGGCTTCCGAGGCAGGTTCTTCCTCACCGACTTCATCTGCCGACGCCTCCTCGTCCTTTTCTCTGCCTGATCCATCGACCAGTTCGTTTGCACTCGGGGGTGGCGCTCCCTCCCTCGACTCGTCGAACTCGTCGCGCAGCTTCTCCATCGCTTTCTCATCTATCTCGTTTACCTCGACGTCCCTGGACGATACCTGGCCCTTCAGCTCCTTCTTGGCCTTCCTTATACTCTCCTTTATCGACGAGCCCATCAGTTAAACAAATGGGCGGCTCCGTTAATAAATCCACAGCGATTACATAAACCTGCGTGGGGAAAACACCAGTAATGAGACCTGTACTGCTCGTGGTGATGGACGGCGTCGGGCTTCGCGACGAAGAGGAAGGAAACGCTTTCAAGCTCGCGGACACGCCCAACCTCGACCGACTTATGGAAGAGGGCTTCGCGAAGCTGGACGCGTCAGGTCCCGCAGTAGGACTTCCCGAGGGCTACACTGGCAACAGCGAGGTCGGCCACCTCCACCTCGGAGCGGGTCGCAGGATCCCCCAGAGGCTGACAAGGATAAACGAGGCCGTGGAGAGCGGGGAACTGGAACGGAACGATGCCCTTGTATCCGCCCTGGAAAGAGCAGAACAGGATAACACCACACTCCACTTCGCCGGGATAATCAGTGATGGCGGCATCCATGGCCACATCGACCACCTGAAGGCGCTGATGGAGATAGCTTCAGGGCACGATATCGAGGAAGTTTACATCCACTGCTTCACAGACGGCAGAGACGTAAAGCCTAAGTCGGCGGAAAAATTCCTCTCACAGGTCGAGGAGTGGTGCGGAGAGTACGATACGGAAATAGCAACTGTCATGGGGCGGTACTACTCGATGGATCGCGACCACAACTGGGACAGGACGGAGAAGGCGTACCGTGCGATGGCAGAAGCCGAGGGTTTCGGGTTCTCAGACCCGGCCGAGGCGGTCGAGAGGACCTACCGCGAGGGAGACTACGACTATTTCATCCAGCCCTCGGTGAAGGAAGGCTACGAGGGTATGGAAGACGTCGATGAACTGGTATTCTACAACTTCAGGGCGGACCGTGAGCGCCAGATCGCAGAAGCCTTCCTAGACCCTGGTTTCGACGAGTTCGACAATCCTGTGAGGCCGAACTTCACCTCGATGTTCCTCTACAGGCACGACTTCGGCAACCCTGTGATGTTCGAGAAACACGTAGTTGAAGACACGCTCGGCGAGAAAGTAGAGGAAGCAGACATGAAACAGTTGAGGGTGACGGAGTCCCAGAAAGTGCCTCACGTGACCTACTTCTTCAACGGCCAGCGTGAACTCGAATTCGACGGCGAGGACCGCGAATTCATCGAGTCCGACAAGATAAAGGCCTACGATCTTGCACCCGAGATGCATGCTGACGGTATAACGGACATCGTGATGGATGCTGTGGAGAGAGGGGAGCACGACTTCATACTCCTCAACTATCCCAACGGCGACCTCGTCGGCCACACCGGCGACCTAGAAGCAGCGGTGACCGCCATGGAGACCGTCGACCGGAACGTCGGAAGGCTCGTGGACGCTGTAAAAGGTACGGACTACGTTATGCTTTTGACCGCGGACCACGGCAACTGCGAGGACATGGGAACCCTGGACTCGCCCAGCACCTCCCACACCTCCAATCCCGTCCCACTCATCGGCATCAACACTGACAAGAGCTTCAAAGACGGAGAGCTCTGGGAAGTCGAGGATATAGTCGAACGGTTCCTGGAGCTCTAGGAACAAGCATTATTCGGGGTCCAAGTGTACATAGTACACTCCGATTGATGATCGTTCTTGATACTGGTAGATTCAGACGTGTCAGATGGCGGGGACGAAGAACAGTCTACCGCAGCCTTGTACTTATTCCATTCCACCTTGCAGCTCGCTCCTTTCGATTGATCACCCAGTATATCCCCGAATACTCCTGACTGCCCCTGGACGAGATAGACAAGAATCAGGGCGACAACCATCACCAGTGCTGCAACCACTATGACCTCTACGGTCTTGTCCATAATGGCCCTTAAGGATTCTTACTAATTAAAGCTTCAGATATAGGACTCGACAGATTCCTCAGAGATAGAGAGATAAAAGAAGGGGAGTTCCCCTTTCATCTAGCCAACCGCCGCGACCGGGTTATTCCTGCTAGACCGGCAGCTCTACGGAGGACTGCATGTAACCTCGTTACTAGCGGGGCTTACACTGTCAACCCAGCCTGAGGAATACGAGCCTGATACAAGGGGTTGGCCGTTTGCGTCCCTGCAGGCATCTGGGAATGATACCGTTATGGTGCCCGAGGAAACTCCTCTGGCATTCCAAGTGGTCTGGCATGCCCCCTCAAGAGCCGATGTACAGGCGTCCTGGGTCGTCTTACTACCGAGCTCTCCCAGGCTTCCCTGAGTGAGGAAGATGACTGTTAGCGCGGTCATCATCAGTACGGATGCAGCGACAATCAGGGCCAGAGTCTGTGACATACCCTTTCCGGCTGTCATCTCTACATTCATATCAGTCAATTATGAAGGGTGGTATAAAAATGTGTCTGAAAACGGGTGAAAATAAGAGGGAAAAGGTTAGACTTGGGTTGAGCAGTCCTAGCCCTTCACGAGGTCTATCTGGATGGAGGAAACGTCGAGTTCTTCTCCCTCGTCTGTCTCTATCTCGTCTGTACCTATCTCTATCCCGTCTATCTCTGCATCCTCTACGAACTTTCTGCGGACCATCTCCGCCACGTCAACAGCCCTTGAGATGGCCTTTCCGCGGGCCTTGACGTGTACCGTTTCCTGTCCTTCACTGAACTGGGTCACTACCGCCAGCACGTAGCTCATGGCTGGCTTCGATCCCACGTACACTGTATTGTCGTCTTCGTCTGCCACTGTTAATCACCACATGAAGATTCGACTGGAATTTATAAATCGGTTTTGGGCGCTCAGTCGCTGGTAAAGACGTGAGTGTAGGGATTGACCACGAAGTTCATCCTCTTCCAGCCGTTCTCGGTCGGTATCTTGTAGTTCATGTCACGGATCACCAGCTTCACGTTAGTCTTGTTCGGCTTGACCTCGGCATGGGCGGTATGGTAGTCTCTCTCACAGTAGTTGGTGATGCAGTTGCCGTACTGGTCGGTGACCTCACAGGCACCGTAGAAGCAGCAGTTGCCGTTAGAGGTCTCCCAGGTCTTGGCCTCGGGCTGGCGGGCGTCCTTGAACTTGTCGGTGGAAACCCCGTAACCCAGGTTATCAGATGGGCCTGTTATCTTGAACTCAGGGTGGGTGAAGCCGTCGACCTTCGGGAAGGCGGACTGTACATCACCAAGATAGCTGGTTATATCGTCCTCGGCATCGTCCGTCGCGTCCTGTAGAACCGTCTGGTACTCCGAGTTCGTTGGAGAGCCGCAGACCTGGTTGGAGGCGGTGTAGGTTCCGACGTTCTGCCACTTGTGGTATAGCCGGAAAAGCGTCCTGTTTGTAGAGTTGGCCGCAGTAAGGAACCGGTTGTCCTGCATATCGTATGTCAGGAACAGGAAGCTATCCTCGGCCTCGTAGTGCACCTGCCCTTCATAGAAGTTACAGGTCGACTCGATAGGCTGGAACGCGGACAGGTACCCCGTCGTGGAGCGGTCGTCCAGGAAGAATATGTCCACGGCGTAGTCAGGCCTTGAGCAGTAGGTTGAAGAAAGCCCTCCGCCCTGGAGGTAGTTAACATCCAGGTAGTCCGACGTGTCCTGCTCGAGGTTGCACTCGATCTCGGAAAGCTGGCCCGAACAGCTTCCGGGCCCTATAGGCGCTATGGGTGGAACTGCCGGACCTCCCGAGGTCATCTCGTTGAACATGTAGCTGTTCCAGTCTATGTCCGTCCCCCCTCCCTGATCCCCCAGGTCATGAGCTGTCTGGTAGGTGGAGTATGCCGCGGCTGTCGGGACGTAGTTGTAGAAGTAGAGGTCGGCCTGGGCCCGGGTCTCCACCATCCTGTTCAGGTCGTTTACAGCCCTGTCGCTCGTATCGGAGAAGAACTGTGAGACCGGTATGGACAGGCCCGCCATCATTACCGCGCCGATCATCAGCCCGACCATTATAAGTGGGCTTCCTATCGTTCCCTTTATCCTAGCCCGCACTCAGTATCTCCTCACCACTCAATCTCATCTTGATTTTACCCTCCTGGCCGTCAGGGAGAGCTATGGGATATTCCACGAACGTCCCTGCAGGAGGCGGGACGTTCTCGACCTCGAGCTGCTGGCCGCTTTCATCGTAGAGTCTCACCCGGTAACCCGTGTTGCCGTAGAGGTTCTCCACCTTGGTCGTCAGGTAGTCCTCCATATCCTGCTCCGCATTGCTGTAGGGCACGCTTCCTCCCGGCGTCCAGACGCTCTCCCCCGGATCCGAGGCGAGGAAACGCGATATCACCCGGTATGCAGACATGTTACCGTACGTGCCGGGCGAAACCGAACTCGTCCTCCACATCTTGTCAACCATGATGTTCGTGACTATGGATCTCGTAGCAATCTGCTCCGCTTGGTAGTGCACCGTGGTACTGATCTCTTGCTCCAGGCTGTTGTCTGCACCCATGTTGACGAAAAGCATCATCAGTATGAGGACCATCACGAACCCGAATATACCGACGGCTGCTACCAGCTCTATCAGCCCTTCCGATTCTCTCTCAGTTTCCATATGTCGTATCATATATGAAAAGTCTCACAGGTAGTACTGGGTTACTCTTGTTTTTACGCACTAGCATCGCAGGTGCACTGACAGCCTCCTGACGGATCCTGGGGCCTGCTCCAGGACCAAACTGGGCACATGCTCTCATGTCTGTACCACTGGTATCCTCGTACACCACCGATTTGAAATCCTCGTTGTGTGTACCTATCGGGTTTCCGTACTCGTTGAGGGCTTCCTCAGCCACTCCTCCCACCGGTAGAATCTTGAAAGCGAAGTTGTAGCCGTCCAGACCCGCGACCTCGGGTATGTAGCAGTGGCCCAGGTCGGGGTGGCCGCGGACCTCGTAGCCGAGTTCGTCTCCGGTCGGTCCCTCGTTCGCAAAGTATTCCACAGGGAGGACGGCGCGCCGGTGGTTGTAGTCGTAGTTGTAATGGGAGGTGTCACCGTCAAGAGAAAGCAGGTTCTCCATCACGACAGCCTTCCTGTACTCCTCCTCCTGTGTCTCGTCTATCTGAACATTAATCTGGAGGAAACCTCCGATGAATACCATGAGCGCGGCAGAAAAGCCTACAAGGAAGAGGAACATTATCACGATTTCGCCCATCCATTCAGATGCTTCCACGTCTCAACACCCGTCAGGATGCATTTTTAGGGTGGATGTCCCACCATCAATGGTTTTGTTCAGGCAGAGCTTATCATCTATCCTCACAGGATTGGTAGGCGCGACTATGTTATCATAGTTCACCATCCAGTTCTCCATCACTGCCCAGCCCGTAGAGCCCAGGTAGCCGATAGTGACGTTCCTCTCCCCGGGTTTGTAAGCTATAGAGTAATTCTTCAGCCTCATCTCTATGTGGCCTTCCGGTGCCGACTCGAGCACCATCGCAGTGTTGACCACCCTCTGGGCCTGGAGATTCACGAGCTCCATCTTTACGAAGTTAATCGAATCCACCGAGGTATCAACAAGCAAGGGTCCTATAAAACCGAAAATCACGAGAGAAGATATGACCAGAACTGCGAGCCCTCCGATACCCTTCTGGGATTTCAAGACGTGCTCACCGAGACCTTGGTCTTTGGCTGGCCTCCATCAGTACCGTCATTTTCCACCGTTATCTCGTAAGCCGTGTTTTTCTCGAACACCACGTACTTCCCACCTTCTATCCTTATCTGGCATTCCTGTATCTTCTCCCTTCTCGAACTCCACATCAGCCTCTTGCCGTCATTCAGGTCGAGAGCGCGGAAGTACTGCGGCTGGTCAGGTTCGAAATCCTCGCTTCCCTCCGAAATCGTGGTGAAGTTTATCTTACGGGAAAAAGTCTCAGTCCGGGAATGGTCGTTAGCGTCCTCACCGAGCTGGCAGACTCTTTTGACGTCGTCAACCACGTTCTTGAGCTTCTTGACATCCTCGCTCTGCCCTCCCAGTCCCACCACCTTCAACAACATCTCCGCTCCCACTGAAAGAGTCGCGACGGATGATATGGCTCCTATTATAACGAGAACGGTGGCTACTGCTCCCAGTCCTTTAAGCGCTCTAGACACGATGTATCCCCACCTCCGGTTCGTAGTCTATATGGTTCTTGCACCATTCCCGGTCCTTGTCGGGATGAGACTGGAGACACGCCAGTATCTCGGTCTCCGTTATGGAGGAGTCCTCCCCGGATTCCCCGCCCTCGTTGAGGATGGTCTGTACAGTCATGAAAAGTCCCGCCACCACCATCAGTGCCAGCACGAAGGCGGCTATGGTCCTAACCGTTACGTTCAAGGCTCAACACCCCCAGAATGCCCGGTAAGACGCCTTCCGTCGCGTTTCTGCCGAAGAACACGAAACCGTCAGTGTACCTGTTCACCAGGAAGCCGAGGACCAGGAGCACGACAGTCACTATCAGGAACGCCACGACGACGTTTACAGATACAGTCAGGGCTTTTTTACCGTCCCGCATAGTTTAGTAAGGCCGGGGCTGATTGAAATAATCTGCGAATCTAGATGGTAGGGTAGGTTATGGAGCTGACGAACTGGTCGACGATTTCCGTGAACCATCCCTGGAACGCTGCATAGACCAGTGCGACTATCATTATCATAAGCACCAGCATCGCCACGGTCTTTATCGACAGCTCCATAAATCCTAATTGGGCTCTCCGGATTTAAATTGTGGCTCTCAACAGCTCGGCCCCGTCTCCTCTATCTCTATGAAGGGGAATACCTCCCCGCCTCCAAGAGCTCCCGTGTGCTCGCCGCTGTTGGTCGGGTTGCCCTTGTTCGACTGCATGACCCCTTCATCTCCCTCGCAGAACTGGATGTCTAGGTGGCCTGAAGCACAGCCTACACCGCCCGGACAGTCATGTGGTGCACCGTAGTGGTCAAAAAGATTTGTGGCCGCACCCATCTTGTTCTTGACCTGGAGGAGTGCGTCGCCCGGGTCCAGAGAGGAACAGAATGACTTGTCGTAGCTTGCAGGCCCGATAGCGTTATCTATAGTCCAGCCGGCTCCCTGGCTTGTTATCCTGGAAGAAGCGCCGGTCTCGAGAAAGTGAAGCGAAAAGACAGAGTGGGCATCAGAATGGGCCTGGGCCTCCGAGAAGTAACCCCAGCAACCCCCCGCGATATACTCGGAGAAGGGGTTGCCGGCGCCAGCGGTGAGTATCGCTGATTTTTCGCTGTCATCCCAGTCACCTCCACCAGGGTTGTGGCTTCCTCCTCCCTGGCCGTAGTACATCCCTGTGTTCATCGTGAAGCTGTCGTTTATCTTGAACTTTATCATACCGAACTCCCCCTCCATATCGCCACCGGTGTTCCCTATCAGGTTCTCGAGTCCTGCAGCAAGAGTTCCTGTAGTGCCGGCACAGGGCGGGTTAGAGCCGAGGCTCGTGGCCGCCAGAGATGGATAGGCCTTCCCGTCCACCTTGTCACAGCTCAGGGACCTGTCCCAGACGTAGCGCATCGCAGCCGCCATCTCTTCGGGGTTGTCTATCTTTATCTCCCCGGCGACGTTCGTAAACTTCTGCGCCTCACCGAAACCCTCGGCTATCTTAGCGTAGAGAGGTCCTAGAAGCACTGTTGCGATTACAGCGGCCACGAGTATAGTTGCTATGATGTTGCCCAGGTTATGGGCCTGTCCCTTGCTCAGCATATGTTTCTCCCCGTGGCGTCACCTATAAGGCCCGCGACAGCCTGCATGTACGGGCTGTTGCAGTCCACTATACCCGCAGACTCCAGGACCGTGGGAAGCAGGAAGGTGAGTATGATGGTACCGAAAAGTATGGCGAGGAATATCTGCATTATCTTCCTGACTCCCCAGCTTGATGATCCCTTCGAACTGCCTAACCAAAGCGCCATTATCCTGAGGTTTTGTAACGAGAGCATCCACTGGAACAGAATTGGCTTCGTCCAGTTAAAACGTTATTGCAGGGCCTGGAGTAGGGCATTCCTGACCGCGTTATCAAGACTGTTCTGGTAGACCATCCAGAGGGCGCCGACGAACATTATGGTTATCGCGATGAAAACGATCTCCCTGATATCTATATCTCCCTTCCTTATCATCCTGTAGCACCCGCGACCTGGCCTACCAGCCCCCCAAACATCAGGGATACTGCAACCAGCACAAGTGTATAGAAGAACATTCCCGAGATAAGTACTTTTCCTATGAAGAGGTGCTTGTAGGTCTGGTTCTCTCCTTTTGTTATCTTCATGTAGAATGTTCCGAGAATGTAGAGGAGCTGTATCAGGTAGACACCTACTACCAGCTGGAGGAGTTCGGGCGGAATCGCGTTATCCAGACCTCCAAGGATACCGCCGAGACTGCTGGCTCCCGTACCACCCGCCGCGCCGCTCTGTGGAAGCTGGGTCCCTGACTCCTGGAAGGTAGATGAAAGCTCGAACATCGCGGTTATGATAGTCTGGGACATACCCACGGCGACTCCCGAGACCACCGGGGCAAGGAGATAAGCCAGGAGCTCTATGCTCGACGTGGTCTCCTCCAGCAGATCGTTGAGACGTTCCTGGGTCTGGTGTATGTTCTGCATGTAGCGCGAGATAGTAAGCATCGCCACCGCCGCCATCTCGGTACCTTTCTCCGATGACTCGACGACTGCCTTCATAACCGTGTGGATCATCCTGCTCGGGAAGTTCTGGATGGCACCGTAGTTCGGGTCGAAGATGGCCTGCTCGAAGGTCATACCTACCTGCCTCACGTTGGAAGAGGCCTTCCTGAAGAGCTGGGATATCTCCATCTCCGAGGTCGATTCAGCAGCCTTCTCAAGCGCCACTTCTACAGGAGTACCGCCTGATATCTTGTTTCCGAGCTGGAAGAGGGCGTCAGGGAACTGCTGCTCTATCTTCTCTATCTCCTCCTCTGCTAACTTCCTCTTCTTGTTGCCCAGCATCTTGCTTACGCCTATACCGATCCCGAGACCGAAGGTTATCGAGACACTTCTCATCAGCATCGGTATAGGACTCAGTGAGTTTGCTGACCCGAATATCGCCGGGACGTTGCCCAGCTGTGAGGGATCGGCCACGGGATACATATGGGGGAAAGACCAGTAACCTAGGAAACCGTAGAGGCCGAAGAAGAGGAATATGAATACTCCTATGGGCCAGGTAGGTATGTCGAGCTGTTTCTCAAGTATCTCTATCCTGTACCTTCCCCTGGGGGGGAGCACGTCCTCATTTACCGGTGTAGATGACGTGGTGGGCGGACGGGAGGTTAGAAGCCTCTGCATCAGCCAGTAAAGCACGATAGGCAGCATCACGTTGAACATTATCACGAGGTGCAGGGGGGTCACCACACCTCCCAGGAAAACCGTTATCAGTGGTAGCATTATCATCGCCATCACCGGGAGCATGGCGCCCAATGCATTGAGGATCATGACAGGCGTCTTCAGCGACTGGGCGTAGTGCTTCATCTTCTCGCGTGTTCCCTCCAGAATCGTGTCTATCGAATCCTGGAGCATCGATTCGCGCCTGCTGTCATTGGGTTCGTTCATCGCGGCCTTGAGGAGCTGGAGGGACTGGAGAAAATCGTCGTTGTAGTCCTTCCATACCCTTGTGTACTCTTCCAGGGCAGCATCCACACTGCTGTAGTTACCTATCTCGACCTCCCAGAGCACACCGCGCAGGTCCTTCGCTATAGGCCCGTCAAGGTTTAGAGCCGCGAAGCGGACCGCGCCTTCCAGGTTGGGAGAACTCCGCATGTAGACTACCATGTAGAGTATCGAGAGTATCATCTCCCCACTACTACGGATAACCTTGTTCTTCGCGGCATAGACAGGCTTGTAGTAGGTGTAGGCGCCAGCTACAAGGGGCACTACCCCTGTCATCAGCAGGAGGGAGACCGGTATAAGGGGTCCGAGCAGGAAATTGACCACGAACACGAAAAACCAGGCAAGGAAGGAGAAAAAACCAACCCCAACCGCGGCCGAAAGCACCATGCCCGGAGTTATCTCCCACTTGAGGAGCCTGAGAGGCGAACTCAGCTTATCATGAGTTTTCTCCCCGGCCTTAAGGCTGAGCAACCCGCCGAACCATAGGCATAGCTCCTCGTAACGGGTTTTCTCCCGTTCATGCACCTCCTCCTCCCTGTATTCCTGGTACTCCCTAGAATAACCTGATCTTGACGAATTATCGTAGGGAGGCATCTCCACGTCCCTGTTCAGGTCGTTAACAATCTGCTTTAGCTGCTCCTCTTCCTCTTCGTTCACGGCAACACCTCCCTTTCACCCTTCCACCTGTCGATCCAGCCACTCCTTCCACCGGGCGAAGATTCGCTCTGCGTCCTGCTCGCCATATTCCTCCCCCACACGCTCCGCGATTATGTGGAATTTCTGGTTGGCCTTCACGACGAACTCCGCCTCCAGGAGTTCGCGGTTACCGGTCTCCCGGGCACGGTCCACCAGTTCCTGCTTCATGTCCTTCCGGAGCTGTATGTTGTCCCAGACAGCCTGCCAGTCGTTCTTCCACTCCCGGATGTTCTCGGCAATCCGGTTGAGCACCATAGACTCGCCGTTAAGTAGAGTATCTGTGGGTATGAGCTCGTCCTCATTTGCGTCATACCGCATCAGTTCGATGAAGGCTCCTTCCTCCTGCGGGTCCTCTGTCCAGTCTTTCCTGACCTCTGTCAGTCCTGTGACCCTCCGATAGGTGGAGAGGCCATCGGGGCTCCTTATCTTGTTGACGCTGACGATGACATCGGTGGCCTTGAAGGAGGTCCGCGGCACGTTCAGGTCGTTCACCACACGGTCGAATACAGCGTAGGCGCTCTCGCCGTGGATAGTTCCACCCACGAAGTTTGCCACCGCCCCGACCCTCATCGCCTCGTAGAGAGTCTTGGCCTCATCCGACCTGACTTCTCCGATAACAAGCGCTGAGTCGCCGAGCCTGAGAGAAGTCCTTATGGCCTCGTCCGCACCCAGCTCGTTCTCCACCTGGGTTATGACGGAACGGGATTTCATCCTTTCAACATTGTAGCCGAGCTCCTTCATCTCGTTTATCGGCAGTTCTAGCGTATCTTCCACTGTAACGATACGGTGTTTCTTCATTATCTCCAGCATGGATGCGGCGAGTAGGGAGGTCTTACCCGCACCTCTCGTCCCCGCGAACAGTACCGAGCGGTTGCCGTCAACGATGAAGGATAGTAATCCTGCTCCGAGAGAGTTTATCATGCCCTGATCCACAAATAGCGGCAGGGTCCAGGCTCTAGACCTGTGTCTCCGGAACGCGAACGCTAGACCCTCGGGTGAAAGGCTCTCCTGTATTATGGCCACACGCGCTCTCCCCCCCGGCACCTCCGTATCCGTATCGAGTACCGGGTTTGCCTCGTCGAGCGGCCTTCCAGACTGTATCCTGAAACGTGTCGCCCATGATTCTGCCTCCTCCTTCGTCGGTATCAGGTTGGTCTCGCACTCCTCGTACTCCTGGTGGTTGATATAGATTGGAGAGTTCCCTATAGGAGAGTTGATGTAGACATCCTGTATCTTGGGGTCGGACAGCAGTATCTCGAGCACGCCGAGTCCTGAAGTGTACCGGTTGAGGATGCCAGTCAGCTCGTCGAGCTCCTCTCTCGAGAGCTGTATGTTCATCTGGTTGGATATATCCCGGAGCATGTCGCGGCCGATGTTCTGGAAGACCTGTCTCATCCTCTCCGGCCTCGCGAACTCTCCCGACTCCGGCTGGTGCGAGGCCATGAAACGTCTCGCCGCATCCAATAGCTTGTACTTCTCCTCCGGGAGACTGAACTCGGGAGGGTTGACATGGTAGACCGGCTGGACCATGTCGGGAACCTTGTAGATAGAGACCTCGATGTTGTTCCGGACCGTGTACCGGTCGATTTCTTCGCCTCTTTCCGGCGGGAGAGACATGAACTTGGTAAGCATGAAGTTGGGGCGTACGAGGGGATGGAAAAATTCCCGGTAAATATCCCGGTCGCCGACGTGGTAGCCCGTGATATAGTCGCCTTCCTTTGCCTGCTGTATTATCTGGGTGTCGTCCAGCCTGCTCAACACCGGGTTGATGACGTCCTGGAAGAAGTACTTGATGCAGCGCTGGCGCTGTGCATAGGTGTTATCCATCTGCTGTCTCAGGTGGCGTTTCAACCTCTTCAGTTCGACGTACGCGCCCACAGGGTCACGCCTAAGCTGGTCGACGACTATCTGCTGCACCTGCGGCAGCTGCTCGCTGTAGAAACTGTCGCATTTCTGGCCCGGGTTCTGGGACAGGTAGCCTTCAGCAGATATGTCCTGTATGGCGTTGACTATCTCCCTCAGGAGGTCGACCTGCTCTTCGGTATACTCGTAGTCCCTCGATTCGGAGAGAACGACGGATTGCGCATCCGGCACCTCCTGGAGTATATTTATGACTCGCGACATCACCTCCGGATAGTCCTCAAGAGATGCGCCGTAGATAGATCCTAGCGTGTTTATCTCGACTGTCGCGGTCTCGTCGTCGTACCGGTAGTCGAATACGTCGAGGTCCTGTACGTCTGCCATACCCAGCATTATTATTCGAGTAAGCCTAGAATAAAAGATGGGATGCCCCAGCAGAACCTCATAAACCAAATCGTCAACCGGGTCAACGACTTCAACCGCCGTGTCAGAGACCTGGAAGAGAAGATAAGGAACCTCAATGCGAGAGTCAATACGCTGGACGACACCCTGCTGAAACGCACCAAGTCACTGAGCGAGGACATCCAGGATCTCGAGGACGAGATAGAGGGTCTCAGAGACCGTATGGCTAACATGGAGGTAGATATAAAGGAGATAAACCGTGAGAAGCGTAAATTCGTCACTAACCAGGAGATAGAGGAAATAGAGCACTACATGGACCTCATGAACCCTATAAACTCGTCCTTCGTCACCAAGAACGAGGTCAAGGAAATAGTATCGAAGAAGAGAGGCGTGACCGAAGAAGAGGTAGAGAGCATTATAGACAGAAAGATAAAAAACGAGAAACGCCAACCCTTTGATAGACCGGAAAAAAACGACGCTGACAAGGATAAAGAATGAAATTCAAACTTTTTGGCCGCCTGCGGGATGAAGACGAAGGGGAAAGCGACAGCAGCGGTTCTCCCATGCAGCAGGCGGGCGGAGCTTCAGGGCCTCCAGGCGGTTTGGATGCGATGGGAGGAGGCCTTGAAAGGACTGTGAAGAATATGTTTTCCCAGGGTTACTCACAGGAGGAGATAAAACAGGAGCTACAGGGCCAGTACTCACAGCAGGAGATCGAAAACGCCGTAAACAGTGCAGTAGCCAACTCCGCGAAGGGTGGACAGGGCGGCACAGGGAACGGTCCGGAACCGATGAGCCCCTACCAGGGCGGGGAAGAGGCGATGAGCCCTGTGGATAAAGGATTTGAAGAAGGCTCACAACAAGATAATACTATGGGCAACGGAGACAACTCTATGGGAGGAGGGAACAATTTTTCAGGGGGTAATCCGACTCCTCCGGCCGGTGGAGGCAACCAGCAACAGGCGGTGAACCGACAGGGTGGAGGTAACCCTGGAGGCGGCATGGCCGGGGGCGTGAACGCACAGATAGAGGAGCTTATAGAGACCATCGTAGCAGAGAACTTCGAGCGCGTTGAGAAGGAGTTCGAACACGTCTACGAGGAGATAGACGAGGTCAGGGACGAGCTGGACGAGTTCGACCAGCGTATCCGTGACCTGGAAGTGCGTGAAGACGAGGAACAGACAGAGTTCGTACAGAAGATGGACGAAATAGAGGAACACGTTGACTCCTACCAGTCAAGGATCGGAGGCCTAGAAAAGGCTTTCCAGCAGGTCTTGCCCTCACTTGTCGACAACGTCCGCGATCTCACGGATCTTGTTCAGGAGATCAAACAG
Source organism: uncultured archaeon (assembly GCA_964629245.1). Lineage (GTDB taxonomy): Archaea > Nanohalarchaeota > Nanosalinia > Nanosalinales > Nanosalinaceae > CAZVPZ01. The sequence continues at coordinate 3,327 of CAZVPZ010000018.1, read as the reverse complement.
GAGAGAGGTATAGAGACCAGCAAGAACGTCTCGAAGAAGGACCTAGACAACATCGACATGGAAGACTGGTAAGTTCTATTCTTCTGCCGGGTTGAGCGTCCAGTAGACTATCCCCCCCATGAACACGAGGACCAGGATAGGCATAACCACGTCCTCGAAGAAGTTCGCAGAGGTGAGAGACAGGCCCCCGATATTGAAGCTTGACATCAGCACCACCGCGAAAGCGACAATTGCAACTGCAACTGCTGCAAGGACAGGTATAGAGGTTCCGTCCTCACCGATGCTTTCTATGTCGTAACCTGCGACACCCATCAGGACCACAAGACCGAGGATGCCAAAAAGTCCGAAGGCCATCAGTGCGGCGAGCTGGGTGAAAGTTCCTGCAGGCAGGAATATGTATGCTCCTCCAATCGTGAAAAATGCAAAGGAAAGCGCGATGACACCATTGACAGAGGAATCATCGCTGACGAACTCGTACTGCTCAAGAATGCCGTAGCTCAGGCCAAGAATAAGAAGCCATGGGAAGAACAGCTGGAATACGTCCATCCCAGCCATTACTTCCACTATTGTGGCAAAAGCTCCCACTTTTCTCAATCACCTGGTCTAGCTTCCACCGCCTTCTGGAGAACCGCCTCCTCCTGGCTCCTGCCAGAGCCTCTCGAAGAGGGTCGGCTGGTCCTCGTCTGGCTCCCTCGTGGCCCATATGACTACCGCGATGATCAGTACGCCCCAGATGAGGCCGGTATTGATCATGTAGTCAAGAGCGGGAATCAGCACGTTCTGACCCACGGGGCTGAGGCCACCGGGTCCGAAGAAGGCGCTGAAGCCTCCCGCTACCGTCCACGCTGCTGCTACCAGGATTACGACTGGAATCGCCCAGAACGTCTTGCCGGGCACATAGTCGTGGAGCCCTGTCAGCGCAAACGCAATCAGGAGACCCATTATGCCCAGTAGTCCTACTGTGAGCGTTCCGAAGTAGGTCACGAAGAACTGTGAGTAGACCTGTGAACTCACTACGAAGTAGGACACGAAGAAGGCTATCGCCAGTGAGACCAGTGCGGACATCCTCCGTGCCTGTGCGTTATCCTCTCCGAACTTCGGAGAGTTTCTGAGTGTCAGGAAGAAGATCGCATAGGTAATCACGAAGGGTAACAGGCCGATGAAGAAGTCCGCCTGTTCCAGGTTCATCAAGAGGTCTGCGAAACCTGCTGCCATTGTTTATTGTTCACCTCCCTTTCTTGCATTCATTAACCAGAGTTCTCTCGCTATAATCATAAGGGCGAGCATAGTAATCCATGGGAAGATAGCATCTCCTAGGCCAACCAGTCCCACGTTCTCTGTGCTGAAGAATATACTCCAGATGGCTACGAAGATCGCACCGAACGAAAGGAAAACGATTACGAACTCGTCCACCAGGTTCTCCAGGTCATATACAAATTCCTTGAAGCTCTTCGACTCGTTCATGGGAAACCACCTCCGCCAAACGAGTTCCTGTTCTTGCGCCAGTCAAGGGCTTTTGCGATTAAGAATCCCACCAGCACTCCTATAGCGGCGACCTCGGGATTCGCCATCAGGCTAGTCATTAAAGTCGTAACATCATAGGCCATATTTGTAACCTCTTACTTGTGTTAACTGTTTTCTGTTTTAAATATTTACGCTGTTTTCGGTGCTCTTACCGAGATAAACCGTATTCCTGAGGGTCCCTGAAGTAGGTAGTCTGCATATCGTTCCAGGCGCTCTTGTCGAGAGCCTCCACCAGCTGTTCCTCGAGCTGGCTTATCTCCTGCCTCCTCTGTGGCTCGAAGTTCTGCGTGTCGATCCTGTTGAACAGTTCCTCTATCTCCGCTCCCTTCTGCTGTAGCTTCCGTTCACCTCCCGAACCGCGGGAAAAGTTCATTCCCTGGACCTCTTGGATCTCCTGCTGTAACTGCTGTTCGACCTGCTGGGCTGCCTCCGACTCCTCCCCTATGTACTCTATTATGTTGTTGGCGAGGTTCTCTGACTCCCTTATCTTCTGTAGCTGGCTCTCGTCACTAGTATGCTGGCGGAGCTGCTCTAGCTGTTCGATGTGGGCCTCCGCCTCGTCTACAGCCTCGGCCTCAGGCCTGGACCACTGGCCTGAGTCAATAGCCTGCCACATCTCTGTGAGCCTCTGACGTATCTCCTGTATGCTCTCCTGCTCGACGCCAAGCTCCTCGAACTCCTGTCGCTTGAGATCTTCAAGTCGTTCCTCATCCTGCTTGGCCTGCTGCTTGAGCTGGCGCGCCTCCTGCTCCCAGACCTGGAGGGCGTTTGCATCGCTCCCTAGCACGTCTTTTATGGTGGCAAGCGCCTGTTCTTCCTCCTCGTAGACCTCCATCTCCTGATCCCTGACCGGAACGAGATCAGTAACTTCGTCTCCTTCGTCCTGCTCTACCGTTTCCTCATCTTTTTCTAAATTCTCCAGTTGCTCCATCGCGGGGCCTATCTCGTTTTCTTGAAGGCTTTTATCCATCCTTTTCTCCCATTCTTTCGTCTTCCGCTCCTCATCCTTGATCTCGTCCTTCGGCTTCACCACCTCATCCTCAAGCCATTCGATACCCTCCCCGGCTTCTTCCAAGCCTTTTTTCAGCCTTTCATGGTACTGCTCCAGCTGTTTCTCCTTCTCCGACAGCTGTTCGACCTCGGGTTTGGTTCGCCCTATCTCCTCTAGTATCTCATCGAGCTGGGACTGGAGTCCCTCTACCTCACCGTAAACCTGCTCAATCTCACGCTGGAACTCTTCACGGTCGACCGCCCCCCGGCCCTCCTGTTGTATCATCTGTTCGACCTGCTGCCGTATCCTCTCCTGCATCTGCTCCGATTCTGCAATCCTCTCAGGTATCTGCTCTATCTTTTCCTCCAGTTCGGAGAGGCTCTGTGCCTCGCGTTCTTCCATCTCCTCCATCTCTTCCTCCATCTCCTCGACCTTTATCTCGATATTGAGGACGTTCTCTATATAGTTCTGGAGCTTCTGCTCCATCTGCTCTACATCCTCGGCCTCGTCTATTATCATCTGTAGCTGGCGGGCTTCCTTCATCGTGAGGCCGCCGCTGTCGACAAGCACCTGAAGCTTCTGCTCGTACTCCTCCATGGTCTCGGCCTCGTTGATTATCTGCTTTATCTCCTGCTCGACGTTCACGACCTTCTGTTCCTCGTCACTGAGCTCGGCTTCCAGCTTCTTGTTCTCCCTGTTGATTTCGTTGAGATCCTTGAACATCTGGCCTATCTTGTCGGAGTTCTCGGCAACCGCGCTCGCCACCTGGGAAAGCCCTCCACCTCCTCCACCACCGCCTCGGCCGCCGCCAC
>CAZVPZ010000017.1:0-22891 GCA_964629245.1 uncultured archaeon | reverse complement strand
ACGTCGATGAGGCCCAGCAGAAGATCGAGCGCGACCGGGTGGTGGAGACGGTGAGATCGCAGCCCAAGCACTCTAAGATAGTGCTCTACACCATACTTGACATGGCCGGGGAGGACGAGGTCGCGACGGGTGATGTCTACTCGGAGTACAAGCAGCTCTGCGGCGACATGGATGTCTCGCCTTTAACGCAGAGACGCGTCTCCGGCCTGATTTCCGAGCTCGACATGCTAGGGGTCATAAACGCCAAGGTCATATCCAAGGGCCGTTACGGAAGGACGCGGGAGATAAGCGTTGATCTTTCAGAGGAGATCCGCGACCGGATAAGGGAACTGGTCGAGGAAAAGTTTTACATCTAGCTTCCTGAATGGGGGGGAAGAATCTGAACGAGAAAGCAGTAAAGAAGCTGACGAAGAAAGGATGCATAGTGGAGAAAGAGGCCGCGGAATCTCTTACACAGGACGACCTCCGGACAATCGAGGAGATGGATACGACCCCGATGTATATCTCGGAAAAGATGCTATCCGAGATACGCGAGACTCCTGAAGATGCTAAAGGCGCCGGCCGGGACGCAATCCAGGACCCTGAAAAGGATGATTATTCTACTACTGAAACAGGAGCTACAGAGCCCAGTGGTTCTAAAGAAGATAGTTCTGACAGGGAGGATGAGGCTCAGGAACCGGGGCAGGTAGAGGTCAAGAGCAAGGGTTCGAGGTCGGTCACCATCCAGGACCGGCGCACCCGGCGAATCGAGACCAAGGTCGAGGTGCTTGACACCGCGGATATCTCCCGGGAGGAGAAGGACGTACCCGAGTTCCTGAACAACTACAACGACCGGTACGACCGGCTGAAGAAGTTACTGATGCGGCGGATGGAGCTCAAGTCCGCGGTCGCGATTCAGCGTCTCGACATGAGGAGCGAGGGCGAAGAGGCGGCGGTAGTAGGTATAGTCAGGGATAAGTACTCCACGAACTCTGGCCGGTACATAGTAGAGCTCGAGGACAAGACCGGCAGCTTCAAGGCCCTGGTGGAGGAGAGGGACGGCGACCGCATAGTCCCCGATGAGGTTATAGGCGTCCGGGGGAGCCTCGGTGGCGACATAATATATGCTAATTCCGTGGTGAGGCCCGACCTCCCGATACCCCAGGGCGCTAACACGACGAGGGAGAAGGTCCGTGCCGCCTATGTCTCCGACTTTCACCTGGGCTCTAAGGACACGTTGGAGGAACGGTTTGACGAGTTCGCGGAATGGATGGGTTCGGACGCGGCTTCAGACATCGGCTACCTTGTGATTCCCGGGGATGTTGTCGAGGGTGTCGGGACCTACCCGGGACAGGAGGAGGAACTTAAGGTCACGAATATCTACGACCAGTATGAGATGTTCGAGGACTGGGTCGAGGAACTGCCCGAGTCGCTCCAGCTGATAGTCGGGCCGGGAAACCACGACATAGTAAGATTGGCGGAGCCCCAGCCCTCGCTGCCCGAGAAAGCCCTGCCCCGTATCTCCGACTTCAACAACGTCCACCTGGTCCAGAACCCGCAGTGGGTGAAGCTCCACGGCATCGAGTCCTCGGGCATACTTAACCTGATGTACCACGGCTATTCCTTCGACGATCACGTGGCACAGATACAGGAGCTGAGGGAGAAGGCCTATCAGGAGCCGCACCACGTCATGATAGACCTCCTCAAGCGGAGGCACCTTGCGCCCACCTTCGGCACCAACCTTCTCGCGCCTGAGGATAAAGACTACCTGACCATCGAGCGGGAGCCGGATGTCTTCGTCGCGGGCCACTTCCACTCACATGCTAACCAGAGCTACAAGGGCGTCAACGTGATATGCGCCTCGACCTTCCAGTCCCAGACTGACTTCCAGAAGAGGATGGGACACGAGCCCGATCCCGGCAAGGTCACGGTCGTAGATTACAAGACCCGGAACACCGAGGTGAAGCAGTTCTGATGCAGTACGAGGATTACTTCTCTTCTATCGAGGAGGAGACCGACAGGGCGTACGAGATTGCGGAGCGCGCCAGAGAACAGTCGAAGGATCCGGAGCGGAGGGTCGACATCCCGGTCGCCACCAACCTGCCCGAGAAGGCGTCGTCGCTTGTCATTGCCGCCCTCTTCCCCGAGCTCGAGGACAGGGGTATAGCGGACCGCATAAAAGAGTTCGAGGACGAGTACGGCAAGAACGACGAGCGCGTCGCGTTCGAGATCGCCCGGGAGATAGCGGAAGGCGAGTTCTACGAGTTCGAGGAGCTGGAGAAGGCGTGCGACGCAGGCATCCGGGTCGGGGTCTCCTACATGACCGGTGGTATCACGACCGCACCGCTAGAGGGTATCGGCGACGTAAAAATACGTGAGAACGATGATGGTAGCGAGTACCTCGCGGTCTACTACTCTGGCCCCATCCGGTCCGCGGGTGGAACGGCGTCTGCGATGAGCGTCCTGCTCGCCGACTACGTCAGGATAAATGTCGGGCTCGACAGGTTCAAGCCGCCGGAGACCATCGTGAACCGCTACGCCACCGAGGTCGAGGACTACTACAATAGAGTGACCGCGAAGCAGTACAACCCGGACCGCCGGGAGACCAAGAAGATTGCGGAGAACGTCCCGGTGGAGGTTACTGGAAGCCCGACGGAGCAGAAGGAGGTATCGAATTACAAAGACCTCGACAGGATCGAAACGAACAGGATAAGGGGTGGTATGTGCCTAGTGTACCTGGATGGGCTCCCCCTGAAAGCGCCGAAGATGGAGAAGAGGATTGAGAACTGGGGCGAGGAGTTCGGGCTCGAACACTGGAGGTGGATAACGGACTACCTGGAGCTGCAGGATGAGATACACAGCTCGGACTCGGAGAACGGCGAGGAAGAGAACCGTTACACCCCTTCTGACAAGTACCTGGGCTCGCTGACCGCTGGCCGACCGGTGTTAGCGCATCCAGGGAGAAAGGGAGGTTTCAGGTTGCGTTACGGCAGGTCCCGCACCAACGGTCTGGCGGCGACCTCCTTCCACCCTGCGACGATGGAGGTTACAGAGCGTTTCCTTGCCGTTGGGACACAGTTAAAGCTCGAGTACCCGGGCAAGGCCACGGTGGGGACTCCCTGCGACTCCATACATCCCCCGGTTGTAAGGCTCCGGAACGGCGATGTCGTTAAACTTGAGACAAGGGAGGAGGCGAGGGAGGTGGAGAGCAGTATAGACGAGATACTTTTCCTAGGGGACATACTGATACCGGTCGGCGAGTTCCTTGAGAACGGGAAGAAGCTTCTGCCGTCTCCCTACGTCAGTGAGTGGTGGGATCGTGAGCTTGAGGAAGCGCTTGAAGAGAGAGACATGAAGCTCGGCCGCGACTTCTCGAAACGCGACCCATCCCCATCCGAAGCAGAAAGGATTTCCAGGGCGGCCGATATTCCGTTCCACCCCGCCTGGACACATCACTGGAGCGAGACCACGCCAGACCGGTTCAGGGCGTTATATCGGATGCTAAGGAATGAGAGCGATATTGAACCGGCTTCGAAGGCCAAAAAGTGCCTGGAAGATGTTCTGGCTCAGCACCATGTGTTGGAGGACAAGGTGGAGATAGAGGAAGGGGAGCGCGAGGCGATAGAGATACTCCTGAATACGGATGAGGATAACTCAGACCTGCTGGAGGAGATAGAATCTGCAGATGACATTCCTGGATTCATAGAAGAGGTCTCCGGCATCGAGGTCCGTGAGCAGGCCCCTCAGTACTTCGGCGCACGGATGGGGAGACCGGAGAAGGCGGAGAGGAGGACCATCAAGGGCAAGCCCCAGCTGCTGTTCCCCTGCGGCAAGAAGGAGGGCGGCAGGATGAGGAACCTGACTGCGACCTACCGTGCGGGTTCAACCACGACGTCGATAATCCACAACCGCGATCCGGAGACCGGGGACCACACCTACTTCTCCTACAACCCTGAGACGGGTAATGTCGCGGAACCGATCTGGTTCTGCTCCGACTGCGGGGAGGAGCTTGAGGAAGAAGCGGACGGGTGTGGAAAGTGCGGCAGCGAACGGTTGAGAAGGTATAAAAGGACGGAGATAGACGTGAAGCGCCTGATGGACCGCGCCCTCGACAACCTCGATATGGAAGAACCACCAGAGCTGCTCAAATCGGTCCGGGGCATGAGCGGGAAGCACCGCCACGTCGAGCCTATCGAGAAAGGCCTGCTGCGACAGAAGTACGATCTCTACGTCAACAAGGACGGCACAGTGCGGTACGATGCGACCGACCTCCCCCTGACCCATTTCCGGCCACGGGAGATAGGAGTATCCGTTGAAAAGCTGAGGGAGATGGGATACGAGGAGGATGTCGAGGGCGAAAAGCTGGAGTCCCGGGACCAGATGGTTGCGCTGAAACCCCAGGATATAATCATACCGGACGGGGACGCGTCGCTCGCCGCGACCGACTACTTCGTCCGCGTCGCGTCTTTCATCGATGAGCTGCTGGAGGAGTTCTACGGTCTCGAACCATACTACGAAGTGGAGTCGAAAGAGGATCTTATCGGCGAGCTAGTTATCGGGCTCGCCCCCCACACCTCGGGCGGGACCGTCGGCCGTGTCATAGGTTTTACAGACGCCAAGGGCATATATGCGCACCCGTACTGGCATGCCGCGAAGAGGAGGAACGCGGACGGGGACGAGGACGCTATACTACTCCTGATGGACGGCCTCCTCAACTTCTCGCGGCAGTTCCTGCCCGACATGACCGGGGCGAGGACGATGGACGCGCCTCTCATCCTTTCCACGATACTCAACCCCGACGAGGTGGATGACGAGGCCTGGGCTATCGAGACGGTTAGCGAGTACCCACTGGGCTTTTACGCCGAGACACATGAGTACAGGAAACCTTGGGAGCTGGAATCAGAGGTGCCAACAGGAGAGGACGTGGTTTACACCGATGAGCCGTTCCAGCACGTCTATACACATGATACAGAGGATTTAGGTAATGGGCCGGTCCAGAGCGAGTACGTAACGCTCAATGAGATGAGCGAGAAGACATCAGCCCAGCTTGGGCTGGGCAAGAAGCTGAAGGCGGTTGATGAGGACGCGGTCGCGGAATTGCTGCTCAAGAAACACTTTATACCTGACATAAAGGGTAATCTCAGGAGTTTCTCGAAGCAGGATATGAGGTGTATCGACTGCAACGAGAAGTTCCGGAGGGTGCCTATGACCGCCCAGACCATCGCCGCTTCGGGCAAGACCACCGCCGAATGTCCTTCCTGCGGGGGCAATATAGTGCTGACGATATCGGAGGGGACCATCAAGAAGTACGTGCTCCCGAGCGAGGAGATAATAGACGAGTTCCAGGTGTCACCCTACGTCAGACAGCAGATCCTGATACTCAAACAGACGCTCCAGAGCCTGTTCGGTAAGGAGAACAGGCAGAGCGGCCTGAAGCAGTTCACGGCCTGACCAAAACCTTATTAGATTTCAGACTTCGAGTTCTAGTATTATGAACGGAGATGTCAAGATAAAGGAGGTAATGACCGACGGGGTTATAGCAATCGAAAAGGACAAGAGCGTTGTTGAGGCAGCAAAGCTTCTGAGAGATGAAGGAATCAGGGGCTTGGTGGTCGTCGACGGCGGCGAGGCGGTTGGTATCATCGTCTGCCGCGACATCGTCTATGGACCAGTAGCGAGCCAGAAGGACTTCGAGGAGACCCCGGTCGATGAGGTGATGAGTACCGATTTAATCGTCGCGGAAGAGGAGGAGTTGCTTGACGATGTTGCAATGGCGATGGTCCGGAACAACATCTCCCGCGTTCCTGTCGTCCGGGACGACATGCTGGTCGGCATACTCACCCAGTCCGACATCCTGAGGGCGTGGCCGGGCTTCGCCGAGATAATGGAGGAAGAGCAGGAGTTCGACGCGTCCGCTTCTCCCCGTTCTGAGACCGTTTCCGGCGTCTGCGAGGAATGCGAGAACTACTCCGAGGAGCTTGAGGAGGTAAACGGCCGGATGATGTGCCCAGAGTGCCGTGCTAGTCTGGATGTAAGCTAGCGGGCAACGCTTTTTACTCGCCGTCCCCTAAACTTGCTCTATGGACATAATCGAGGAGGTGGTTAGGCGCCGCCAGACCATCGCGCTTGACGAGCCAAGGAGGGCCTACCCCGAGATAAGGGACCTGCTGGAGCGCAGGATGGTGTTCGACGAGGTTCGAGAGGAGAAGTACTTCAATGACGTCGATGACGGTAGCATAAGGTCGAAGATACTGACGAAGGAGATCATGGACCGCCATACCTATGAAGAGCTGGAGATCTACCTGTATATCAGCAAGAACTCCCGTGAGCTCGATATCCAGGTCAAGGGAAAGCTTATCACCCACTACGAGACCCAGGGCTGGCGGAACACGCTCTGGTACTACGCATATCGCTCTCTCTTCGACAAGTTCCTCTATGGCGAGGTAAGGAAAGAGTACGAGCCCAACGTCGAGGAAAAAGCCGAGGAGCTTATGGAACGGGTCAAGGACAACCTGGAGGCGAGATAGTGTGGTAAAATTTATAGAGAGCGTTCCCGGGATGTCAGACCACTACTTTATCAAGGAGGACCCGGCTAGGGTCTACCGCGGTTTAAAGGACCTTCTTGTGGACGAGTTCGACATGGACCGGGTTGAGGAGGGCCACATGGAGTTCAACATGTCGAAGCCGAAGGACAGGATCAGGATGCACGCCTTCAAGGAGAAGAGCCCCCACACCGCGATACACTACGACCTGTCTTTCAAGTCTAAGGACCCGAGGAGCATCTACAAGCATGATAGACCTGATAACATACTGAAGGCCCGTGTGAAGATGGACGCGGATATCGTAACAGTTTATCCCGGCGGGGACCCAATCTCCTGGATACCGGTGGGTACCGCGGAGTGGCCGGATAAACGGATAGAGATGCCGGGCCTGAGGGGGGAGGAGAAGACCGATTTCCAGCGCTCGAAGCTCTACCGCGTTCTCGTGGGGGTCTGGTACAACAAGTTCTACTCGAAGGAGATACATACTTATGAAGAGGAAGCAAAGGAAACAATGCTGAGACTCCACAACCTGATGAGGGAGAAGTTCGGAGTCGAAAAAGCCATCGCGAGAACTGGTGCTTCGCACTACCAGCCGCCATGGAGATGAAAATGGACCTGCTTGACAGACTCGGATACTGGTTTGAACTTCCCAGCCCGGACAGCCACGAGGACGACAACATATGGCACGATTTCCACCTTTTCAACAATGAGTGGGTGGATATACAGAACCGGCTGGAGTGGTATGAGAGCCCGAACGTCCCGAACATCTACGCCGACCACAAGTACATCATGAAGCAGAACATGCAGATGCCCCGCCCCGAAGAGATTTTCTACAGCCATAACGTTGACACCGATGGCTTCAGGTCGGATATCGACGGGACCGATGACCTGCCTAGCGGGAGGGGCCGGTACCGCATCTCGGTGACTATAAGGACGAAGAGGCCTCCCGAGGGCGAGAACGACTTCGCGATGGTCGAGTACCTCGTCGATACCAGGATAAAGTACGATATGCCTAAGGGAATAAACTTCCTCCCCCGGTTCATCGCGAGGCCGCTGAACCGGCTGTTCCGGAGGGCGTTTATAAGATACGTGGGTGAGGAGATGATTGAATACGACGGCGAGTTCGCCATAGAGAAGACCCGTGAATACTTCCAGTACCTCCGTAAATACCACGGAGAGGAGCCGATACAGACCAAGTCGCGGCAGGCAAGGTTCGAACCGGCCCCCGAGGAGGGCATCTTTTTCCAGTAGGGGATAAAGAGAAAAAGCCTACCCAGCAAACTATAGACAAGACGCGCCGCAACGGCGCGGGCTGCCCTCGGTCAGCAGGCGCGACCGCAAGGGACAGGATGAACGTCTGTGTTACGGGGCAGCCAAATACTATTTCCACGGGGGGCGCGAAAAAATGGGCGATATATATGTCAAGGTCGAGACTGGTTCTTCTGAATTCAGGGTAGAGAACGGCCTCTACCCCCGCGTTTATCTTACCGAGGAGGCGGAAAACGGCCGGGCCAACGCGGAACTCGTGAAACGGCTGGCCGAGATACTGGGAAAGAGGCCCGGCATCGTCTCCGGACAGACTTCTTCGAGGAAGAAACTCGCTGTAGACCTCCCTGAGGACGATATAAGAAGGAAGCTGGGGGCGGAAGCTGATGGGTAAGGTGGCTCAGAACTCCGCAAAATACGTTATAGAGGCAGAACTCAAGTCTGGAGGCCTAGTGGAGAAGCCGGATGTCGTGGGCGCGATTTTCGGCCAGACCGAGGGGCTTCTCGATGAAGAGCTGGATTTACGCGAACTTCAGGAAAGGGGCAGAATTGGAAGGATAGAGGTCGAGGTCACAAAAGAGAACGGCTCCTCGTCCGCGACCGTACGGATACCCTCGTCGCTGGATGCCGCCAACACCTCGATTCTCGCGGCCGCTCTTGAGACCATAGACAGGGTAGGCCCCACCTCGGCGGACATAACTGTCAGCGAGATAAGGGACAAGAGGGTGTCGAAGCGGGACTATATAGTAAAGCGGGCGAAACAGCTCATGAATCAGATAAGGAGGGAAGGGCCCGACAGGAACCAGATAACCGACGAGGTCAAGAGCGAGGTCCGGAGGAAACAGCTCACGGAGTACAAGGGATTCGAGGCCGGTCCAGAAGTTGAGAACTCGGAGGAGATCATACTGGTGGAGGGACGAGCCGATCTCCTCAACCTGCTGAGACACGGCGTCAAGAACGCTCTTGCCCTCGGGGGCACGGATGTCCCTGATGGAGTGGTAGACGCTGTGGGGGACAGGAAGGTGACTGTCTTCGTCGACGGCGACCGCGGCGGGGACCTGATCGTCCAAGAGCTGAAGGAGAAGCTGGAGCTGGGGAAAGTCGCCAGGGCGCCCGAGAACAAGGAGGTCGAGGAACTCGGCAAGGAGCAGGTCTACCGCGGGCTGAGGGACAGCGAACCCGCGAAATACGTTGGGGCGGAGGCTGGAAAGGAGGTCGACCAGGACAAGATAGACCGGTTCCAGGAGGTGCTTAACGACCTTGTGGGAACCCGGGCGGTACACGTACTCGACTCCGATATGGAAACCCTTCACAGGATTCCTTTAACAGCGTTCGACGAAAAGATGAACGACATCGAGGACTGCCACGCAATCGTGCTCGACGGCGAGATAGACGACCAGATGGTGGAGAAAGCCGAGGATGCGGGTGCACACTACCTTGTCGGCATGAAGAAGTCGGGCTATGCCAACTCCTCCGACCTGTCGCTCGTGACCAGAGAAGAGCTTGAAGTGGAGGTATAGTAGCCGTGCCGGTTATAAAGAATACTTGAGAAGTGTTCTCCCATGGTGATCGAAACCCTTATACCAGAGAACCCCGGGGTTTACCTCCAGCTCGGCCGCTTCGTCATAACGCTGGCGATAGGCTTCGTCCTGACTCGGGGCGTGCTGATGCCTCTGGTCGCTAGGGCCGCCGAGAGGAAGGGCTCGGAGAAGAAGGTAAAGCACTCCGTGGAGAACGTCGCCGGCATCATAGGACTCTTCCTGACCTTCACCATCGCGCTCCAGGCCGCAGAGTTCGGCAACCTCGTAACCATACTCGGCGCCATAACCGCCGCTTTGACAGTTGCGGTCGGGTTCGGTATGAGGGACCAGGTCGCCAACCTTGTCGCGGGTATATTCATCTATACTGACAACCCGTTTGTGAAAGGCGACTACATAAAGACGGGTGAGACGGAAGGAGTGGTGAAGGATATAGCCCTCCGCGCGACCACGCTGAACGGCCGCTCAAGCCAGAAGATAGTGGTGCCCAACGCACAGCTCACCACCCAGGAGGTAAAGAACTACACCAGGGGCTCCAGGACGAAGGGGGCCATCCACCTTGACTTCGACCCGGGGAAGATGGAGGAAGCTACCTCTCTTCTGAAGGGGATAGTGGAGACGCAGGAAGACGTGCTTGAGAAACCCGCCCCGGAGATATTCTTCACCGACACAGGCGACGAGATAAACGCGGAAGTGCACTACTGGCTCGACGACTCCGGCAGGTCGAAAGATGTCAAGAGCAGCGTCCTGAAGGAGTTCAACAGGAAAGCGGTGGAGCAAGGCCTGTTAGACGGCGAGAAAGACGAGTAGCGCCTGCCGACCTGCCAGAAATCTTAAAACTGTCAAGTGACAAACCTGATTATCGAGCTGGTTGGATGGGCGAGACCGACACCAAGGAACCAGGGAAATCCCCCTCTGAATCGGATGTGCTGATTCTTTCGGAAGAGCAAAAGGGGAAACATGATGTTGAAGCACTTCTCGAGCCCGCAGGCTCCGATGAAAGGCTGAACGCCGGTGGGATAGATTACGATACTGATGGAGACGTTCCTGGCTACCACCCGGACCACAACGAGTATGTGGTCTCACTGATGGACCTGGCTGTTGGACGGGGGCTGGAGACCGACGACCGTATAAGGAACGGTGAGCTCCTGATTGACAACCGTTTGACGGTTCAGGGCCCGGCGGATTTCGACGAGGTCGAGGACGTGGTTTTCCGGCTCGATGACTGGGAGAAAGACGGGTACAATGCCAAGACCGAGTACACCATAGACTTGAGGTCCGGTGATAGGACCGAGGAATGGGGCAGATACCGCGAGACATCGATGTACCTGGAGGATTTCGAAACACTGGTGGCCGACGCGGATGACCCGGCGTGGGCGGGAGACGCACGTCCCGACAGCTTCACCGTTAGTTCAGGGGAGCTCCAGGAATCTATAGAGAAGAGGAGGAACTGGAAGGACGACCTTGAACTGGATGATAGCGAGGAACTAAGTTTCCCTGTCACCGCCAGCAAGGCGCGAGAGAACTCCGGTTTCTCCGGCGACCACAATATACTCCACCACCATCCTGAAGCCGCCGAATCGATGATAGAGCACTACCCTGCCATAGCCAGGGAGCCGGAGCACGAGCGCGATTTCGTGCTCGCCCAGGGCCAGAGCATACCGGACGCCTACTCCCACCAGTTTGAAGAGCCGCTTACAGATATCGGGGTTTCACTCCACGAGATGGTGTACGCCATCGCAGAGGAAGAAGAGACCTATGCTCCTTTCAACCCTGTCGCCACCTTTCTGGATGCGAGCGGGGCCGCCACCAGACAGATGGCGAAGGCTACCGACGACTTCTATAGTGGCAATCCTGTAGGGGCCACACTGAAGGCCCAGATGGTGCCAGCCGCGTTTTTCCAGGGTCTCGCATCGCGTTCAAACCGGTCTTGATACTATACCGGGAAAGGTTCCATCGATTCCTCGTTCTCGTACCGGTAATGGGTGCCATCCTCCAGGTCTATAGCGATGCCTGTCTCGCTTCCACCCGTCTCCTCTCCGCCGTCGAAGGCAGGCCGACCCTTCCCCGTGTGCCAGACCTCGAAACTCCCGAGCTCGATATCCCCGAGCAGTTTTTCAGGCGTGACCGCATTCTCCACGAGTTCCAGTAGTTCCCTGTCTGGGAGCCTGTCGCCGACCACGAGCCTGATATCAACCTCCGCGGGCCGGATCTCCCGGTAGAAGTAGTCGATATCGGGATGGAAGTCGTGGGAAAAATGGTTATCCGATATCCCGTGCCGCGCCATCGACCCGGTGTGGCTGAGAAATCCCCTGGATCGCTCCGGTGCGTGACCGGTTATACTTATACAGTTGTAGATCTCCGCGCTGGCGAGGTACCGCGCCTCATCCTTCGAGGCCACCACGGGTGGCGACTTCAGGGATACGTATACCGTGTCTTCCGTCTCGCCGTCCAGTAGCTCAAGATCCGGGTTCTCTATCGCGAAATCCTCCAGCATGGAGTAAACTGGAAGACTGACGGATATAGCTTTAACTTCTGGAAAAGCCCCGACCGGGATTTGAACCCGGGACCTGTCCCTCTCAAACTTCTGAAAGTTTGATTATCATCGGACATTCCGTGAATGCCTTTCAAACCTTGAAAGCCATTCTATGAATGGCTTCACGCCTGCTAACTGGGCGTCAGCAGTTACGAGGGGACCGCTCTAGCCAGACTGAGCCATCGAGGCACGTGTCCATGATAGCGACTGAAATATTAATAAGGTCTGTCAAGTGTGGTACGTGTTTCGCGAGGTAACTCACGAGGTAAGGGGTGAATGGGAGGGGATCGAGGACAGGAGAGAGTTCCTATCTGTGGTTTTGTGGCCGGTCTTGGCGGCTATCTCGAGCCTCTGGATCGGCGCCTCCATGTTCGAGGTCACGACCCTGTTCTTCCTGCCACCTGCGCTGTACTTTATCTACAGCCTGGAGAACGGCCGCCATCTACTGCTGTTCGCGCTAGTGATGACGTTGGTTTTCCTTCCCCTGGACTACCTCGCTCACGCCACAGGCCTCTGGGTTGTCGTTACGGAATTTCCGAGGGTCTACGGTGCCGCCGCGCTGGAATCAGGATGGTGGGGGGTGCTGTTCGTTATATACGTCATCGGGTTCCACGAGAGGTTTCTTGACGACGGAGAGTTCGACTACTTTGGCAGGAAGTTCTCGGCGTTCGAGGCCATCGCGTTCCTATCGATGGTGTTTATCCTGTTAGGGATAGAGTTTCCTTCGTCCTTCCGGTTTCCCCTGCTCTACCTTCTGTTCATGGGCCCCTTGGTGGTGGCACCTGTTGTCTACGGCATCTACGAGGCCGGGATAACCAGCCTCGGGATAACGACCGTCTACTTCACCTACACGAACTTCGTACACGAGATCACGGCGCTTGAGGCCGGGGCCTGGAACTTCCCCCTTACAAGGACATCGGTGGCGGGAACGGTGGAGGTCCTCGGTCACGCACTTCCGGTGGAGGAGTTCCTGATATACATGGTCTTCACCGCCCCGGCGATAGTCTGCTACCATCATCTGCTGGCCAGAAGGTAGCGAGTCCATATTTTTAAACGACCGCCCGAAATACTGGACTACTGAGGTGTTTCATTTGCAGGAAAGAATAGGAGATGTTGCAGGAGAAGTCTGGAGATTTCTGGAAGAAAACGGAGAAACCTCTTTAAGCTCTATAAGCGATTCAGTTGACGCCCCTCGCTCGAAAATCCACATGGCTGTCGGATGGCTGGCCAGGGAGGACAAACTTTCGTTCAAGGAAAACGGCAGGGGGATCCTGTACAGCCTTAGATGACCACCAAGTTTTAATCGATCGCTCCGGTTCTTATACATGGGGCTACTCGACACCGCCATCCAGCACGACTCCAGGTTGAAGGAATCGGTCTCGGAGGCGGTGAAAGAGGCCCAGCACGAGATGGACAGGATGGAAGGTAATGAAGACAAGGCCCGTATGGACGAGTTCGAGGAGAGGCTGGAAGGGCTGGAACAGGAGATGTCCGAGCTGGAAGAACGGGGAGACGACGGCCAGATCACGCGGGAGGAGTTCGACGATCTTAAAGATGATGTCAACGAGATTGCCCACATGATGCTTCAGCTGGTCAGAGAGCGCCAGTCCGGGTAATGTTTATAACTGTGCTGCCGAAATTGTTCTAGTATGAGTGATTTGGCTGTGAAACAGGTCCAGGATTCTGCCGTCGACACAGCCGCTATCATGCCGAATTTCGATCAGTTCACCTCTGGGGCAAAGTTCACCTCTATCTGGAATTAAGCCCCAGGACCATATACCCGCGTTTTCAAGGTTTCTCCGATGGTTCTGGAACGACTCACCGACGGCGCCGAATGGCATGCATCCGTTTTCGATGAGGGACTCAGGGACCTCGTGCTGGTGCTGTGCCTGCCGCTCATAGACGGTGTCTTCGCCACACTGCTGGTAACGGGCGCGCTCCAGACGTTCTCTGATGTGGTGGCGGTATCGCTGACGGTCTTCTCGGGGGCTGGCGCCCTCGCGGTACTTTACTCTTACTCCGGATCCCGGGAGGAGGCCAAGGGCATGGTTTACAGGGCCGCTCCCGTGCTGGTGCTGGGAGCGCTGGCGGTAGGACTGGTAGCTCCCATATACGAGCAGATGTTCTACCTTGACCGGCTTAGGTACGCGGCCGGGCTTGCGCTGGTCGTAATAGCTCTCCAGCTGTCAGGGGTGGAGCTCTCGGAAAAGTTCTCGATACCAGGCATACTGCTGACAGGCCTAGTGCTTTCGGTAAGGAACCCCTCTGCTCTGGGTTTCAGCACGGTATACGTGCTCCCGGCCCTCGCCACCGCACTGACTGCGGTCACGGTTCTCTACGCCGCCACCTACGCCACCGGCAGGGACCTCAGACTCGGCTACATACGGCGGGGTAGCACTGTTGTACTCCTGCTGATATCGCTTTCGATGTTCGGCATGGAACTCCCCTCCGAGCTCGGTCTCACCATCCTGGCCGCGTCAGTGATCGCGTCATTCAGGGCCTAGAACTGGTAGGTCCTGAACTCCACGTTTGCGTTCGACCGCAACTTTTCCTCGGCGTAGAGCATGAGTCTCTCTCGGGTCGGCCTCACCACGAAGACGAGCCCCAAGGCATCGGTAATCAGACCCGGGCTTAGAAGCATCAACCCACCGAGCAAAAGGAAGACGCCCTCCAGCAGGTTCCTCGAGACTTCTCTTGCGGTCACCGATGTCTGGAGCCGGGACAGTAGCCCCCGCCCCTCCCGCCTGACTACGGCCGCACCCACTACACCTGTGAAAAGCACGAGGCCGACAGTCTCCAGGAAGCCGATCATGCCGGATATCTCTATCAGGATGTAGAGGTCGAGGAACGGCAGCAGCAGGAACAGGACGAGCAGGTAACCGAGCATGTTTGGTTTTCCGGTATCTAGAGTTTAAAGCTTCGCGGGCCAAGAACAGGATATGGGACCTCCGAAAAGAGAGCAGATAGAGCGGGAGTACAGATGGGATCTTTCCCGCGTGTTCGAGTCTTCTGACGCTTGGGAGCAGAAGTTCAGGGAAACGGATAAAGAGCTTGAAAGGTTCGATGACTACCGCGGAGATCTTTCGGAGCCCGGCCGGCTGCTGGAGGCGGTCCAGCTCTACGAGGAGGTTATGAGGAAGGTGGATGTGCTGAACAGTTACGCACGGATGAAGAGCGACGAGGATACCCGTGAACAGGGGTTCCAGGGCCTGCTGAGCCGCGCCAAGTCCCTGAGGGCGAGTGCCTCAAGCGCCACCAGCTTTCTGGAGCCGGAGATACAGTCGCTCGGCCGTGAGGAGATAGAGAGGAGGATGGAAGACGAGCCGATGCTCCGTGGCTACTACCATTTCTTCGACCGTATCCTCAGGATGGAGTCCCACACCCGTTCCGACGAGGTGGAGAAGGTCCTGGCCGAACTGGGGGATGTCCTTGGTTCGTGGGACACTTACAACATGCTTTCCAACGCAGACATGAGCTTCCCCACGGTTCGGAAACCAGATGGGACAGAGGTCGAGATAACCCCCAGCAACTTCACCAGCCTACAGAAGAATCCTGATCGTGAGTTCAGGAGGGAGGTGTACGAGGAGTTCTACGACCGTTTCGCTGATTTCCGGAACACTATGGGCGCCACGCTGGAGAAAGGTGTCAAGACCAGTGTCAGGATGGCGGGTGTCAGGGACTACGACTCGGCGAGGGAGGCGGCTCTATATCCCTCAAAGATCCCGACTTCCGTCTACGATAACCTTGTAGATACAGTGAGGGAGAGACTGGGCCTTCTCCACCGCCACCTCGCTCTCAAACAGCGTGTCCTGGGAGTGGATAAACTGAATATGTGGGATGTCTACATGCCCGCGGCCTCTACAGAGAGCCCCGAGGTAAGCTACCCGGAGGCGAAGAAACACGTTCTCGAGGCGATTGCGCCCCTGGGCGAGAGGTACCGCTTGAAAGCGGAGGAGGGGCTGGAGTCGAGGTGGGTGGATGTCTACGAGAACAGGGGGAAGCGGTCAGGCGCGTATTCAGGGGGAGCTTATGATACATCTCCATACATCCTCATGAACTACCAGGACGATATCAACTCGATGTACACCCTTGCCCACGAGCTCGGCCACTCTATGCATTCCTACTTCACATGTGAGGAACAGCCCTACGTCTACAGCGACTACGGGATATTCGTTGCTGAGGTCGCGAGTACAGTGAACGAGGCATTGCTTACGCGTCACCTGCTGGAGAACGCGGATAGCGAAAGCTTCAGGAGGCACGTACTGAGCCACTACCTTGAGAACTTCCGGACCACGATTTTCCGGCAGACCATGTTTGCAGACTTCGAGCAAGTGATTCACCGTGAGGTCGAGGAGGGGGGTGCGCTGACACCTGATCTCTTGGACGAGAAGTATGGCGGTCTCAAGCGCGAGTTCTACAGTCCTGCGGAGATCGACGAGAGGATTGCAGGGGAATGGATGAGGATACCCCACTTCTACTGGGACTTCTATGTCTTCCAGTACGCCACGGGCATGAGCGCCGCGGTCGCGCTTTCCCAGAAGATTGTGGATGAGGGACCGGGCGACTACCTGTCGTTCCTTGAAAGCGGTGGAAGCATGTACCCGCTCGATCTGCTGGAGCTGGCAGGAGTTGATATGGCTTCGCCGCGTCCGATTGAAACCGCGCTCGATGTCTATGCCGACTACCTCGGGAAGGCGGATGACCTGGTCGGATAGCTATGGTTTAAATTTCAGGTTTTCGATTTCTTTACTATGAAGGAGCTTCTCCGTGAGCTTGTAAACACTCCTGGTGTATCCGGCAACGAGGAAAGGATCAGGGGGCTGGTAAGTTCGAAAGTAGAGGAACACGCGGACAGCGTAGAGATGGATAATTTCGGGAACCTGATAGCCCGGAAGGGCTCGGGTGAGAAGACCCTGATGCTGACTGCACACATGGACCAGATAGGTCTCTCGGTCAAGATGATAGGGGAAGATGGATACCTCCGTGTCGCGGAACTGGGGGGGATCTATCCCCGCAACCTGATGGACCAGCACCTCATCATCCACACCGAGACCGGCGATATCAACGGCGTGGTGTCCGGCAAATCCATTCACCTGATGGATGAAGATGAGAAGAAACGCGTGCCGGAGATGGATGAGATATACGTGGATATAGGTGCGAGGAGCCGTGAGGAGGCTGTAGAGATGGGGGTCCACCGGGGCGATTTCGTCTCTTTTGAATCACGGCTCGTCGAGCTTGGAAACGACTACGTGTCCGGCCCGGCATTTGACGACAGGGTCGGATGCGCAGTCCTCATAGAGGCGTTCAAGAGGTTCGATGAGGACTACGAGCTGGTCGCCGCTTTCACGGCACAGGAGGAAGGCGGACTTAAAGGTGCAAGGACTGCCACCCGGAACATCAACCCGGATGTCGCGGTGGCTATAGACGTGAGCGGTTCAGGCGACAATCCCTTGGTGCCGCAGTACGAGAGTGATTTAAAGTCTGGAGGAGGACCGGGTATAGACCTGCTCCAGAACGGCGGGCGCGGACTGATAACACCGCCTCACATCAAGGAGTGGCTACTGAGGACCGCGGAGCAGGGTCATAACTATCAGAGGAAGGTTGATGAGGGCGGAAGGACCGACGCCGCAGTGACCAATATATCGTGTGACGGCATCCCCTCGGGCTCGATCGGGGTACCGGTGAGTAACGTTCACTCCTCGGTGGAGACTGCCAAGGTGTCTGATATTGAGGAAACGAGAGACCTCTTGGTGCACGCCTTCGAGACATTCCCGAACTACTTTTAGCGCTGGATGTCCCTGGCGATGACCTCGAGTTCGCCCTCGTAGATCGAAACATGGCCGGTGACGTTGATGTCCTCGTCTTCCTCCAGTTCGATGCTGGAGTCGAAATCGACCACAAGTATCTGACCCGTCCTGTCTTTCAGCTCGATAAAGGCTGTCTCACCTGACCGGCTGAAATCGACCACACTCCCTGCTATCCTGACGTTCTTACCCGACCAGGACTTCTCTATCTCGCCTATATCGACACGCTCGATTGAGAGGTAGAGCGAGGAGGCGTACATAAGAGTGAGACCGATGACGGCCATGAAGACTGACGCCTTGTAGAGGGTCTTGCGGTTCATAGTTCCTTGGAGTAAAGGACACTGTATTCCGGACCCGACGGCCCAAGCTCGCTCTTGTAGAGTTTTACCTTGTCCACCGTCATAACTCCGAAACGGTGGTCTCTGAATTCGTCGAGGGCTTTCTGCAGCTTCCTTTTCTTCTTACCGGAAAGGTTTTTCACTCTCATAAGCGTCACGTGTGGTGAGAACTCGTTGTTACTGTCACCGGGAACGTGGTGGTCCGAGGCCCGGGTGTAGAGCTTCTGGAACCCGCCGTTTTCCGCACCCGCCCAGACCACACGTATGTAGTCACGGGAGGGAAATGCGCCGACACCCTTTATATCGGCCTCGAATGCCTCCATGTCTATATCCTCGACTGCCTGCTTCACCAACTCTATATCATCGCCTTCGATGTCCTTGAAGAACTGCAGCGTGATATGCATGTTTTCTCCTGGGACCGCGTTAAAGCCAAGATCCAGCGTGTCTTGGACGCGTAAAAGTTCGTCCAGCAGCTTTTTCCCTGTCACATCGACTGCGGTGAAGGCTCTCGCCATACAAGTTTTTAATGTTCCCTGCCTCATAAACATGTATAGGTGCTTTAAATGGCGAACAAACCGCGCGGCAAGGAGATGATCGGGAAGACAATCGTTTCAGAGGAACACGGCAAGAAGTTCGGCGACGTCGAAGACCTTTCTTTCGTGGCCGACACCGGCGAACTGATGAACATCCTGATAACAAATACCACCAAACACATCGACGACGTAAAACTCCAAGAGGACCGGAAGGGACGGAACATCATCCCGTTCTCCGCAGTAAGGAGCGTCGGAGACTTCGTGATAGTGAGCGAAGACGATATCATATAACTCTGTTAGCCAGCTTGGTGATCCTGTAGTAAAAGGATAAAGGTTCGCTACCGAGGTCAGGGTCCGGGATGCTGGTGTCCTTCTAGGCGTTCCATCTAGTATCGTAGAACTCTTCTAGTTCGTCCACCGATATCGTACCCGCTAATAAACTACTTTCTGGTGAGAATATTTAGGCGTCGACTATTCCCTCGTTCTTGACCTTGAAGACTGCCTCCCCCTCAGGCATGTAGGGCGAGTCGACGAGGCGGGCGATGCGTTTGTCCTTCTTCGACTTCCTGAGGTAGATCCTGACGGCGGAGTTGTGCGCCACTATGTGGCCGCCGATAGCCTTGGTGGGGTCGCCGAACATCTGGTCGGGGTTGGCCATCACCTGATTGGTGACCACCACAGCCACGTTGTGTGCGTTCGCGAGCCTCAGTAAAGTGTTCATGTGCCTGTTCAGCTTCTGCTGTCGGGGGGCTAGCTCGCCGCGCCCCACGTAGTCGCTCCTGAACTGCGACGTCAGGGAGTCCACGACGATCAGCCCGATGTCTTCCCGCTGGCAGATATCCTGCGCTTCGTCCGCGAGGAGCACCTGGTGGTCGGAGTTGAAGGCCCTTGCGACGTGAATGTTTTCTAGTACTTCTTCCACTTCTAGTCCCTTGGCCTCCGCCATCTGCTCTATCCTCTCGGGGATGAAGGTGTCCTCGGTATCGATAAACACCGCCCCCTTCTCAAGGCCGCCCCCGTCTTCCGGGAGCTGGACGTTCACGGCGAGCTGGTGGGCCATCTGGGTCTTCGCGCTGCCGTACTCACCGTAGAATTCAGTTATGGCTTGGGTCTCCACGCCTCCCCCCAGGATGGCATCGAACTCCTCGGAGCTGGTGGTTATACGTTTCATCTCCTTTCGGGTCTCGTACTTCTGCTTCCCGGTCTCGAACCCGATGTCGAGTTCCTGCCTCGCTGAAGTTATTATCTTCTGAGACTTCTTCTCGCCGAGGTCTGCCACTTCTCCGAGGTCTCCTGCACTCATAGTGGCGATCGACATCAGGTCGTCGTAGCCCGCTTCCCTCAGTTTTTCGGCTGTTTTCTCGCCAACTCCTGAAAGGTCTTCCAGTTCTGTGTCGCTCATTTTCTATGCCTCCATTAGTTCGAGGAGTTCTTCGAGTTCCTCACCCGGTCCGACTTCGTCCTTCTCGTTTACGATTATCTCGAGCCGTCCGAAGTAGTCGTTGTAGCGCGCCCGTCCCTCTATTTCGAGCTCGGTGCCGATGACCTCTTCCGCAGCGTCCTCTATCGCATCTATGTCTCCTTCCTCCACTATTTCCTCGTCGATATCCAGAAGGTCGCGGGCCTGATCCCTGAAGAAAACGCACCTGATGTTGCCGGTGCCGTCATCTATGACTCCTGAGATCGCGATCCGGTTCTCGGGTTCCTCCACCTCCTTGCCGTCCTTCGTCACGTAGTCGCCGTCGTCGGTTTCCGATACTGTTGCCCCCGTTTCCGGGTCGACCTGATAGAAAGGATTGCTGGTGTAGACAGCCATAAGCATACCTTTTATACGGTAGCTGGCGTTCTCGGAGTCTATCTCCCGAACATCGGCCTCCGTGGTGGTCGTTTCTCCTCCACCGGTCTCTACCTCCGGCACATCTTTGTCATCCGCCATCTTGACCTGGGACTCATCTCCCAGCCTGAGCTCCGCGTTGCCCCGGTTGTCTTCTACAGAGTACGCTCCCACTATCTCGATGGCATCGTCTTCATCCACTTTCTCCGCGATCTCCGTCTGCTCGTCCCAGAGGGTAAGCCGGATGCTGCCGGTGTCGTCCGCAAGTATGACGTTCTGTACCTGGCCTTCCTCGCCGCTGTCTCTCTCGAAAGTATTGGGGTCGAGTATCCTGGTGACACGCGCCTTTATGTTCACTTTCCGCATTCCAGGGACGACGTTCTTCACCTTGAGTTCCTTGTCCTCTGTCCCGGTGATCTTGACATCGTGTTCCTTCGCAACCAGGTGGATGGCTCCTTCCTCGGAAACCATGCCGGAGAACTCCTTCATCTTGTCCTCGACTTCTTCCTCTATCTCTTCCTTGTCGAGCCCGGTTTCACTGACTACCCGGTCCAGTAACTCGCCAGAATCCATAGGAGGGACTTGGGGTGGAAAGCTTAAATCCCTGATGATAACGCTCGTTGAGACGCCTCAAACCCTAGTTCAGGGCCTTTCGGATGTCTTCCTCTCTCACCGTTTTCCGGCCGCTCTCACGGGCTATCGCTATGGCCTCTTCCGCGACATCTCCCGCAAACCGCTCAAGCACGACCCTGAGTTCCTTGGCGCTGTCCCGTGAAACCCGCTTGTCGCTCTGACCCTTGATGATTTCCTTCATCTTGGCAATTGAGAATTCCATAACACGTAGGGATTGTATTTTAAGCTATATAAACCAACCTCTCCAGAGGTTAGGTGGAATACTTTAATAATTAAGCTCTATTCTTGACTAAACGCATTTTTAGAACCGCAGATTTCCAAAGTAGCCTATTCCAACGTCTAATAAATCACTACATATGTGATATACTTCAATAAAACTTAACAACATTTGCTGTGCAAGACTCATACAATTTGATGGATGATGAAACCCAGATTGAGAAGTTTTTTCTCAATACGAAGCCAGTTAGGCTACTTATAGGTGTTCATAGGCCTGATTTCTCGAATTATTCTTCTGCACTTGCATCTGAGATGGACGTGACCTACTCCCATACCGTGAAGGTGTTGCAGAAGATGAAGGATTTCGGCCTGGTGGAGTTCAGCAAGAAAGGCCGGAAGAAGAAAGTCAAGCTCACTGAGGACGGGGAAACTATCGCCTCCCGTCTGGACGACCTCTGCAAGACCCTGGATGCACAGCTCGACAATTAGAAATTTAAAAAAACTTTCGAAACTTATATTAGGGAGTTTGGGGAATGGGGGACGATCAGGATCTTGAAGAGTTCCTTTTGAACACGAAGCCAGTTAGGCTACTTGTAAGGCTCCGACAGCAGACCGCCGACAACTACGCTACACCTCTCGCATCCGACATCAACGCGACTTATTCTCACACGGTGAAGGTGTTGCAGAAGATGAAGGATTTCGGCCTGGTGGAGTTCAGCAAGAGGGGGCGAAAAAAGGAGGTCGGTCTCACGGAGAAGGGCGAGGAGCTAGCGAAGGACCTCCACCGGTTGATCAACAGGCTGAAGGACTGAGTATCTATCCTCTACGCTCTCTCGAGCCCATGTCGGGCGCTAGGCCCCGATTTACTTTTTCCCATCCAACTCACATATTGTAGTTGATTAATATCGAACATCCTATATAGTTTAAATTAAACTGTCTTTACTTAGCAGTAAATTAACAGTCCTGGGTGTTTGTTTATAGCGAACGACCCGGTGTCCGGCTGCAGGCTAATGGGCGCGCGAAGGCCGTTTTTCGGGCACAAGAGTTTTTATGGTGAGTGATAAATCTTCCACAATGATTGACCCTGACACGATTTCGGATCTTGAGCAGAAGGATGAAAAGGCCGTTTCCCGGCTTGAAGATGCAAAAGGGAGGGTGGAGGAAGCCCACAACGACATAAACCGCTCGGAGAGCGACCTTAAAGAGGTTATTCAGGACTTTACGGCCCAGCTGAAGGGAGAGGCCGAGAACCTCCAAGAGGGCATCAAGACCCAAGAACACAGAACAGAGGAAGAAAGGGTTTCTCCAGACAACATAGATATCAATGAACGAACGCTCAACGGTGCGGAACTCCTGGAAGAGGAGTTCGAGGATGTTGAAGATGCGGAGGCGGCCCTAAATGAGGCCCGCGAACTTCTGGAGCAGGCCGCCGAGGAGATCGGCCAGGTGCTTGGCTTCATCGACGACCAGCGCCAGTTCTTGGAGAACGAAGTTCAGCGGGCTTACGATTAAGGGTGCTTGGAAGATGGCGATGTTCTCACCCGAATGGGTGTTCTTTTTGTTCGAACTACGCCTGTTTTCCACCCCTGACAGAAATCCTCTGAGAACAAAGGAGGTATGTTAGAGATGTCTGTGTCTGCGGTTTTCGGTATATCCTTGACGCGTGGGCAAG
>CAZVPZ010000016.1:0-24647 GCA_964629245.1 uncultured archaeon | reverse complement strand
GCGTCGTAGAGGTCGCGGAGAGCGTCCCAGAGCGGGCCGCGCCTCTGCTGTCCGTATTCTTCCTCCCACTGGTTGACCATCGATGCCAGGTCTGCGGGTCCTCCTTCAAGCATATCAAGTACGTTCTCCAGCGAATCCTTCTGCGTCTCCAAGTCGTTTATGGCGTCCTGGGTCGCCTGTTTCGTTATCTGTTCGGCTTTTTCAGTCCCTGCAGTTTCCGCGGCTCTATCACGGTATTCCTCGATGGTCTCATCCTCCCGCCTCTCCGCACCGGTCTCCCTTTCAAGAAGGTGTTCGAGCCGGCGCTCCTGCTTCCCGGTGAAGCTCTCCACCAGGGGGATGAACTCGTCCCTGTCCTGCTCGATTTCATCCCTCCACTTCGCGGTATCGACCTCGAATATCTCGTCGGTCCTCAACGGGTACTCCAGCGTCGTCCTTTCGACATCAAGTCCGAGGTCCTCCGCGAGCCAGGTGTAGACCGCGGCCTGGTACTCGTGCTCGTCTCTCGGCACCGCGCCCCTCCTGCTCATCTTTATCTCCCTTATCTCGTCGGCGGCGGCATCGTCCTCCCGCCGGGGGATGACCAGGTCCGCTCGGCCTCTCACACGCTTTTCCTCGTCTTCGAGCCATTTCTCGGGCTCCATGCCCCGGCTGGTATAGAAATCCTCGATGTCCGCCCACCAGGTCCTTGAGCGGTGGCCAGCCACCTGCTTCAGTGTCTCCCTCACGGTCCTGCCGTAGAGGTCCTGGTCAAGCACCTCGCCAGGGTCTACGCCGTACTTCGGCGCCTGGAGCTCTTCGAGCCTGCTGTCTATCTCATCCGTAGCCCGGGCCCTTATCCCGTCAACTAGGATTCCGTAAAACTTCTCCGCTTCATCCTCTATCTCGTCCCTGAAATCCGTCAGTCCCGGCTCCCGCTCCGACATCAGGTATTGGAGGTCGGCCTGGATCAGGCCCGCGAGCACGACTTCCTGCGGGAGCTCCTCGTAAAGCATCTCCGAGTTCGAGTACTCTTGGTCGAGGTCTATCGACACGCCTTTATCTGCTATGGCGCCGTATGCTCTCTTCTTGTCTCCGAACCGGTAGTTCGAGAGGTCGGTGACTGAGACCGGGAAATCGCGGCTTTCCATGAGATCGCCTAATCATTACTTGCGAGTAACATTTAATAGTGGGAGGATTCAGCTGGAGCTCTTTATCCCCCGGTAACCCACCGTGTTGCCGAAGGGCTGCCTGTACTCCAGGTCGGGATCCCCCAGTTTCCTGATAGATGTCCCGAACTCGTGCAGGTTCTCGTAGGATCGGGCGGCAGCAGACCCGAAATCCTGGAGTTCCTGGTACACGCCGGCGGCTATCTCGCTGTCTATCGCCCGGGGGAGGCCGAAGGGTACCAGGAAATCCGTCTTCTCGTACACCACGTCGTAGCCCTCGACCAGCTGCTCTATCTCGTCGTGGGAGGTCAGGCTGCTGTCCATTGGCATCTCGTCGTTATAGATGTCGCGCGGGCTCTCCTTCCTGAAGTAGTCGAAAACGAATCCCTCGCTTGCGACGCGATCGGCCTCAGCCATCATCGTTTCCTTGGCTTCATCGTCCAGCAGGTGGAACAGCCGGGGGACGACGATGTAGTCAACTGCGTTATCCTTGAAGCCCAGCCGCGTCGCGTCCGCCTGGACGATGTTCTCCGACCGACTGTTTTCGCGCATGTACTCCGTCATCGGGCGGCTGGCGTCCACCGACACTACTTTGAAGCTGTCTGAAAGGGTCTCTGAGAGAAGTCCCGTGCCGGCGCCCAGCTCCATCACTGTTTCTCCCTGCTCCGCGTCCAGTTCCTCCAGCCCTTCCGCGAAGTTGGATGCCTGCTGTTCCAGGACCTTCCTGCCGCCGGGGGTGCTGTAGCGCTCCCTCTCGTATTTCTCCGGGTTCTGGTAGTGGTCTTCGTCGTCATCCAGCCACGAGAATACCATGTCGAAATCGAACACGTCGCCCAGGAGTGGTTCGAGCGCACGGTATTTTTCGAATCTAGAACCCATGACCCAGTTAGAACGAGAAAATTTTATATGACGGTCGCAGTCGCTGTCAAGGCTTTTAGCTTTTCGCCGACAAAAAACCGGCATGGGGGAGGAACCGCGAGACTGGGAGATAAGGCAGTACTACGAGCAGGACGAGGTGGTTGAACGTGTGGTGAAGACCTCAGAGTACAGGGAGGTCGCCCCGACCTATCCGCAGGGGTACGGGAGAAGACCCGACGCGATAAACTTTCCCGGCGATTTTCTACAGCTTGTCGAGAACGGCGCGGTCGCGTTCCACGCCTCGGTGGAGCGGTGGCGGAACCCTCTGCTTATAGACCAGGTCGACGACCTCGACAGGCTGAGGGAGGGCTGGGACCTGGTAATCGACATCGACTGCGATTATAGCTTCGAGCTGGCGAAGGAGACCGCGGAGCTGGTGGTAGACGAGCTCAGACAGCACGGTATAGAGAACATCGGCGTCAAGTTCTCGGGCAACCGCGGCTTCCACATAGGAATCCGTTCCGAGGCGTTTCCCTCACGGGTGAACGACCAGGAGATAGCCGGGATGTATCCCGAGCTTCCCCGTGGAATCATAGACTATCTCAGGGACAACCTCCGGGAAGAGATGATTTCACATGTCGAAGGATACGGCTATGGAGAGGAGATGGAGACGGAGGAGGGCCGCGATCCTTACCAGGTTTCGGACATCGAGAACAACTGGGGCCAGCGTCACCTATTCCGTCTACCTTACTCTCTACATGACGGCACCTGGATGGTGTCGCTGCCCATCAAGCCGGAAGAGATAGCCGGCTTCGAGAAGGAAGAGGCGGAGATGGACCGGGTAGACTTCGAGACCGATTTCCTCGACAGCCATGAGGAGGACGAGGCGACGAGCCTCGTGGTCCAGGCGATGGACCACATCGACCAGCAGAGGGAGGAGAGGAAGGTGGAGAGGAAGAAGAGGCGCGAGAGAGACTTCGAGAGGCCGGAGGACGCCATCCCCGAGGAGTACTTCCCGCCGACCATCAACAACATACTGGAGGGACTCGAGGACGGCAGGAAGCGTGGTCTTTTCATCCTGATAAACTTCTTCCGCACGGTGGGTTACTCGTGGCCGGAGATAGAGAGTCGTATCTGGGAGTGGAACGAGAGGAACGACGAGGAGCTTCCGGAGGCGTACGTCAAGTCACAGCTGAGCTGGCACAGGAGGCGCGACGAGGATGTTCCCCCGCCCAACTACGACTCGAAAGGATACTACAAGGACATGCAGGTCTATGAGGGAGACAACCTGGAGGAGAAGGTATCCAACCCTGTGAGTTATGCGTTCCGGAAGTCCGGACGCTCTCAGGAAGAGGAGGAAGACGATGAAGAGGTCATGGAGTGCCCCTACTGCGGGAAGGAGTACAAGCGGGAGAGCTACTACAGGAAGCACGTCCAAGAATGCTTCGGATGAGCTGGAAAGATAAAAAGGTTTCAAGCTTAATTCCCTCGTAGAATGTCAGACCCTATCACCTTCAGTGAACTCAGGAAGATACAGAAACAGGAGGCGAGGCAGGACGAGCTGACGGAGCTGGAGGAAGACTTCCTGCTGCGGGTCGGCGACTACTTCGAGAGGAAGAAGGAGGCCGCGGGCGAGGACCGCGAGTACCGTAACGCGAAGAGGGTCTTCGAGAAGATAATCAGCCTCCGGGAAGACAAGGTGTTCAAGAACGCGAAGATATCCGCCAAGTCGGGCTCCGAGGCTTCCGATCTTGAACTGTTGCCGATCGAGCGGGAACTCTTCCTCGAACTCAGGCAGGGCTTCAGGGATCACCGGAAAAGGGCTGAAAAGAGGACCGAGAAAGACATCGATATCCAGTCTAGGGAGGAAGAAGGGAAGCCTGAAGAGGAACCTGAGGAGAAAGAGTACCACGCGGTGAAGATCACTTCCCAGGTGCCGGAGTTTCTGGGAACCGACCTCGAGACATATGGACCGTTCGAGGAAGGAGAAGAGGTCGAGGTACCTGAGGAAAACGCCGAGATACTGGTCAACCGGGGAAGCGCGGAGGAGGTCGAGGAGTGAAAGTATTTTCTGTTGGAGGTTCCGTGGTGCAGGAGAACCTGGGTGAACTTGACCGGATGGCTGCCGCGGTTGAAACCCACGAACAGGTCGTGGTGGTGACCGGTGCCGGAGAGCTAAAGAAGTACCAGGAAGCCGCCACCGACGCGAATAAAGGCACTCAGGACATGGTGGGCATAGCCGCTACAAGGCTGAACGCGCGTACCCTGCTCGCTGTCATGGATGATTCCTACCCCTCGGTACCGGAGACCCCCGATGAAGTACTGGAGGCCGTGGAGACTGGAAAGAACGTGGTGATGGGTGGTATGGTGCCCGGCTACTCCACTGATGCGGTAGCCGCTACAGCTGCGGAACTGCTGGACGCGGAGCTCTACATCGCGACGACGGTCGACGGTGTCTACACCTCCGACCCGGAGGAAGGTGATGCGGATAAGCTGGACGAGGTCGAGGTTTCGGAACTCCTGGAGCTGGTGCGCGGGAACAGCCAGCCGGGGAACTACGCTCTTGTGGACGAGGCTGCGCTCAACCTGATAGACCGCTCGGGAATCCCGACGAGGGTTTTCCGTGGGACGGTTGAGAACCTGGAATCGCCGGGAGAAGCTGCCGGGACCGATATCGTGCACTGACCGCCTTCCCTCCCTATAGTACTTTTAAAGTTTGTCCGCGCTGGAAGAAACATGGTAAAGATACCGAAGGAGCAGAGGCGCTACTGTCCGAACTGTGACTCCCACACCGACCAGACGGTGAAAGAGGTGACCAACCGTTCCGCATCACCTTTCAAGAAGAAGCACAGGAAGAGACAGAGGAAGATAGACCACGGCTACGGCTCCTTCCCGTACGAGAACCCTGCGATCAGGAGCCGAGGGGGCAAGAACCCGACATCCGACAAGAAAGACCTCCAGTTCACATGCAACGAGTGCGGCAAGTCCTACAAACCCCGCGAACCTATCCGTGCGGCGAAACTGGAGATTGAACGGTGATCCAGTAATGGCGCAGGACTTTCTCAGGGTAAAATGCGAGGAGTGCGGCAACGAACAGAATATCTTCTCACACGCTTCGAGCGATGTCGAATGCCTTGTCTGCAGCGAGACTCTCGCAGAGTCAAGGGGCGGCAAGGTGGAGCTCCGGGCCGAGCTGATGAAGGAGCTCAGTCCGGAATAGATTTTTAGCGTTTCATCACGGGATTTCCTACATGGAGTTCTTTGAAAAAGCCAGGCAGGAGGTTGTCTCACGTCTAAAGAGCAAGCAGGTTTACAGGGCGGTACTTTTCCTCTTCCTTGTAGCGGTTCCAGCGTTCTTCCTCACCGACTACTTCGTTCTCGGTATACTGATACTCTCGCCCATAGTGGTGGCATGGCTCGTGAAGTACGTCGAGATGCGCTGGTCGGGGGTAGAGACGGGAACCTTCGCGGTAGTCATGGTGGGGATGGTTCTCGGACCTGAGATGGGGGCCGTCCTAGGTTTCGTGATAATAACCGCACAGATGGTGGTCGGCCAGTACATCGGTCCCTACATCCTCTGGGTGATACCCTCCTACGTGGTGGCAGGATTCGTAGCGGGGATGATGGCATCCATGAATCCCGCGACACTCGGGATAGCTATGATAATAGGGCTCCAGGCCACATTTCTTACCTTCACAGCACTCCTGACGCCTTCAGGTCTCTCGAAATACCTGCCATATGCGGTCGGCAATACCCTGTTCAACGTCATACTGTTCAGGCTTGCTGCCGAACCGGTGGCGGGGCTGATGGCTTAGACAATGGACGCCGACGAATACATCGAAAAACTAGAAGAAAGGTTAGGTGAGCTGGACCACCGGAGAGTTTACAAGGCTGTTCTTCTCGGCGCGCTTATCGTGATTCCTGCCCTGTTCCTGACACGCTACTTCCTAGCCTTTTCGCTGCTCGTGGTCACCGCCACTACCTCCATCCTGGTCAACCGTTTCGAGCTCAACTCCTTCGGCATCGAGACTGTCACCTTCTCCGCGGTGATACTCGGCAGGGTCTTTGGACCGGAGGTGGGTGCGGGACTCGCCTTTATCTCTATCATGCTCCAGATGATGATAGGTTCGCCGCCCGGGATATACATCCTATGGGTGGTGCCGGGCTACACCGCCGCAGGGTTCATAGCTGGTATGATGACCGCTACCGAGGTCTTCCTGTTCGGAGCCGCGACCGTGGTGGGGCTCCAGTCCGGTTTCCTCTTCTTCACCGCGGTGTTGATGCCTTCACAGCTCGGGCGCTATGTTCCATACGCGGTGCTCAACGTTCTTTTCAACATCGTGCTCTTCAAGGCTTTCGCCACACCCCTGCTGTCGATGGTCGTCTGAGGGTTCCGCTTTTAAAAGTCGCGCCGAATTTCAGGATGTAATGCGCTGGTACAAGCAGAGACCCGAGGAAGGCGACCTGGTCGTCGTCACTATAACCGACATCGACAAGAATTCCGCCTACGCCGAGCTGGATGAGTACGAAGACACCAAGGGCCTTATCCACATATCGGAAGTCTCGCGCTCCTGGGTGCAAGATGTCAGCAAGGAGCTCAAGGAGGGCGAGAAGAATGTTGCGCAGGTCATAGGTGACGAGGGGAAGGGAACGCTCGACCTCTCGCTCAAGAGGGTCAACGATAAGCAGAAGAAGGATGCCATGGCCCGGTGGAACAAGGAGAAGAAGGCGGACAAGTTCGTGAAGCAGCTCGCGGATAAGCTGAACGAGGATGTAGAAGACCTCTACGAAGAAGTGGTTTTCCCCATGCAGAAGGAGTTCGGCTCCTCTTTCACGGGTTTCGAGATCTCGGTTGGCGAGGAGGAGAAGCTCGAGGGGATGTTTGACGATGAGCTGATAGAGGCTATCCAGGAGGTCGCAAGCGAGAACATCAACCTGAAGCAGGAGAAGTTCGAAGGCGAGATAGAGCTGGAGTACTCCCAGGGAGACGGTATAGAGCGCGTCAAGAAGACGTTCAGCGACCTCGGGGACGGGATAGAGATACAGTACATCTCCGCCCCGAAGTACGGTATAACTGCCTGGGGCAGGAACACGGAGCTTGCAAAGAAGCGGATGGATACAGCGGTGGAAAAGATAAGGGAAAAAGCAGATGAACTGGGAACAGAAGTAGAGTTTTCGCGTGTCTGACATGATAATGAGATGCCGAGAATGCGGTTCCTACACACTCAGGGGCGAGCACTGTGGGGCGGAGACAAGGCCTGCGAGACCGCCAAAGTTCTCTTTCCCCGACCGCTATGGGGAGTACCGTCGGAAAACTAAAAAACAAGGAGCGTGAAAGGTGTAAAGATATGGAGACCACAAGACTCGAACTCGACAAGGAACTTGATGTAGAAAACCCGGTGTTTATAGAAGGGCTGGCGGGTATAGGCCACATAGGGAAGACCTGCGTCAGCTATCTCGCGGACCATCTGGACGCGGAGAAGGTGGGAGAACTCTACTCCCATCATTTCCCACCTTTCACTATAATCCGGGACGACAAGTCGGTCGAACTCCTGAAGAACAACATCTACCAGCTTTCAAGAGAGGAAGACCGTGACCTAGTCCTGATTGAGGGCAACGCACAGGCCTCGACGCCTGAAGGCCACTTCGAGGTGGCGGAACGCATACTGGATTTCGTGGACGATATAGACGCGGCGGAGATAATAACCATCGGCGGCTACGGTACAGGCGACGTGGTGGAGGATCCTGAAGTATTTGGAGCTCTCAGCGGAAGCGACATGAGAGAGGCGTACGAGGACACGGGAGTAGAGTTCGAGCACGATGTCGGCCAGATAGTGGGTGCCTCCGGCCTCATACTTGGTCTTGGCGCGGAAAGAGGTTACCGCGGCGTCTGCCTCCTGGGCGAAACCCCTGGGTTCCTTCTCAGCGACCCTAAAGCGACTGAAGCAGTGCTACAGGTCATGGAGCAGGTACTCAACCTCGAGCTTGACTACAGCGAACTCGACAAGAAGGTCGAGGAATCGCAGGAAGTCCTTAAAAAACTTCAGAACCTGAAGAGCCAACAGGGACAGGACCAGGAGTCTGGTTCCGACTTGGGATACATAGGGTGAGAGACTATGAGCGACGATTATACCAAGTACGAGAGAGCGAGAGTGCTCGGGGCGCGCTCCCTCCAGATAGCGATGGGCGCCCCCGTTTTCGTAGATGTGGAGAACGGCAAGCCGATTGACATAGCCAAGAAGGAGCTTGAAGAGGAGAAACTCCCGATAACGGTTGCCAAGTAATTCCCCTCTTTTTCTCTTCATTATCCAAGATTGTTTAAACCGACAGCCACACCTATCTCCCATGGAGATAGAATCCCTGGAGCTCCGGGAGATAATCGATTCTAGGACAAAACCCACGGTTGAAGCGGAAGTCAACGATAGCTATGGCAAGGCCCCCTCGGGCGCTTCCACGGGGAAGCACGAGGCGAAATGCTTCGTGCCCGAACATCTCTCCGATATCGAGCGTGAACTGCAGGGCAGGCTAGTTGGAGAAGACCTCGACCAGGAAGGGTTCGACTCGGAACTCCAGGATTTCGATGGAAGCGACGACTTCTCACGGATTGGCGCCGTATCGATCGCCTCCAGCTTCGCGTTCAAGAAAGCTGCGGGATTCGACCACGGTTCCCGGTTCCCGCTCCCGCTGAGCAACATGATAGGTGGCGGCGAGCACGGCGGCAACACCGCTATACAGGAGTTCCTTGTTCTCCCGGTCAACGCTTCAAGCTTCCCCGAGGCGATAGAGACCAATACCGCCATCTATCAGGAGCTGAAGGACCGCTACGCCTCCAAGGTCAGGGGGATGAACGACGAGGGGGCGCTGATAACCTCCATGGATGACGAAAAGACGCTGAAGGCTCTGAAAAAGGTCGCGGATAAACACGGCGCAGCTCTCGGGCTCGACCTCGCGGCTTCCGAGTTCTACAGGGACGGGGCTTATCGGCTTGACTCCATGAATCAGAGCTTCGACCCCGAAGGGATGCTGGAGTTCGTCCAGAAGCTGATAGACGAGTTCGGCCTGGTTTACGTCGAAGATCCTTTCGACGAGGAGGACTTCCGGATGCACGCCGAGCTGACCTCCAGGAACCCCGAGACTCTGGTAGTGGGAGACGACCTGTTCACAACGGATAAAGAGCGTCTCCAGGAAGGTATCGATAACGGCTCCTGCAACTCGCTGATAGTCAAGCCCAACCAGATAGGCACGGTTAGCGACGCCCGGGAGACGGTGGAGCTGGCGGGGCAGAACGACTATACCCCCGTCATATCTCACCGGTCAGGCGAGACGTGTGATGCTACCATCAGCGACCTGTCGCTGGAGTGGGGGTGTCCTGTCATAAAGGCGGGTATCGCGGACATAAGGATAGCTAAGCTGAACAGGCTGCTCCGGCTCTGGGATTCAGTCGAGAATCCCCGGATCAACAACCATTTCTGAAAACACCCCGCAACCCCTTAAGGTACGGAGGCTGGCGAGCCGTATTTAATAGTTGGTATTTCAATCCCGAGTATGGCTGAAGAAGAAGGAGACCTGCTGGTCGACCGCGACGATTACCTGGCCAACGGGCTTCACATAGGAACCAAGTCCTCCCACCGTGACATGGAGAAGTACATCTTCCACGTGAAGAAGAACCAGCTCGCGGTGCTCGACCTCGACCAGACTGACGCGCGTATAGGGGAGGCCGCCAACTTCCTATCGCACTACGAACCGGAAAACATCCTGGTGGTCGGAAGGAAGGATGAGGCCGCACAGCCGATAAGGGTTTTTTCGGATGCAACGGGCGTCGACACCATCATCGGTCGTTTCATGCCCGGGACGCTCACCAACCCCAACTCCGAGGAATTTATGGAGCCCGAAGTTATACTTGTAACTGATCCAGAGCAGGACGCTCAGGCCATAGACGAGGCGGTTGACGCCAAGATACCGGTGGTCGCGATAGCCGACTCCGGCAACACGCTGGAGAACATCGACATGGCAATCCCGGCCAACAACAAGGCGAAGAACGCCCTGGCCATGATTTACTTCCTGCTGGCAAGGGAGATGCTCGATGAGCGGGGAGAAGAGCTTGAGTATGAGCTGGATGATTTCAAACCCGAGGAGCAGGAAAAATAAAGCTGCTGTTCGAATCAGTTAATGTCGATGAAACTTACAGTCGATTATTCTGAGAGCGACCCCGGCCGCATAGCCAGAATGGTTGAAAAAGTGATAGAGCACACCAAAGATCTCGACAAGATAGAACTCGTGCCTTCCGAGAGCAACATCTTCAGGGTGTCGCTGGACGGCAAGGTGCTGTTCGAGTCGGAGGAAGGTTTTGATATATCGAAGATAGAGAGCGTTATCAGGGAGGAGACAGATGAGATTTCTGGTGATTGAGGGAACTGTAAGGAAGGGTCGGAAGAGTATACATGCAGCAAGCTACCTCACGGAGCTTTTAGGCGATAAAGGTCACAGTGCCGAGCTTTTCGACATGAAGGAGAAAGACGTTCCGCTGCTTGAAAACCGCCGTTACAAGGAAGGCGACACCCCGGAGGATGTCGAGTTTTTCGCCAAAAAGGTGGAGGAATCGGACGGTATAGTGATAGTGACGCCGGAGTACAACCACTCCATACCGGGCGCACTGAAGAACCTGCTGGACTACCTCTACCCGGAGTACGAGGATAAACCGTTCTCGTTCGTCACTGTCAGCGGCGGCGGGTTCGGCGGGGTAAGGGCCATGGAAGACCTGAGGCTGCTGACAGTTACCTTAAAGGCCCATCCCGGCCCGGGACTGCCGGTCTCCCGCGTCGGAGAGGTATTCGACAGTGAGGGAGAGATAGTTGACGATGAGTACGTGGACCGGTTCGAGGGTTTCGCGGAGGACGTGGCTGCACACACCGAGAGGTTCTCCTGAACTCCCGGAACTACCGGAAAGCCCTGGAAACAGGTTTTTAAGATGTCTGACCATTCCCGAGGTGAATGAGCTGGATAGCACACCTCGACCTCGACGCCTTTTTCGCCCGATGTGAGGAACTCAGGAATCCTGAACTGGAGGAAAGACCTGTAGTGATATGCGTCTATACCCGGGGGCGTTCATCAGGAGCGGTATCTACAAGCGACTACAGGGCACGCGAACTCGGGATAGGCTCTGGAATGCCCCTATCGGAGGCCCGGGAAAAAGCAGATGAAGAAACGGTCTTCCTCCCGGTCGATCACGAGTACTACAGGGGAAAATCCCGCGAGGTCATGTCTATCATAAGGTCCCACTCAAGGGAGATGCAGAAGACCAGCGTGGATGAGGCCTACTTCCGGCTTGAGGCTGAACCCCTCCAGAAGGCGAAGAAGGTGAAGGCAGAGATAGAATCACTGGGGCTCTCCGCTTCGATAGGCATCTCCGTCAACAAGTTCATGGCCAAGATGGCCTCAGAGCAGGACAAGCCCGACGGCCTCACTCTCATAGAGGAGGAGGATGCCCGGGATTTCCTCAGTGACAAGCCCGTAGGGGAGCTGCACGGCGTGGGTGATAGTACCGAGGCAAAACTAGAAAACATGGGCATTCACACATGCCGGGATCTACTTGAGACAGACAGTAACCGTCTTGTATCTGAGATGGGCAGGAACAGGGCAGCATCTCTTAAAGAAAGGGCCAAAGGGCAGGGCTCTGTCAACCTGGAGGACTCTGAACGCAAACAGATATCAAAGATAAAGACGCTGGAGAAGAACTCCTCTGAATACCGCTATCTGAGGTCTGAGCTGGGCGAACTATCGCACAAGGTATTCCATAGGCTGGAGAGGAGAGGGAAAGCGTTCAGGAAGGTAACGGTCATAGGTATAGACACCGGGCTGGATACCTACAGCCGGTCAAGGACCATCAAGACCTCCAACTCCCGGAGGAAGCTTTTCGTCCATGCCGACGACCTGCTCCAGCAATTGGTCTCGGAAGAAGTCGAGCTCAGGAGGCTGGGTTTAAGGGCTTCATCCCTCGTCGATATCGACCAGCAGACCTCTCTCACCAATTTCTAGAGCGGGATTATTTAAACCGCGAGAACCTTAAATTCTACAGGAATATGTTCGGTTTTGGAAACGACAACAAGGACAAACTGAAGCAGAACATGGACGAGATAAAGAACCTCATAAACGACGGCCAGTCGGTCGGTGGTTCAGGGGAACCTTCAGGAGGGCC
The DNA here is from genome assembly GCA_964629245.1 of uncultured archaeon. GTDB lineage: Archaea > Nanohalarchaeota > Nanosalinia > Nanosalinales > Nanosalinaceae > CAZVPZ01. Next base: position 12,446 of record CAZVPZ010000016.1, on the reverse strand, counting down.
TTCTGAAACACCTGATCTCAGCCAGGAAACTGCCGGAGGTCCGGAACAGGTCTCAGAGGCGCCAGAACAGTCTCAGCGATCTTCGGGACAGGACAAAGTTGATAATTTCGGCCAGGAGATCTCCAACCCTCCATCCTCCTTTGGAAACGACCAGAGCTTCGACGAGGAGTTCGGAGGACGGGGACAGGAGTCCCAGGAAGCAGGACAGTCGCAGACACAGGCACAGTCTGATCTCCGTGAAACACAGGCAGCGACTCAGCAGGAAGGGACGCATGAATCCCAGAGACAGGGTTCGACGGAGCAGGAATCCCGGCAGCAGGCGTCACCACCTGTTAGCAAGCGGCAGGATCAGGATTCTCCGGAACCTCAGCCCCGAGAACGGGAAAGGCAGCCGGAGCGTACGGAGAAAGAGGTAGACGCACATACTGGTGCCCGGGAAACAGAGAAAGAAGCCGCGGGTGACAACCTTGAGAAGGAGATACCGAAGCCGCCGGAGACACGGGAGATAAAAGTCCCTGAGATAGACAAGGGCCCTCTCTTTATCAGGCGGCAGAAGTTCGAGCGAGCCAGCCAGATGATCCAGGAGATGCACTACCTAGCGGAAGAGGTAGAGGCTGTTGTGAACCGCATAGAGGAGGACGTTCAGGCGGACAGGGACACGGAGAGACAGGTGAGAGAACTGGTCCACGACTTCGAGGACAACCGCACCGAGGTAGAAACCATAATATCGCCCGGCGAGGAATAGGTGTACTGGAAATGGAGAAGGAAGAACTCATAGAGCACTTGGACGAATACGCAGACGCTAACTCTGCACAGGATCTTATCAGCCTTCTCATGGACAAGCTGGTGGAGGAGCTCGAGACCTACGAGGCGTCGACTTCACGGCAGAAACACGACCTCAACCTCATGATCCGCGAGCTGGAGGAGGAGCTCGACTACATAGAGAACGAGAAACTCGCAGAGTTCGACCCCGAGCAGCAGTAAAATATTCTCCGTAAAGTTCTCAGAAGATCTGATTGACATCGTCCTTAAAGGTGAGAAGGACACTACCTGGCGTATATGGGAAGACAGAGATGTATCCGTCAATCAGGGGCTCTCGCTTGAGGATACCGAGGGCAACCGTTTCGCGGAGGCCAGAGTTCTATGGGTCAAGGAGACCACCTTTGGGAGACTATCGGAGGAGGATAGGGAAGGCCACGAATCCTTTGATTCAGATGAAGAGATGTACCGCACCTACGAGGATTACTACGGTATCGATGTCGGACCGGAGACACCTGTTAAAGTCATAAAATTCGAGCTTTTTGACTAGGCTGGAGGCCGCGTGGTATATAAAAAAGTTTCACTTCCTTTTAGCACTTACAGCCTTGATGACAGGTTCGAGAGGTGAACAAGAATGGCATACCAAGAATTCGAAGTAAGCGACTCTTTTGCGGAAACCATCTACAACGCAGTTGAAACAGCCCAGCAGTCGGGAGAGATAGCCAAAGGCACCAACGAGGTGACCAAGGCCATAGAGAGGAACGAGGCCAAGCTGGTGGTGCTCGCGTCCAACGTCTCGCCTGAGGAGATAGTGATGCACATCCCTGCGCTGGCCGAGGAGAGAGACATCCCCTACACCTTCGTGCCTGACAAGGAAGAGCTGGGTCTCGCGGCAGACATCAACGTTCAGTCCGCTGCAGTCGCGATTACCAACGTAGGAAACGCTGGTGACCAGGTCGAGGAGATCGCCGAAAAATCCCGAGAACTACTGGAAAAGGAGGAAGAATAAGGTTTTACCATGGTTCTGGCGAAGGTAGTAGAGGTAATAGGAGAGCAGGGACACCGCGGAGTAAGGAAGATCCGGTGCAGGATAATAGAGGGCGACGAGGAGGGCAAGATACTCGTCCGGAACGCACGCGGCCCCATAAGAGAGGACGACGTCGTCCACATCAAAGAGACCCAGATGGAGGGATGATAGAAAATGGAATGCGACTACTGCGGCGATGAGGTTGACAGGACGAAGGGAAAGATGGTCGTCCTGGCGAGCGGCGAAAAACTGTTTTTCTGCTCCGGCAAGTGCCAGAAGAACTACGGCAACGACCGGAAACACGGCTACACCTCGAAAGACCTGTAGGATACCGGGACCGATTAAAGCTTTCCTGTTTTCTTTCCAACTAGGAGGTTAACCAGATGCCGCGTCAACCCATACTTTCTGTCCTCGGACATATCGACGCAGGGAAGACTACGCTGCTAGACAACATAAGGGAGTCGCGTATAGTAGAGGGAGAGGCAGGCGGCATAACCCAGATGATAGGCGCCACAGAGGTGCCGCTCGAGACCCTCGAAAAGGTCTGTGGCGGCCTCCTCGACCAGCTGGGTACCGAGATAACCATACCCGGCGTACTCTTCATAGATACACCAGGACATGCCGCATTCTCCTCCCTCAGGAAACGGGGTGGATCTATCGCGGACATCGCGATTGTTGTCGTCGACATCGAGGACGGAGTCCAGCCCCAGACGCGCGAAGCGGTAGAGATACTCCGGGACCAGGGTACGCCTTTCATAATCGCCCTGAACAAAATCGACAGGCTTCCCGGCTGGAAATCGGGGAAACAGTGCTTCATGGAGTCGATACCCGAACAGCCGGAAAGTGTCCAGGACGAGATTGACGAACGTATCTACGACCTGATGGGAGAACTCAACGAGTACGGCATAGTTGCGGACCGTTTCGACAGGATTGACAACTTCCAGGAGAAGGTAGCGGTCGTTCCAATCTCCGCTATGACAGGCGAAGGCATACCCGATCTGCTTATGGTGGTCGCCGGCCTGTCCCAGCGCTACCTCTCCGACAGCCTTGAGGTGCGCGAGGATATCGGGCGCGGAACGGTGCTCGAAGTCTCCCAGGAGGAGGGCATGGGCACCACTGTCGATGTCATACATTACGACGGTGTCATAAGGAGCGACGATATACTTGTCTTCGGAACCCGCAAAGGGGTCAAGCAAACGGAGATAAGGGCTCTTCTCGAGCCCCGACCCCTGAAAGAGATACGCGTCGACAAGAAGTTCAACCGCGTCAACGAAGTTGAGCCGGCTTCGGGTGTCAAGATAGTCGGCAAGGAGCTCAAGGGCGTGGTCGCGGGCTCCCCTGTGAGAACTGCGGACAGGGAGCATCTCGAACAGGCCCGGGAAGAGGTCGAGGAGGAGATGGAGTCCGTTGATTTCTCGACAGGCAAAGAGGGAGTCGTTGTCAAGGCCGACTCGCTGGGCTCGCTTGAGGCCATAATGGCTGAACTGGAGAGGAACGACATACCAGTGAAGAAAGCCGAGGTCGGCAAGGTGACGAAGGTAGACGCGATAGACGCCGACCCTGGGGAACCGGAATACAGGGCGATATTCGGGTTTAACGTGGACACAACTGACCAGGGAGAGGAAGAGCTGAGGTCCAAGGGAGTCGAGTTCTTCGGCGGACGCGTTATATACGAGATAGTGGAGGATTACACGGAGTGGAAGCAGGAACTCAGAAGGAAGAAGAGGGCCGAGGCACTCGAATCAGTCTCACGGCCCGCGAAGATCCGAGTTCTTGAGGACCATGTCTTCAGGAAGTCGGACCCGGCAGTGGTGGGTGTTAAGGTGGAGGAAGGGGTCCTCAATCCAGGCGCATCTCTAATGAACCAGGAAGGTGACAGGATAGGGAACGTAAAGAGCGTCCAGGAGCAGAACGAGAGCCTGGAAAAGGCGGAGAAGGGCTCTGAGGTCGCGGTCTCGATATCGGGCGCGACTGTGGGCCGCGATTTCAAGGAGGGAGAGTCGCTCTACGTCGACCTGACCGGGAAAGAGTACCGGCAGCTGCAGCACCTCGAAGAACTTCTGTCGCAGGGTGAGAAGAACATCCTCGACGAGATAGTCGACATCAAGGACTCCCGCGACCCGAAGTGGAAGCTCGGCTAGACCCAAGCTACAAATCTCTGGCCTCCCAATATTTCTACATGTCCTACGGCAAACTGGCGAAGGGTATGAGCGCCTCCGAGGCCCGGAGGAAACTCGAGAGCGTGATGCCCGCGACCGACCGCTCGAAGGACTTCCACGGCTCCTCTCCACCCGCCGTGTTCATAGGCTCCCACAACTATCCCAAGGTCAATACTGGTGTTCTCTCACCCCAGTTCCCCGGCGACTCAGGGAAGATGGATTCTCCGCGGGACTGGTACCGAGAAGGATATGGCATTGAGAGGATAGCCTCCCTGAGAACGTCGCTCATCAACTCTAAGCGGAGGCTGAAAGTGGAGGACAATAACAGTTTCCTCGACAACACGCAGGAGATAGCCATGGCCCGGAAGCCCGTCGATATAGAGGTCTCGCTGAAGAAACAGCCTCGCGGTGCGACAGGAGGGCGTGTGAAGCCGGTTTCCGCATCTGGAGATGTCGAGAAATTCCTGCTGGGCGAGAACCCGTCGGTCAATCGACGGGTGGAGAAGGCGTTCTACGACACCGACCTCAAGGCGGAGACCGCGGTCGAGGAGCTATATACCAAGGACGTGGACAGCTACAGGATACAGAACTCGTTCTCTGCTGGCCTTCTTGGCGAGGACGAGTCCAGGAAACTGGTGCCGACCCGGTGGAGTATAACCGCGACCGATGACATAGTCTCCCGGAAGCTGAGGGAACGCGTTAAGGACTACCAGCAGCTGGGCCAGATAGAGCACTATAAAAACTCCTACCTGGGCAACAACTTCCATATCTTCCTGATACCGGGAAAGTGGGAGTACGAGCTGATAGAGATGAAGGAGCCGGGTTCGGTCTGGAACGCCGCGAAGAACACCCATATAGGTCACGACTACGAGAGCTTTAACGGGAGGAAGCGCTATGCGGAAGAGACCGCCGGAGCCTTCTACGCCACGAGACTTGGAATCGCGGAGCATCTGGAAGAGAGGAAACGGCAGGCGAAGGCCATCGTTCTCCGTGAGGTCACACCCGATTATTGGGCGCCGCTGGGGGTCTGGGTGATAAGAGAGACAGTCAGGAACGCGTTTGAGGAGCCAGAGGAACTCGACAGCTTCAAGCAGGTGGAGTGGACGATAGCGAAAGAGTTCCGGTTCCTCTATCACCGCATCAAGAACAGGAGCAGGATGATGAACGCCCGCCAGTCCTCTCTCGACAGTTTCAGTTCCCAGGGCGGTTGACGATGTTGCTCCGGTTCCGGAGGTTGTTCAGGGTGACTTCGACGATGGTCCCCAGCACCTCTTGGCTGTTGAAACCGTTGTGAGGGGTGACGAGAACGTCTTCCCGCTCCATGAGTACATGGTCCTCTACTATCTTCCTTATATCACATTCATCTTCCATCTGTCTCAGGTACTCCACCTCCTCTAGATAGCATTCTTCCTCCAGGACATCAAGGCCCGCGGCGGAGACGTTTCCTTCTTCCAGCGCCTCGATGAGCGCATCCGTATCCACTATCTCTCCCCGGGCGGTGTTTATGAGCACCGTGCCGTCCATCCTCTCAAATTCTTCCCGGGAAAGCAGGTGGCGTGTTGACTCGTTGAGAGGGCAGTGGACGGTGACTATATCTGACTGCTCCAGCAGGTCTTCGAGAGTTACGTACATGAAGCCTAGCCGTTCTTCCGCAATCCTGTCCGGCCGTGAATCAGACGCGACGACATGCATCCGGAAACCGTTGGCTATCTCTATAACCCGCTTCCCTATCGCGCCGGTACCTATAACGCCCAGTTTCTTGCCCTCCAGGTCGAAACCCCGTAGTCCCTCGTGGTCGAAATCGCCGTGCTTCACCTTCTCAATAGCGTCGTAAATCTTACGGGATAGTGCGAGTATGAGCCCGAAGGTGTGTTCCGCGACCGTCCCGCTACCGTACTCGGGAACATTGCAGACCGCTACGCCACTGTCCCTCGCTGTCTCGACATCGACGTGGTCGTAGCCTGTGGACCGGCAGCAGATGAGCTGGGCGTCGATCGAATCGATAACTTCTTCCGTGACAGCGGAGCTGATAAATACGGACACCGCGTCGTACCCGTCGGCGAGATCGCTGTTCCCCGGCTCCAGCGGCTCCTCGAAGAAGTCTATCTCAAGGCCGTGGTCAAGGCTGTCAAGGTACTCTTCCTCCCAGTCCTGGGTGTCGAACCACGCGACTTCCATCGACCTACTTCGCGGTCCAGCCCCCGTCAACAACCAGGTTCTCTCCCATTATGAAATCGCTGTCTCCTGAGGCCATAAATGCTACTGCGTTGGCGATGTCCTCGGGCTCTCCGAGCCGCGGGGCGACTGTATTCATATCCATGAACTGCCGGGTCTCTTCATCTTCACGCAGGTCCTTCGTCATATCGGTTTTGATAACGCCCGGATCGACTGCGTTAACATTTATGCCGTGTCCACCGTAATCGATGGCCATCTCCCGGGTCAGCTCCACGATGCCGCCTTTGGAAGTGCAGTAGGCCGCGCTGTCGCCGTAACCGACAAGTCCGGCGATACTCCCTATATTGACTATATCGCCTTCTACATCCTCGTCCAGCATGTGCTGGATGACGTGTTTCGAGCAGAGGAATGTGCCGCGAAGGTTTACATCTATTATCTTGTGCCATCCCTCGACTGTTTCGTCAGTAACGGAGGCAGGGTGGTATACACCCGCGTTGTTCACGAGCACATCTATCTGTCCGAACTCCTTGGCGGCAGTGTAGACCATGTGCCTCACTGATTCCTCATCACTGACATCTGTCTCGATGAAGACGGCGTTTGCTCCATCGCTGTTTATCTTCTCGTGAGTCGCCTCACCCCCCTCAAGGGGCTTGGCTCTGACATCCGCTACCACTATGTTGGCGCCTTCTTCTGCGAGTTTGAAGCATATACTGCGTCCGATGCCGGAAGAACCGCCTGTAACAACAGCTGTCCTCCCCTCGAATCCATTCATGGTTTCCCACCACTTACTCAATTGATGTTGCTAGGATAAAAAACTTCTACTCTCAGTCCGCTAGCCTTCCTGAAATCTCTTCAGATGGGATTCAGAGCACTTTCCGCGATGCAACTGCCTGACGGCCCTTTCCAGCGGCTCCAGTGATCTGGAGTAGAAGAGGTGGGAGCTGCAGTCACAGTCAGAACACCCGAAGCTCCGCACTTCTTCGAACTCGAGGTTCTGGCTGATGAAGCACTCGATATAGGTACCGGGCGACTTTACAACCAGCTCGGGCCGGAAAAGGGAGTCGGAGGTAAGGTGGTCTATATGCCAGTGTATGTTTTCAGGCCCTGAAACGTGGCGCTCCACCCTCTTGAAGCCTCCTGGTCCGTTCGCACTGCCGATGTACGCGTAGAAACCTTTCTCGAACTCTATATCTCCCAGTGACCCGACTTTCAGGACCGTATCCTCTCTCAGCTCCAGTAAGAAGGTGTAGCTGCCTTTCTCCATTGAAAACGGGTTCGGGGACTTAAGCTTTTCAACCTACTTCCGTATTACGTGCGTGCCTCGACCTGTTCGAAAATAATACGGTCTACCGATTGATTTATAAATCCTGGACCTAATTGTTTTACAGAAAGCACATGGCGATGGTTTCTGTAAGACTGTCGGACGAGCTGAACGACGAACTCGACAGGATGGTCGAAGAAGGGCTTTTCAAGGACAAGACCGACGCGATGCACGAAGCCGTTCGCCTTCTCATGCTCAACTACCAAGATTTCAAGCTTTAATCACTTCATCCTTCCCCCCTCCCCTTTTCTTTTCTTTTACATTTTCTGGACAGAAGAGAAATGATTGGAACTATTCTACTTCTCCGTTATCTCCGTCTTCCCCCTCTCCTTCTTCCTGTTCGTGTTCGGCACGGTGCTTCTCGGCTTCTGGTGCGCTTGTCAGGTCGTGGTAGACGAGTATCGCGTAGTAGTAGATGTAGGTCTGGACCGGGACCCTGACAGCTGCCGCGGCAACGAGCCAGACCAGGATCGCTGTCACAACTACAGGTATAGCGAGAGGTGGCCAGAGGAAGTAGGCTAGGGCGCCGGGAATGAAGAAGACGATGCCGAATACAAGGAGGGTGATGACCGCCCATACCAGGGTTATCAGCCCTCCTGCCACCTTTATGAAGAACCTCGCGACCAGGTAAACGGCGACCTGCTTCCACTGTCCCCTGAGGTCTTCCAACAGCAGTCTCCAGGAGGCGATAACGCCCTCCCCGGTCTCCATCATCTTGAGGAGCACGAAATTGTGTGTCAGCCCCATGAAGATCGAGAAAATTAGGAGGGCGACAAGCCAGGTGAACACGAGCATGGCCCCCAGTGCTGGTGCCGCCTGCATGGGTGCCAGGGCAGCCAGCAGACCGGCCAGTATTATTACCGCGGCCGTCAACCTGAAGCCGAAGTACCGGAGCCCCCTGTAGATGTGTTTCCTGAAGTTCTTCCTTATAGCGACCTCTTTATCGAGCAGGGACTGGTAGTAGATGAACTCGAACACGCTGTCGATCAGGAGGAACAGGGTCGCCAGCACAATGAAGACTATCACGATAGCGGCGAGAGCCGCGGTCCCGATAGGTGGTAGGGGTGCGGTCCCGGGCAGATTGCTGTGGATATACTGCGTATCATGTGTTATCGAGGTCCGGAAAGGAGAGGTCGGTGTCTGGTATCCCGGGCCGGTGTAGGAGTCGGTTGTCGTTCCCTGCCCGGAGCCCGTGGGAGCGCTGGGCATCCCGGAGCCGCCTGTCAGTGCCACGATAAGAAGCAGTTTGGCCCAGGTTCCAGCATCGAAGGGCAGGAGGAGGTCTTTGGTCTCCTCTAAGGCCTCGTCTATCTTCTCTACGGCGTACCAGCCCATGAGGCAGGGTTTTAATCCGTTTTTTATAAATTGGTAAGTCGGTGGGCACCGGTAATTTATGCGTTAGCGGTCACGTAGGCTTATGGAGCTATTCCCCTTCTCTGAACTCCGCGAGAAACAGGACGAACTCCTCGGAGAAGTCAAGAAAACGGTGGAAGAGGGGGATAGTCTGGTCGTCCACGCCCCTACCGGGCTAGGTAAGACCGCCGCCACGCTGACCCCGGCACTGGAGTACGCGAAGCAGAACAACAAGAAGGTCTTCTTCCTGACCCCGAGACACTCCCAGCACCAGATAGCGGTGGAGACCGTCAAGATGATGCAGGAGCGCCACGACGTGGAGCTGACTGTGGTCGACCTGCTGGGGAAGAAGTGGCTCTGCAACATCGACGGCGTCGAGGAGATGACCTCAGGCGACTTCATGGACTACTGCCAGACTTTGCGGGATGAGGAAAGGTGCGATTTCTACACCGCGATGTATGACATGGACGAGCACAAGCTGAAGAGCGAGGCGAAGGAGAAACTGGACGCTCTTGACGGCAATGCGATGCACGCTCAGGAGTTCAAGACCGCCACCCCTTCTTTCTGTCCGTACTACATGATGATGGAGCTCGCCCGCCGGTCCGACCTTGTAATCGCGGACTACTTCCACGTCTTCCACCCTGGCGTGAGAGAGTCCATCTTCGAGCGGGCTGGATGCCAGCTGGAGGACACCATAATAATAGTTGACGAGGCCCACAACCTCCCGTCAAGGACCCGGTCGCTGTTCTCATCCTCCATGTCGATGCCCCAGATTGACCGGGCGATTACGGAGGCGGAGAAGTTCGGGTTCTACGACGCGGAGAAAAACCTTGAACAGCTGAAAACCGTGGTAAGACAGCTGGCGGCCGAGAAATTCGAGAGCGGCTCCCACGAGGAGAAGCTGCAGAAAGAGGAGCTGAAGCAGGCGGTCTCAAACTTCCGGGACTACGAGGAGTTCATCGTGGACCTGGAGTCGATAGCGTCGGAGGTCAGGGAGGAGCGCGAACGCTCCTACTGCGGCGGTATCGCGGAGTTCCTCGACGACTGGAACGGTGAGGACAACGGCTTCTTCCGTGTCATCAAGCGAACTCGCTCCTCCTCGGGTAACCGTTACATCCAGATAAACTACAGCTGTCTCGACCCCCAGGTCTCGACCCGCGAGCCCCTCAACGACGCATATTCGAGCGTGCTTATGTCGGGGACTTTGACGCCCCAGAAGATGTACGTGGACCTGCTCGGGCTGAAGCCTGAATCCACGACGACGCGTGCGTTCGGCTCTCCCTTTCCGGAGGAGAACAGGGAGATACTTCTCGTGCCGACCGTAACCACCAAGTACTCGGAGCGGGATGAATCGATGTTCCAGAAGTACGCATGGTACCTTTCCCGCTCGTTTGACGCGGTCCCGGGTAACGTCGGTGTCTTCTTCCCGAGCTATGAGATGATGGGTAAGGTGAAGGCGATGCTGGAGTCCCGGACTGATAGAAGGCTTTTCGTGGAAGACAGGGGTATGAACAAGGAGGAAAAGCAGGAGCTTGTGGACGACTTCGCATCGAGAAGCTCCGAGGGTGACGCCGCGCTGCTGGGAGTCGCGGCTGGAAGCCTGGGTGAGGGCGTCGACTATCCTGGCGAGGTTCTGAAAGCGGTGTTCGTGATCGGGCTTCCGCTCCAGCGTCCTGACCTTGAAACCAAGGGGCTCATCAACTTCTACGACTACAAGTTCGGGAAAGGCTGGGACTACGGGTACTCCTACCCGGCGGTCAGCCGGGCTATGCAGGCCGCGGGAAGGTGCATCCGTTCAGAGACCGACCGGGGTGTGATAGTGTACATGGACGAGAGGTACGACTGGAGCAACTACAGGAAAGTGTTCCCTCCAGATCTGCAGCTAGAGAAAACAAAGGCGCCTTGGAATGAGATAGAGGATTTCTTCGGCCGGAGCTAGAGGCGCGGCTGGATGATGTAATCCCCGTGGTTTACGGTCTCCAGTTCGCTGTTGTAGAGGTTCGATATATCGCTCATGATGTCTTCGAATGCTTCCACCGGCGAATCTGCGAGGTCGGCGGAGAAACCCAGCACATCCTCCCCGTCGTATCCTCCTACTTCGACAGAAACCGTTGCCTGGTGTTCGCCGTATTCAAATCTGTAGGCCCTTGCCTCCGTGACGTTTTCCGTGAGGAAGTCATGATCGTCCCTCATGAACTCTCTTATCTGTGGGCCGGCCACCTCTAGAAGCCTCTCGAAGCCGTCCAGCCGCTCTAGTTCAGGTAGTACGTCCTCCTCCAGGTAGTCAAACCAGTTCCCTTCTCCCATAGTTTACTATTTGTCAATAACAATAAAAATCCCGGGGGAGCCGGGTTTTATTAGGGTTCTGGGTAACCTACTGGGTATGACTACTGTGATGGCGCAGGGAGTCTTCGACATATTACACCCGGGACATCTCTACTACCTGGAAAAAAGCGCGGAGCTGGGCGACGAGCTGGTGGTCGTGATAGCCCGTGATTCCCGGGTTGAAAAGGACACCTACTTCGATGAGGATGAGCGACGTGAGATGGTTGACGCGCTGGACGTGGTTGACAGGGCGGTTCTCGGGAGTGAGGGAGATATCTACGAAACTGTCGAGAACTTGGACCCCGACGTGATAACCCTCGGCCACGATCAGGGACACGGAGAAGAGGAGGTCGGGAAGATGGCGGAGAAGGCGACCGGTCACGGTGTGGATATCGTCAGGATCGGGAAGGAGGGAAGGTATTCTTCCAGCGATATCCGGGATCCATAACTTCCGTCACAATTTAAAGTTTAGGCTCGCCTAAACTTCCTATGTCGGAGGATATTTCTAAAAACCGTGAACGGTTTGACCGTGCAAACGATGAGAGGGCGGTTTTCAAGGCGGACCGCGGACTTTCCGAGGAGGTCGTGGAGGAGATATCCCGGCAGAAAGGTGAGCCGGAGTGGATGCTGAAGCGACGACTGAAGGCGTTCCGTCACTTCGAGAAACGGCCGATGCCTGACTGGGGGCCAGACCTCTCTGAACTCGATATCGGTTCTATAACCCCTTATCTCCGGGCTGACGACATCAAGAGCGATGACTGGGACGAGATCCCGGAGGACATAAGGGAGACGTTTGATCGCCTTGGAATCCCCGAGGCGGAGCAAAAGGCATTAAGCGGCGTGGGGGCGCAGTACGAGTCCGAGGTCGTCTACCAGAACATGAAGGAGGAATGGGAGGAGAAAGGCGTGGTCTTCATGGACATGGATCAGGCAGTTCAGGAGCATGAGGAGCTTGTCAAGGAATACTTCATGACCCGGTGCGTGCCGTCTAGCGACAACAAGTTCGCCGCTCTCCACGGCGCGGTATGGAGCGGCGGCTCTTTCGTCTATGTTCCCGAGGGTGTCGAGGTCGAGATTCCTGTTCAAGCCTATTTCCGTATGAACTCAAAGGGCATGGGACAGTTCGAGCACACCCTGATAATCGCGGAGGAAGACAGTCGTGTGCACTACATCGAGGGCTGCTCCGCCCCTACATACTCCCGCCACAACCTCCATGCGGGATGCGTCGAGGTGTTCGTCAAGGAGGGCGCACACGTCCAGTACTCGACCGTCCAGAACTGGTCGAAGAACACGTACAACCTGAACACGAAGCGCGCCATCGCCGAGA